>JBGPJN010000001.1:0-91140 GCA_041485445.1 Dehalococcoidia bacterium
CTGGCCCGGGTCTTGCGGGAACAGCATGGGGTGCACGTGGTAGGCGCCTATGTCCCTCCCTTCCGGCCGCTCACCCCAGAGGAGGATGCGGAGGTGCGAGCAGCCATCAAAAAAGCGCAGCCGGATATCCTTTGGGTGGGGCTGAGCACGCCCAAACAGGAACGCTGGATGTTTGAACACCGGGGTGCACTGGGGGTGCCTGTGATGCTGGGAGTGGGGGCCGCCTTCGATTTCATCTCGGGCGCCAAACGCCGCGCGCCATCCTGGATGGGAGACCACGGGCTGGAGTGGCTTTATCGGTTTGTGGCTGAACCCCGGCGGCTCTGGCGCCGCGTCCTGGTGCAAGGGCCGCAGTTTGTTTGGTTCGTAACCCTGGAGCATTTCGGCTTGAAGAAGTTCGACTGACCACGATAAGCTCAACACAAACATTCCGGTAACGTGCTTAAGAGGGTGGATTTTATGGGTAACATGAAAATGCGCCGCATTTTGGTGACCGGAGCGGGCGGCTTCATCGGCCACCATCTGGTGAAACGTCTCAAAGCCAGGGGCTACTGGGTCCGGGGAGTGGACCTGAAAATGCCCGAGTACGAGACCAGTCCTGCCGACGAATTTTTGCTGGCCGACCTCCGCTTTTTTGAGCATTGCGCCCGCGCGGTGCAGGACGTCCAGGATGTTTACAATCTAGCGGCTGACATGGGCGGCATTGGCTACATCACCGCGAACCACGCCACCTTGACCCGCAACAACGTTTTGATAAATAGCCACATGCTTGAAGCGGCCAGGCTGGGCAATATCCAGCGCTACTTGTACACCAGCTCAGCCTGTGTCTACCCCAGCTTCCTGCAGCACGAGACGGATGTAACTCCCCTGGGGGAGGACCAGGCCATCCCAGCCGACCCGGAGAAGGGTTATGGCTGGGAGAAGCTCTTCACCGAGCAACTGGTAACCTACTACCATGAAGACCACGGCCTTGATGTGCGGATCATTCGCTTTCATAACATTTACGGTCCTTTGGGCACCTACGAGGGCGGCAAAGAAAAGGCGCCCGCCGCCATCTGTCGTAAGGTCGCGGAGGCGGAGCACGGCTCCACCATTGAAGTGTGGGGAGACGGGGAGCAGACACGCAGCTTCTGTTACGTGGACGATTGCGTTGAAGGCCTGTTCCGGATCATGGAATCGGGTTATGTCAAACCGCTTAATCTGGGCACGGATGAGCTGGTCACCGTGAACCAATTGGTAGACACCATTTGTGAGGTAGCGGGCAAACGGTTGGTCAAGAAGCACGACCTGTCCAAACCCCAAGGGGTGCGTGGCCGCAACAGTGACAACAGTCAGCTGCGGAAGGTCCTCGGCTGGGAACCAAAGACTACCCTGCGGGAAGGTCTCCAGCAAACTTACCCCTGGATCTGGGGGGAATTGGGCCGGCAGGGACGGGCCACACCGCCGCCCCGTCTGGCCGTGGCGCCCTCCCAGATGGCTCCCCGATGATCTTAGCAGGGAGCCCAGCGTCGGCGGCCTAATGGCGAGTGTCCATAGCAACGGGGAAGGGTCGACGGACGCACGTCTGGGTTATAAACGGCCAATGGACCTCGCCATTCTCGTCCTCGCCCATCTGTTGCTGCTGCCGGTATGGGTCTGCCTCTGGACCGTTATTCCACTCCTCATCTGGTTGGAAGACCGCGGCCCGGTGTTTTACTCCCAGACCCGAGTCGGCCAACACGGCAAGGTGTTCATGCTGCGCAAGTTCCGCAGCATGGTGCCCGACGCAGCGCAGCGGGGGCCCGCGTGGACCACCCCGTCAGATCCTCGGATCACTAGAATTGGCAAGCTGCTGCGGAAGACCGCCCTGGACGAACTCCCGGAACTGCTGAGCATCTGGGAAGGCCATATGAGCTTCGTGGGTCCCCGCGCCTTGTCCGTTGAAGAGCAGCGTCAGTTGGAAGAACAAATACCTGATTTTCACCGCCGGATGTCGGTGAAACCCGGACTCACTGGATTGGCTCAGGTTTATGACGTGGCCGACGAAGCTGTAGAAAAGTTGAAGTATGACCTGGAATACATCAAGCGCGCCAACCTGTGGCTAGACTCAAAGCTGATGGTCCTTTCAGTCCGTAATACCCTACTGGCCCGGTGGGACCAAAGGGGCGGTAAACCAACCGTGGACCACCTGGAACAACCCTTCCCGGGCGATGGTGAGTCCCCATGACCGTGTCGCGGCCCAGGGCGAGGTCACGCTCAGGCTTGGCCCCGGGTGGCCAAGCCCCGGCTATTGACCACAGCAATGCCACCCTTTTGCTTTGGCTTAACCGAAGCATGGAGGGTCTATGGCTCTTGGCCGTATTTTTGGTGCCCGTGGTTTTCTTTAATCCCAATTACGCCATATCCGAAGCGGTCATCGCCTATGTAGAACTGCCCAAGGTTGCCCTGCTGCGCACCCTGGCAGGGCTAATGGCAATTCTCTGGATTATCGAGTGGGCCCTCCGGGGGCGCTTCCCCCTCGTCCCTTCCGGCGGAGAGCCGGGGGCCTGGCGTCATCCCGCAGCCTTGTTGGTCCGGCTAGCTGCCTGGCTACGCCAACAGCCTGCTCATTGGGTGATCCTGGCCGTCTGGTTCTTCTTGGGGACGACGCTGCTCAGCACCGCCTTGTCCGGCTCCGTAAGCGTTAGCCTGTGGGGGGAAATTCCGGGACAGGATAGTTACCCGGCCTACGCCATTGTTGCCTATGTTCTGCTCTTTGGAGCTATTGCCTCCCACCTCAAGACCAAGCCCCAGCTGTGGCGGCTGCTGGGGGCGATCTCGGTCATGGGGGTGTTGATCAGCGGCTACGGATTGCTGCAACACTACGGCCACGACTTTTTTGGATTGACCGAGATATCCGGCGGTGGAAGGGGCCGCGTGACCTCCTTCATGGGCAACGCGGTCTTTTCCGCTTCGGCCATGTCCATGCCCATTTCTGTAACGCTCTTGATGGCCACGCTGGCCTTTCGCGAGCCCATGCGCGGCGCCGGGAGACTTGGCGAGAAGATAGTCCAGGACATGCGGTCCCTGGCTATGCTGGGCCTGTGGGTCCTGATGCTGACGGTCCAGCTGCTGGGGATTATCGTTACCTTCAGCCGCGGCGCGTGGGTCGGAACTCTCATTGCACTGGGAGCATTCCTGGTGCTTGTGGGCCTTTTCGCAGGATGGCGTGCTCTGGGCCGAGCCGCGGTGGTGCTGGCACTGGCCACCGCGCTAACCCTGGCGGTGCTGGAATGGTCGGCAGTGGTTGGGCTCTTGGTCATAGCAGGGTTCCTCGCGCTGATTGCAGTCTACGCAATCTGGGGAACGGCGCGGGCTGCTCCGGTGCTTGGGGCTGGAGTGGCAGTGGCGGCCGTTGTAGCATTGGTGGCTTTCTGGCTGGCCATTGGCGCCGGACGCGACTCGTTGGATCCGAAGCCGGCGGGCGCAAATGCGATTTTAAACCAGGTGGAGGGGCGATTCACCTCCATAAAAGGCGACGTGCTGGGAGGGTTCCTGGCTGGCCGCGGGCTTCACTGGAAGGACTCGTGGCAGCTGATCCGGGAGCGTCCCTGGTTCGAGTTTGATACCTTGAGTCTGCGCTGGTTGCGGCCCGTCATTGGGTACGGGCCAGACACGTTCCGGTACACCTACCTGTTGGTGACTCCGCCGGTGGCGGATTCTCTGCTCCTCATAGAGCCGGACCATGCCCACAACTTTTTGATTCACCAGACTGTGGAACAGGGCATTCTGGGGCTGATGAGCGGGCTGGGCCTGTTTGCGGCGCCTTTGCTGGCCGGCAGTGTTCTGCTCCTGCGTAAAGGACAAGCGGGGACCACCGCCCAGAAACTGGTGTTGGCTGGCTTGATGGCCCTACTGGCAGGCCGGTTTGTGGAGCAGATGGTGGGGGTAGCGCGGATTGCAGACCTGACCACCTTCTGGGCAACACTGGCCGCCCTGTGTATCTTACCCACCGCCATGGGAACGCCTGCCTCTGTGCCGGAACCCAAATCCAGACCCAGCGGCCGCCGGGGGCGCGGCGCCTCCCGCCCTAACTCCAGGGAGCGACCCAAGTTCGACCGCGGGCAATTCATGTTGAGACTGGCGATGGCAGCCTGGATTATCGGCGGGATTCTAACCCTGACTTGGGTGAGGGCCATCAATTACCCGAGGGCCGCAATAGCAGCGGGGAAGGCATTGGAGAATATCGACGGAGGCCATGCGCAGGCGGCACTGGCCGATTTGGACCGCGCAACTAACCTAGCCCCAGACGTACCGGTGTATTACACTTACCGCGCAGGCATATATTCCGTCTACCGGAAGAATAAGGAGTTGCCCGCAGAGCGGGGATGTAGCTCGCAGAAGGGAGTTACTTACGACTCCTGCCTGACCCAAATGATCTACATCAACAACCAGGCCGCGGTTGAACAGCGGCCGTTCTACTGGCGGTCCAAGGCAGCGCTAGCTGATTCTGCCTTCTTGTTGCGGAAGGACGATGAAGCCGTCCAGCTGTATAAGGAAACCATAAACCTGTTGCCCAACAGTTTAGCTCTGCACAACCGGCTGGCGGCCCTCTACCTGGAGATGGGAAAACCCCAAGAGGCATTGACGATCGCTGAACAATCACTGGCGATTCACAAGACTGATGAGGCCCTCCAACTGCAACAACAGGCGTTGCAGGACTTGAGCAAACTGGCACAACCCGCCGCCGTACCCTAGCCTGCGATCTTATTGAGCGCCCGGAACCGGAACTTATCGTCGCACCGCGCCACCAGGCTTCCACCTATGCTATGCCCGATATAGACGACCCCACAATGTACGCCGCGCTGGACCACAGCAGAATGGGAGACCGCCTTAGCGGCCTGCCCGAGCAGTGCGCTGCAGCCTGGCGCCAAGCCCGCAATTTCTCCCTTCCGGGTTACCGGTCGCCCATCGACAGAATAGTCATTGGCGGAATGGGCGGATCGGCCATTGCCGGAGACCTAGTAGCCGACCTGGCAGGCTTGCATCCCGGACTGCCAGTGGTGGTGGTGCGCACCCCAGCTATACCCTTTGCACTGAACCGGAACAGCCTGGTGATTGCGTGCAGCTACTCGGGGGAAACCAAGGAGACCTTGTCCCTCTTTCATCAGGCGACTCAAGCTGGAGCGTCAGTACTGGCGGTGGCTGGCGGTGGCTCCCTGATGAAAGAAGCCAAAGCGCGGCGCATTCCCGTCCTATCCATTGATATCACAAGTGAGCCACGAAACGCTGTAATCTACAACTTGATGCTGCTCCTGGGGATTCTAGAGAACCTTAGCCTGATGAGAACGACCGAGGAAGAGGTGCTGGCCGGGACCCAGGCGTTACGGCAGCAGGTCTCCAGGCTCAGGTTAGAGGTCGCCGCAATAGATAACCCAGCTAAACAGCTAGCCAGAGAGTTGGTAGGCAAACTGGTAGTGGTTTACGGGGGTGGTATCTTCTCCGGGGTAGCCCAGCGGTGGAAGACCCAGATTAACGAGAACGCCAAGACTTGGGCTTTCTTTGAAACCCTGCCCGAGCTGCTGCACAATTCGGTGGAAGCTTATGGGGCGCCACGGTGCATAGGTGAAGGCGTCTTGGCAGTAGTGTTGCGGCCAAAGTCGGCGGAGGAATGGGTGAATGGGGGTTACAGCGTGCTGGCTGACCTGCTTCGCCAAAACAATATCCCCCACCGGATAGTGGACGGAGGAGATGGGCCTCCCCTGGCCCAACTATTGGATATGTTGCTGTTGGGAGACTACACCAGCTACTATTTAGCACTGATCCGGGGAATGGATCCATCGCCCACTCCCAACATCAACTTGGTCAAGGAACGTCTAGCCGCGCGTCAACCCGCCGACCCGGTGTAACTGGAGTCGCCCCAGAGGCCATCAGCCCTTGGCGCACAGACGGCGTGACAATTCCCCGATGGGAGTTCTTGCCAGCGGGGCAATTGGGGACACGGCAATGAATCACCGCCGCCGGAAGGATTGAATTTCCTCACCTGCCGTTTACAGTCAGCCAGCTTGTAACCTTTCTGGCCCGCGTAATATAATCTCGGCGTTGCGGCGTTGCTTTGATCCCCGGTTTCTTCCCCTCAGCAACCACGGGCGCCCGCACAGCCGCCGGAGTTCCGCCAAGCTTGTGCGGTAGCGGCCAGCGCCCCCATTCCATGTGAGGAGGTTGGAGCGTTGGAACCCGTCATCAGGAACTTCAGGAACGTCTACCGTCCGGAAGGCCCGTCGGCCCGGCTCATCGGACTGCCGGACAATCCCCCCACCTGCACCATGACCTACTCGGAGATCTATCCCGGCAAGACCAGCAGCCATCACATCCATCCCTGGGAGCATGAACTCCTCATTATCCGCGGCGCCGGCACCCTGGTCTGCGACGGCAAGGAGTTTCCCGTGAAGCAGGGCGATGCCCTGTTGATCCCGGGGAACGTGGACCACTACACCCTGAACAACGGCGGGCAGGGCGTCATCCGCCGCATCGAGATCAACCCGCTGGCGGCGTCGCGCACCACCGGGGGCCGGGAATCGGGCCGCAAGGGTTCAGGAAAGCCGCCGGTCATCCGCAACGTGCAGAGCCTAGACCGCCGCGCCGGGAACCGGCTGGTGAGCGCCAAGGACGGCGCCCCCAACTACATCATGCTCTACCGGGAGATGGGGCCAGGCCAGGTGAGCCACGCGGAGACGGAGGGCCACACCCACGCCTGGGAGCACGAGGCCTACATCCTGGAGGGGAGCTGCACCCTGCACTGCAACGGCAAGGACTACCTGGTGTCCGAGGGCGATGGCGTGCTGGTGCCGCCCAACGTGCATCACCAATGGCGCAACACCTTCAAGTACCCGGTGAAGCGGGTGACCTTCAACCCGGTGGCGGCGGAAGGGCACGGCGGCTAAAGGGCCGGAGCGCCGAGTTAGCCGACCACGCTAGCCACTTGTTGGGCTGAGGGACGCTAACTTGGAGCGGGCCAGGGGTGAGGGTCACACCTGGTACTCCGGCCGGCGCAGCAGTTGGCGGGCAATCACCAGGCGCAGGATCTCGTTGGTGCCCTCGCCGATGATCATCAGCGGGGCGTCCCGGTAGTAGCGCTCCACCGGCGACTCCTTGATGTACCCGTACCCGCCGTGCACCCGCATGGCCTCCAGCGCCACCTCCTGGCACACCTCGCTGGCGAAGAGCTTGGCCATCCCCGACTCCAGGTCCACCCGCTCTCCCCGGTCCTTCTTGCCGGCGGCGTCGTAGGTCAGCAGGCGGGCGGCCTGGATCTTGGTGGCCATGTCCGCCAGCTTCAGTTGGATGGCCTGGTGCTGAGAAATAGGCGTCCCGAAGGTATGCCGCTGCTGGGCGTAGCGGATGGCGGCCTCGAAGGCGGCCTGGGCCACCCCCACGGCCCGGGCGGCCACGTTGATGCGGCCGGTCTCCAGCCCGCTCATCACCTGGCCGAAGCCCTGTCCCTCCACGCCCCCCACCAGGTTCTCCGCCGGGATCCGGTAGTCCTCAAAGATCAACTCGCAGGTGTCCAGGCCCCGATAGCCCAGCTTGTCCAGGTCCCGCCCCACCCGGAACCCTTCCCCACCCTTCTCCACGACGAAGCAGCTCAGGCCCCGGTGCCGGGGGGTCGCCGTCTTGTCGCTGCGGGCCAGCAGGCAGAAGGTGTCGCCGTGGCGGCCGTTGGTGATGAACATCTTGGTGCCGTTGAGGAGGTACTCCTCCCCGTCCCGCACGGCGGTCATCTCCAGATTGGCCACGTCGCTGCCGCCGCTGGGCTCGGTGAGGGCCAGCCCGCCCCGCTTGCGGCCCGCGGCCAGGTCCGGCAGGAACCGCCGCTTCTGCTCCTCGGTGCCCGAGTGGGTCAGCACGTAGGTCAGGATGTGGTGCGTGCCGATGGCCCCGCTGAGGCTCATGAACCCCTTGCTAATCTCCTCGAAGATCATGGCAAAGGTGGTGTAGTCCAACCCCAGCCCGCCGTACTCCTCCGGCACGGTGATGCCAAAGAGCCCCAGCTCCTTCATCTTGTCAATGAGGTCCAGGGGCACCTTGTCCTCCCGGTCCAGCTCCGACGCCACCGGAATCACGTCGCGGCGGACAAAATCGCGCACCAGGGCCACAATCTGGGCGCGGGCTTCCTCGGGGGTTGCCCCAGCCATAGGCCACTCCTTTCTACTTCAGGTCGTGACAGGAGATACTTACCCGACGGGGTTTCCTGATATTATACTTTAGGCACAGCGTATCCGGTGGGGTCTAGAGCAGAATCATTATGGCGGACACTGGGGTGGACACAGAGACCGTCACCCAGCGGCTGACGGAGCTGCGGCGGGAGATCAACTTCCACAACTTCCGCTACTACGTGCTGGACGACCCGGTCATTAGCGACGCTCAGTACGACCAGTTGATGCTGAAGCTGCGGCGGCTGGAGGAGGCGCACCCGGAGCTGGTGACCGCCGACTCCCCCACCCAGCGGGTGGGCGCGGCCCCGGCGGCGGGCTTCTCCCAGGTGCACCACCGGTTGCCCATGTTGAGCCTGGCCAACGCCTTCACCCTGGAGGAGCTGCAAGCCTGGCACCGGCGGGTGAGCAACCTGCTGGACACCACGGAGTTCGACCTGGCCTGCGAGCTGAAGATTGACGGCCTGGCGGTGAGCCTGGCCTACCGGGACGGCGTGCTGGCCCAGGGCGCCACCCGCGGCGACGGCGTGGTGGGAGAGGACGTGACCCAAAACCTGCGCACCGTGCGCAGCATACCCCTGTCCCTGCAGGGGGAGCCACCGCCCTACCTGGAGGTCCGGGGCGAGGTGTACATGCCCTTTGAGAGCTTCCGGGCGCTGAACCAGGAGCGCCAGGAGCGGGATGAACCCCTCTTCGTCAACCCCCGGAACTCCGCCGCCGGCAGCCTCCGCCAGCTTGACCCCAAGATGACCGCCGCCCGCAACCTGCAGGTCTGGACTTGGGGCCTGGGAGACACCGGGGAGTTCTCGCCCCCACCATCCCACTTCCAGGCCCTGGAGTGGCTCCAGACCCTGGGGCTGCGCACCAACCCCCACAGCCGGCTGTTTCACACCCTGGACGAGGCGTACGGCTACTTCCAGACCTGGCTGGAGCGCCGCCACGAGCTGCCCTACCAGGTGGACGGCGTGGTTATCAAGGTGGACTCCTACGCCCACCAGGAGGCGCTGGGCGTGGTGGGCCGGGAGCCCCGCTGGGCCATCGCCTTCAAGTTCCCCGCGGAGCAGGCGGTCACCCGGCTGCTGGACATCGGCATCAACGTGGGGCGCACCGGCAGTCTCAACCCCTACGCCGTGCTGGAGCCCGTGGTGGTGGGCGGCGCCACCGTGAAGCAGGCTTCCCTGCACAACGAAGAGGACATCCAGCGCAAAGACCTGCGCATCGGCGACTGGGTGACCATTGAACGAGCGGGCGAGGTGATTCCCCACGTGGTTGGCCCGGTGGTGGCCCGGCGCACGGGGCAGGAGCGCGAGTTCCAGATGCCCAAGGAGTGCCCGGTGTGCGGCACGCCGGTAGTGAAGCCCGAAGAAGAGGCCATGCGCCGCTGCCCCAACGCCTCCTGCCCGGCCCAGTTCTTCGAGCTGCTGAAGCACTTTGTCAGCAAGGGGGCCATGGACGTGGACGGCCTGGGCGAGAAGTGGTGCGAGACCCTCATCGCCCAGGGGCTGGTCAAGGACGTGGGCGACCTTTATTATGTCAAGAAGGAGCAGCTGCTGGAGCTGGAGCGCATGGGGGACAAGCTGGCCACCAAGATCATGGCCAGCATCGCCGCCAGCCGGGAGCGGCCCCTGCCCCGGCTGGTCTTCGCCCTGGGCATCTTCCACGTGGGGTCCGAGATCGCCGAGCTGCTGGCCCAGCGGTTCTCCAGCCTGGACGAGTTGGCCCAGGCCACTGCGGAGCAGCTTACTGAAATTCCGGGCATTGGACCCAAGATCGCCGGCAGCGTGGTGGCCTACTTCCAAGTGTCCCACAACCGGCAGGTGATAGAGAAGCTGCGCCAGGCTGGGGTCAAGCTCCACCAGGAGGCCCGCTGGCTAAGTGAGGCCGAGCTGCCCTGGCAGGGTCTCACCTTCGTGGTCACCGGCGCCCTGGGGGCCATGCCCCGGCGGGAGGCCGAGGCCCGCATCAAGGCCCTGGGCGGCAGCGTCACCGACTCGGTAACCCGCAAGACCAGCTACCTGGTAGCCGGCGAGGCCCCCGGCTCCAAGCGGGACACCGCCGCGCGCCTGGGGACGCCGGTGCTGGACGAGGCCGCCTTCCTGGAGATGTTGTCCGCCGGCAAGGCCCCCCAGGGTTCCCGCCCTTGATCGCCCCCGGTGAACCCCGAGTATGGCTGGAGCACTTCCCCCTCAACGAGCCTCAGCCCTTTGCCTGTGACCACCACGGCCTGCGCTATCCGGGCGAGGTCATCCGCGCCAGCCGCTGGTCCCCGGCCTGGGGAAGACCCCTGTCGGGAGACACCTACTTCCGCATCGTGCTGCTGCAGCAGCGCCGCTCGGGGACGCAGCCGGCGGTCCATGACCCCCGCATCGCCCTGTGCCTGCCGTCCACCGGTCCCTCCCGCCAGCGCAGCCAGGTGAGCGGGGAGTTGGCCACGCTGCGGGAGACCCAGGCGGTCTACTTCACCCAGCCCCGACAAGTCGGGGAGGCCGACCTGATCCGGCGGACTCTGGAGCGCCGGCAACAGGGGCTGGAAGAGGACCTGCTGGAGGAGGAGTCGGCGCGGTACGGATCGGGAATGGTGCTCACCCATGGCGGCGAGTCCACCTACGCCACCAGCTTCTTCGCCGGCACCGATCCCGTGGCCTGGTTTACGCGCATCGGCCAGTGGCTGCTGGCGCGGGCCTACCCCGACCTGCCGGTGGCGGCGCCGTCCTTGCCCAGGCCAGTCACCCCGGAAGACCCGGGCCAGCTCCACCGGGCCATCTTCGCCCCGATAGGGGCCGATATCCTAAGCGGTAATCGGGGCCTATCGGCCCACCCGGGAGACTCCCGCGCCGCGCTGGACGAGTTGGGACCCGGTTTGCACCTTTCCATCCTGGAGCGACCCGCGGAGTACAACCCCTCCCACTGTCCGGTCTTCGACCTGATCCGGTCCTGGCTCTCCAGCCGGCCGGCGCCGGCGGCCTGGACCGAGCTGCACCACTATCTGGCCCACCAGGTGGGTCTCACCCGCCCCCTGGCCACCCTGTACCTGCTGCTGTACCTGCACCACGCCGGACCGGAAATGGAGGTGCGGCTATCTCCGGGACACGGGCTGGTGCTCTTGGGCGGGCGTCCCCTGCCGGGCACCCAACTGACCGGCGGGCTGGTTCCCTTGCTCCAATGGGACCCCATGCTCTCGGATTGGGCCGCCACCATCGGCCCGGAGACCCGACCCCGCTGGAACGACGCCCTGCCCTACTTGGGAGTGTTGGCTCCCCGGCTGGCGCCGGTGGCGGAGGGCCTGTCCCTCCGCGGGCAGGAGCAAGAGCTCCAGCAGGCGGTGGTCGAAATCGCCCGGCTGGTGGCCCAGGCGCGGGAGCTGCTGTGGCTGCTGTCGCCTTCCCTTGGGGAAGTAGTGGCCACCAGCCCGGTGGCCGAGCTGCTCCAGCGCCTGTCCGGCGTCTCCGGGGGCGACTTCCCGTCGGTATACCAAGCGGTGCGGAGCAGCTACCCCGACTTTCGCCGCCTGGAGGCCGACCTGGATGCGCTGCGGCAACTGGCGCAGTTGGCGCGTCACGCCCCGGCAGTGCTGGCGGCCCGGGAGTACCTGGCGGCGGCGGCGGCGCCGGCCAGCATGCCGGAGTTGTCGGTGCAGCGCCAGGCGCTGTTGGCGGCGCTGTCGCCGGACGGACTGCTCTGGCTCGCCCGGAGCTGGAGCCTGCTGGAGCAGCAGGTCTCGGCCTTCAAGGCGCAGTACGGGGCGGCCTACCGGTCCCACCACCACGGCACGCACCAGTCGCTGCCCGCCTACCTTGAGGACCGCGACACCGCCGGGCGAGAGCTGCGGGCCCTGGCGCTGTTGAACACCATGCCGGAGCTGGGGGAGGCCGCCGGCCAGGGCCTGGCGGAGGCCCTGGCGCAACTCTGGGACGGACCCCCTTCCTGCACGTTACCCGACGATGGTCTGCCCCTGGAGACCGCGCCCCGGTGTCCAGCCTGCGGGCTGGGGCTGGACCAAGGCCTGCCCGCCCAGGAGCTGGCCAGGCTGGGCGCCGCCATCGCCGCACTGCTGGCCGGCAAGAACCGCCGGCTCAGCAACCTGCTGGTGGAGCGGGTGCTCCAGGGCAAGACCGACCAGCGATTGGACGATTTTCTGAAGATTGTGCAGGCCAGCGACCTGTCCGCCCTCTCCAACACCCTGAGCGATGAGCTGGTGGCCCTGCTCCGCCAGATCCTCCAGTAAGCATGCGCCTGTTCATCGGTCTCGGCAATCCCGGCCCGCGTTACAGCCATACCAGGCATAACGTGGGCTTCCGCTGCGTGGACCTGCTGGCCCTCCGTTGGGGAATTTCGGTAAACGAGCGGCGGCCTACAGTGGTGCTGGGCCAGGGGCGCCGCCTGGGCCAAGAGGTGGTGCTGGCCAAGCCGCGCACCTTCATGAACCACAGCGGAGAGGCGATGGCCTACCTGCGGGCCCGGTTCGGCGCCCCGCCCGCCGACATGGTGGTAATCTACGACGAAGCAGCCCTGCCGGTGGGCAAGCTGCGCATCCGCACGGGCGGCAGCGACGCCGGGCACAACGGCGTCAAGTCCATCATCGCCGCCCTGGGCACCCAGGAGTTTCCCCGCATCCGGGTGGGCATCGGCCCGGCCCAGGCGGTGCAGGGCCAAGTGGCCCACGTGCTAGGCGACTTCTCCGGCGAGGAGGCGCCCCTCATCGCCCAGGCCCTGGAGCTGGTGGCCCAGGCCGCGGACTGCCTGCTGGAGGAGTCCATCCAGGCGGCCATGAACCGGTTCAACTGAGGTGGACCCACGCTAATGGGTGTTCAGACGCAGCGCAGACACGCCCCGGTCCGCGTCCCACTGGTGTTGGCGGCGCTGGTTATGGTCATCATTGCCGGCTGCACCGGACGCGTTGCCCCGGCCGCCACCCCGGCCGCGGCTCCGCCGACCAGCGTTGCCGCTACTCCGGTCACGAGCCCCACCAGGGCGCCCACGGCGTCGCCGGTCGCCACCGCCGCGCCGACCCTGCCGCCCACGGCCACCGCCGCGCCGACCCCACCGCCCACGGCCGCCCCCACGCCGGTCAGTCTCCGGGGGTTAGTCCACACTAAGCTCCCTCCGGCGCCGGACCGGGACCTGTACTCCCTGGCCGCCCAGTTGTCCACCCCGCCGGGGGCGCCGCAGGCCCCACGGGTAGTCAACGCCACACCCGTGAGCTACCAAGCGGGGCGCAAGGACACCTTCTGGCTGGTGGACCTGAGCAGCCAGCAGATGTACCAGCAGTCCTTCGAGCTGCGGCTGGTCAGCCCTCACGCGTATTGGTACGTGGCAGATGGCCAGACCGTGGCCCAGGAGGACTTGGAACGGGCCGCAGCCGGGTTTGAAGCGGAGGTCTACCCGCGGGTGACGGCAGCCTTCGGCAAGGAGTCGTCCCCCGGAGTGGACAACGACACCCACATCAGCATCATCAATGCCCAGTTGCGGGGCGCGGGCGGCTACGTCAGCTCAGCGGACGGGTATGCCCAGCAGGTCAATGCCTACAGCAACCAGAGGGAAGCCATCTACATCAACATCGCGGCGTTCCCGGTGCCGGCATCCAGCTACCTGCCCACGGTGGCCCACGAGCTGCAGCACCTGGTCCACGAGAACGGCGACCCCAGCGAGGATACCTGGGTGAACGAGGGGCTGTCCGATCTGTCCGCCACCCTCAGCGGCACTGCCCGCCTGTCCTTTGGCTACGGGGCGCCCCAGGTCTCCCTGGTGCACTGGCCGGTGGACGGAGGCGGATTGAGTGCTCACTACCAGGCGGCCTCGCTGTTCTTTCACTACCTTCGTGAGCATTATGCCGGCGACATCTCAGACCTGCGCAACTTGGTCGGGCAGCCGGCCAACGGCGCGGCGGGCGTGGAGGCCTATCTGCGGGCGCAAGGCTATCCTCAGAGCTTCCGGGAAGTGTTCCAGGACTGGGTGGTGGCCAACTTCCTGGACGAGCCATCGGGAAAGTACGGCTACCACAACCTGATGGTCACGCCCGGCGACGTGGCGTCCACCAGCGGGTTCACCCAGCTCAACGGGCAGGTGCCCCAATACGCCGCCCGGTACGTGGAGATCAAAGACGTGCGCGGTCCGCTGCGGCTGCGGTTTCAAGGCGCTCCGGACACCCCGTTGCTTCCCGTGGATGTGGGTGATGCCGGCTGCTGGTGGAGCAACTCGGGGGATGCCATCAGCTCCACCCTGACTCGCGCCCTGGACCTGTCCAGGTCCACGCAGGCCATACTGACGTACCAGGTGTGGCACCAGGTGGAAGAGGACTGGGATTATGGCTACCTTGAGGTGTCCTCCAACGACGGCCAGACCTGGACAGTGCTGGAGCCCCCCCACACCACCCGGAGCAACCCGTTGGGCAACAGCTACGGTCCCGGCTACACCGGGGACAGCCAGGGCTGGTTGGACGAACGCATCGATCTGGGCGACTTTATCGGGCGGCAGGTCTTGCTGCGGTTTCACTACTTGACCGACGACGGCGTCAACGACTCAGGCCTTTGCGTTCGCCAGTTTTCGATACCTGGGGCCGGCGTGGCCCCCGGCGACCAGGGCTGGCATGCCGAGGGTTTCGTCCTCACCGGCAACCGGGTGGCACAGGAGTATTTGGTCCAAGTGATTGAGACCGGCGCTTCCAACCGCGTCACGGCGATGTCCCTGGACGCCGCCAACCAGGGGGAACTGGTGTTGCAAACCCCAGATGCGCCGGGCCGCCTGGTGGCGGTGGTGGCCGCGCTGGCGCCCAAGACCCGGCAGGTCGCCCCCTTCACCCTCACCGTGGAGCCGGCGGGCTGAAGGCCTTTTAACCACAGAGAGCGCAGAGGACGCAGAGAGTTCACGAATGGCTTACCGTGGTCCCAGCGTTCTTTGCGCCCCCCGCGGTGAGTTGTCCTGCAGGCTCTAAATCCCCAGGAGGCGCTCCAGGTTCTTCCACAGAATGGCCTCCTTCTCCTGTTGGGTCAAGCTCTCCAGCCCCAGCACCCAGGACACCGGCCAGTCCGTGGCCATGTCAAAGGGCCAGTCCGTGCCAAAGACCACCCGGTCAATGCCCACCATGTCAATGAGCATCCGCAGCGCCGGCTCGCTGTGGGTCAAGCAGTCGTAGTAGAACTTGCTAAGGTAGGCGCTGGGGGGACGCGGCAGCGTCAGCCGTGCCTCGGAGCGCACCTGCCAGCCCCGGTCCATGCGCCCAATGCCGAAGCAGGTGTATCCCCCGCCGTGGGCCAGGCAGACCTTAAGGTCCGGGCAGCGGTCCATCACTCCCCCATAGACAAAGGAGGCAAAGGTCACCGTCCGGTCTGCCAGGTTGCCGATGGTGTTGGGCAGGTGGTAGCGGTTGCTGCGCGGCGTCACCACGGTGGAGCCGCCCTGGTGGATGAACATCACCGCGCCCAACTGCTCCGCCGCCTGCCACAGGGGCAGAAACTGGGGGTCGTCGAAGGTGCGGCCGTTGACGTGGTCGCCGATCATCGCCCCCTTCAGGCCCAGGCGGCCTACCGAGCGTTCCAGCTCGGCCACCGAGGCGCGCACGTCCTGCATGGGCAGCGTGGCGAAGCCGGCCATGCGGCTGGGGTGCTCCCGCGTTAGCTGGGCCACGTAGTCGTTACAGTCCCGGGCCAGCCGGGTGACCGTGGCGGCGTCCTTCTCGTAGTAGTAAAAGGCGGCGCCGGTGGAGAGCACGTGGACGTCCACCCCCAGGGAGTCCATGTCCGCCAGGCGCTGCTCCGGGGTCCAGGTGGTCCTGGGGTTGCTGCGGTGGGACGGCCAGGCGTCGGCGGTGATGCCATGCCAATCGCGGCCCTGGGCCATGGCCTCAAGGAAGGGCGCGGGTGAGATGTGGGCGTGGATGTCAATGGTTCGCACGCTAGCCTCCTGGGAAGGGATTAACTTCCCGGACATGTTAAATCCCCCGGCCTTCTTTGGGAAGAAGACCGGGGGAAGAAGGCCGGGGGGCAACACACCGGGGAGCGTTCTTCCGGTGGCGGCGCCGTGGGTTCTCCCTAAGGGAGAGCGGGGACGCCCTACAGGCTAGTGGGCGCCGTTCTTGTTGCTGTTTCCTTCCGGTATGCCGGTGGCGATGACCGTCAACCTGGTGGTGGTCTGCAGCTCCAGGTCGGTGGACATCCCAAAGAAGATGGTGGCCCGGGGGTCAACCTTGCGGGAGAGGGCCTCGCCCACGGCGTTGACGTCGCCCAGGGTTAGCGAGGTCCCGCCCTTGACGTTGAACAGGATGCCCATGGCGCCCTCGATGGACAGGTCAACCAGCGGGTTGCCCATAGCCATCTGGCAGGCCTGGGCCGCGCCGTACTGGCCGGTGCCTTCGCCCACGGCCATCAGCGCCCGGCCGGGGAGCTTCATGATGGTCTTGACGTCGGCCAGGTCCACGTTGATGTCGCCGGGCACATTGACCAATTCGGCCACCGAGTTGATGCCTTGCATCACCACGGTGTCCACCACCTTCAGCGCCTCCTGGATGGAGACGTCCTTGGGGACCATCTTCAGCAGGCTATCGTTGTGGACAATGATGAGGTTGTCCACCTTTTCCTTCAGCTTGGCCATGCCAACCATGGCCGTTTCCATGCGCTTGGCGCCTTCCCAGGAGAAGGGGGTGGTGGCGACCGCCACCGTGAGCACGCCGGCGTGCCTTACCATCTCTGCCACCACGGGCGCAGCTCCCGTGCCGGTGCCGCCGCCCAGGCCGGTGGCGATGAACACCAGGTCGCTGTGGGCCACCGCCCGCTGCAGGGCCGCCTTGGCGCTCTCCGCAGCCTGGGCGCCCACTTCCGGGTCGCCGCCGGCGCCCAGACCGTGGGTGAGGCGCTCACCGATGAAGATCCGCATGGCGCCTTCCGGGACCTTGCCCAGGGACTTGACGTCCGTGTTGCAGCAGATGTACTGGACGCCGGGAATGGTCTTCTCCCGGATCATGCGGCTGACGGTGTTGCATCCGCCGCCGCCCACGCCGATGATAGTAATAGTCGCCGGGGCGTCACTGAACTCCAGGTTCTTGCTGGACCGGGATGAGGCTCTTGTGGTGGCCATGAAGAAAATTCCTCCTCGGATTTAGTATCCCGCCAAAATATATAAGAACTGGGATAAGACCTATTGTGCCAGTCCGCTGGTTGGAAATTCTAGGAAAATGCCCGCCATATTTGCCCAGTTTGCGGTCACACCGCTGGACCCCCAGCGTACATCCCCGCGGCATGCGCTTGCAGCGGCGCCGCCGCGAGCATAGACTGGTGAGCAAAGGGAGATTGTCGGCTGGGTGGATTACGGAGGCAGCCATGGAACGCCCGGAGCTGTTGACCCTGCGGCATCGGCCTGCCGCCAAGTACCTCATCGCCGGTTGGAAGCGCTCTTGGTCCGACGGCGGCGAGGTATCCGGTGGGTTGCCGGAGTATTTAATGGACCACCTGCGGGCGCGGCCCATTGGGGAGATGGGGGCGGAGGTCTCCCGCATGTGCTACCCCTTCCAGGTAGCGGGGACCCACGATGCCTACCGCCCCGCGGTGGCCTACCGGGATGGGCTGCCCACCAAAGCCATGTCCCGGGAGAACCGCTTCTACGACGCGGGCCAGGGTCTGGTCCTTTTCTTGGGTGAGGAGCCCTGGCACCGGATAGATATCTACGGTGACGCCTTCTTCCAGGCGGTCCAGACGCTGGGAGTCCAGCAGACCGTGGCGGTGGAGGGCTATTATGGGACCTGTCCCCCGGAGCTGGAGCGGAGCATTAACTGCATCTACAGTCGCCCGGAGATGAAGGCGACGCTGGAACGGTACGGCCTGCGGTTCTCCAACTTCGGCAGCGAACGCCGCCAGGGGCCGACCATCGGCATGGCCCTGGTGACCCTGGCCCACTACCAACACCCGGAGCTGGCGATGTTGCGCATGGGGGCCATGGCGCCCATGTACCCTTTCACTGCCAGCAATGAGCAGGTGGGCATCACCACCGACCACCGCGCCTTTTACGACATCCTGCGCCGGCTACGGTCGCTGTTCCAGTTGGACCTGGACCTCTCCGACTTGCGGCAGCGGGCGGACGCCGATGCGGACCGTTTGCAGCGGATTCTGGACCGCATCAGCGAGACCAATCCCGAAGCCCGGGAGATTATCCGGCGGGCCCAGGCCGACTACCAGGCCACGCCCTACGTGGAGCCGGTGGCGCTGGACCCCGCCCTGGACCGGACCCTGGACGACATACTCCGGAACCCCCCCGACCCCCCTGGGGGCAGGTAGCATCGCCCTCATCCGTTGCTAAACCAATGCCCCAGTGCAGTCCCCAGACGCGGCGTAGGAGGGCCCCTTCATTCCCCCGGAAGGCAGGGGCAGACCGAAGCCGGCCCTGAGCGCAACGACGCAACAAAGGGTGTCTGCCCTTCGGCTGGATGGTCAGTCCAGAGCCCATCCCGACACAGTCGGGACGCCCCTACGGGCAAGCCGAAAATGAAGGTCTTGTTCAAGGCCATTCCCCAAGATGGGGACGGCTTCTTTCGGAGATCTTAATTTAAGGCGAAGAACTTTGGCTAATATGCTTGGCGGTCGCAACTCCTTTAACGTACTCCATCAGGTGCTGATGGGGGGCATGACCGTGCTGGTGCTGTCCCTGGGAATGCTCTTCCAGGGGATAACCCCGGCCCAGGCCGGTGACCCGCCGTATATCCTCATCTTCAAGGTGGATGACTCCGACCCGCCGGCCCGGCTGGCCGGGGCTACATTCCACATAGTCCCCAACCCCGCGGGCTCCTGCCAGGACAACCATCGTGGGGTTCCATGGGACTCGACTAACCCCAACTTCGTAGCCGACTTTCTGGACGTTACCGACAACGTCCCTCATCCAGCTGGCTGGCTGGGACGAAGATCCGGCTGTTGGTGTCATCAGGATTCAGGACCTGATCCCCAACCCCAACCGCCCAGGGGAGATGCGCCCCGGCCCGTGTGACGAGGGCAACGGTGTGCTCAGCTACACCATCAGCGAGATTACGGCCCCGGCGGGTTACGAGCGTGACCCGGTTGTCAAAGTAGCCCCGTACCTTGTGCCGGCTCCCCATGTGCGTGAGGCCTTGGCCACATTCGTCAATCACCGCAAGGAGAACGGCACGCCGACGCCGACGCCGACGCCTGCACCCACGCCCACGCCGACTCCTACGCCGACTCCCACGCCCACGCCTACGCCTACGCCTACGCCTACTCCTACTCCTGAGCCCACGCCTACGCCCACGTTAACGCCGCCAGGCAGCGGTGGTGGCGGCGGGTCCCCAACTGCCCCAACGCCTGCGCCAGTGCCTGCACCCACACCGGCGCCTACTGTGGCGGCAGCGGTGCCGGTGGCCCCACCCCTGGCGGCGCCCACACCGGCGCCGACTCCTACGCCGGCGCCTACGGTGGCGGCGGCGGTGCCGGTGGCGCCGACACCTCAGCCGGCGGCGGTGGCGGTGACTGGGACCCCCGGCGGTGGAGGCAGTCCATTGGTCTGGGTTCTGGCCGGACTGGCTGGCGCTGCCTTAGTAGGATGGGTGTTCTTGGTGGTCCGACGCCGCGGGAGGGCGGGAGCGTAAGCCTTTAGATCCCTGCTGAGGATGGCGCGCCACGGGGATCGGAGGCAGCGTCTGCTGGTAGCGGACTTCGAGCCCTGGGTGCGCCAGTGGCGCTCCCACGCCATTTGTCACGGCTAGCGGGGCGCCCATTCTGGACTTCCGGAGCAAGTCCGTCCAGAGAATTCCTCTGGAGCCGGCCTGCGGCAAGCAATCGCCAAGTCTGCCAGAAGTTACGGGGTATTGGTGCTGTTGGTCATCCGAACCGACATACGGGTGAAACCTTTGGAGAAGCTACTCCTTGGAGACGGCTGTTGAGCGGTTTCAGGCGGACCGCCTTTCAGTTACCTTTCGGGGGGCGCTCCGGGCTCGTAGTGCGGTCAGCGTCCTGCCCCCAGAGGGGATGCTGGAAAGTGGGCGCCAGCGCCGGGTGAACTACCTTAGGCTGTGGGCGTGGTGTAGCTAGGTATTCCACCTGGTCGGGAGGGGATGGTTGCCGGTGGCGGGCCGGACCCCGGCGCGGGCCCAGCTGATTCAGGCGGCGGGCAAGGGCACTTAGGCTGTTCAAATTGTGCACCGGCAGAAAATCGTCCACGTGGGGCAAGGCCGCCCGCATCCCCCTTGTGAGCGGCTGGTACTCTGGTGACGCCAGCAGCGGGTTCAGCCAGATAAGGCGATGACAACTCCGCCGCAGCCGCTCCATCTCTTGGCCCAACAGTTCCGGTTCGCCCCGGTCCCAGCCGTCGGAGATTACCAGCACCACGGCCCCCCCTCCCAGCACCCGGCGCGCCCAGCGAAAGTTGAAGGTCTTCACTGCCTCGCCGATGCGAGTGCCCCCCGCCCAATCCGGCACGGCCTTGGACACCTCACTAACGGCTTGGTCAACGCTGCGGTGGCCCAGATGACGCGTGATGCGGGTAAGCCGGGTGGCGAAGAGAAAGGCCTCAACCCGGTCGAGACCCCTGGCGACGGTGTGGATGAAATGGAGCAGCATACGGGTATACTGCTCCATGGAGCCGCTTACGTCGCAAAGTAGCACCAGGGTTCGGGGCTTGTCTTTGGTCCGCCGATGCGCCAACTCCAGCCACTCGCCGCCGTATTTGAGGTTGCGGCGCATGGTGCCCCGCAGGTCTAACCAAGCGCCGTCGCCGGCTTCCCGCCGCCGGGTGCGCCGCCGGCCCAGTTCCCAGGCCAGCTCCGCCATCATGTGCCTGGCCTCACCGATCTCGGCGACGGTATAGTCGGCAAAGTCCTTAGCTCGCAGGACCTCCTGAGGGCTGTAGCCGTAGCTCAGGTCGACTCGGTCAGCCGTGGGGTCGGCGCCCTCTTGAGCCTGGTTCTCCTGGCCCACAGCCCCGGGAGGCATTATCTGGGGCTTACGATAACGCCGCTGCTCACCCATGGAGCGCAGGTCCATGGCGGTTCGGTCGGTGGCGGGTCGCCGCCAGAAAACCTGGAACGCTTCGTCGAAGATGGGGAGGTCCTCCTTCCGGTGCACCAGCAGGCAGCGGGCCGCTTGGCGGAACTCTTCCCTGCGGCCGATGGCCAACTGCTCCGTGGCCCGCACCAGCTCCAGCATGTTGTCGGAGCTCACCTCCAAGCCCGCCCTGCGCAGAACCTGGCCAAATAGCATCAGGTTACGCAAGATGTGGCCAGGGGCCCCGCCATCGCCGGATTGGGTGGTCACGGCGCCGTGCCGCCGCCCCCGCCACGCCCACCCCGCTGGGGCCCGCGATTCCGAGAACGGTCCAGCATGGCTCGCACCGGTTCGCCTCGCACCAGGGCAATGTCGTCCTGGTACTTGAGCATGATGCCCAGGGTGTCGTCAATGACCTGGGGGTCTAGCGCAGTCTGGTTCAGGGCCAGTAAGGCCGCGGTCCAGTCCAAAGTCTCGGAGACACCAGGGACCTTGTAAAGCTCGGTCTGGCGCAGCTCCTGGATGAAACTGGTCACCTGCTCCGCCAGCCGCCGCGGCGCCTGGGGCATCCGGGTGGTGACGATTTGCAGTTCCTTCTGAAAGTCGGGGTAGTCAATCCAGTAGTATAGGCAGCGGCGCTTCAGGGCGTCGTGGACTTCACGGGTGCGGTTGGAGGTGATGATGACAATGGGCGGATGGGCCGCCCGGAAGGTGCCCAACTCCGGGATAGTGATCTGATAATCGGACAGCAGCTCCAGCAAGAAGCCCTCGAACTCTTCGTCGGCCCGGTCCAACTCGTCGATGAGCAGCACCGCAGGGCGGTCCCGGCTCTGGTCAATGGCCTGGAGCAGCGGTCGTTTGATGAGGAACCTTTCGCTGAACAGATCAGCGCCGGCGGTCTGCCGGTCCACGCGGCCCCCGGCCTCCATGAGCCGGATCTCCAGGATCTGGCGGGCATGGTCCCACTCGTACACGGCGTGGTTGATGTCCAGACCTTCATAGCACTGCAGGCGGATGAGCTGGGTGTTGAGACCACGGGCCAGCGCCCGGGCGATCTCGGTCTTGCCGACGCCGGCCTCCCCCTCCAGGAAGAGGGGCCGCTGGAGCTGAAGGGCCAGAAAGATGGCCACGGCCAAGCCGCGGTCAGAGATGTAGAGTTGCCCGCGTAGCAGGTCCTGGACCGCTTCGATGGAGGCAGGAGTGGTGGTGGTCACGGCCTGGCTTTAATGGTGGGCCAAGCCCGCGGCGTGGTAAATAGCGTGCTTGACCTCCACCGGGGCCACTGCCCGGCGGTACTCCGCTGAGGCGTAGACGTCTCCCAGCACGTCACTACCCAGGTCTCGAGCCACATGAGCTGCTGCGGCGCCAATGGTTTCCAGAGTCAGTTGCTGGCCTCGCAAGGCGTTCTCCACCGAGGTGGCCCGCACGGGACGCGGCACCAAGCCGCCCACAACGATGCTGGCCTCGGTACACCGGTTACCAGACACAGTGAGGACCGCCGCAGCGCTGACTATCGGCGAAAAGGTGGCTGGGTGGGCCATCTTGGCATAGGCGGTGCGATGGTTGGGGCTGAGCACCGGCACCTCAATGTCCACCAAGATCTCTTCCTCCCCAAGGTCGGTGACCAAGACATCCTTAAAAAAGCCGGCGGCGGAAATGGTGCGGCGCCCGCCGCTGCCCTGGGCCACAAATCGGGCGTTGAGGGCGGTCAGTGCGGCAGGCCAATCGGAGGACGGATCGGCGTGGGACACGTTGCCGCCGATGGTCCCACGGTTGCGCACCTGCGGATCGCCAATCTCCCCGGCGGCCTCGGTTAGCAAAGGACACGCACGGCCCAGTTGCTCTGAAGAAGCAATGGCGTGGTGAGTGGTCAGCGGGCCGATGTGGATGACGCCGTTGCGGACGCCGACTCCCTTTAGCTCGGTTAAACCTCCGATGTCCACCAGCGCGGTAGGCCGGGCCAGGCGCAGCTTCATCATTGGAAGCAAGCTGTGGCCGCCGGCTAGCAGCTTGGCTCCCTGATGGGAGCGCAGCGACTGGATAGCCTCCGCCACTGAGCTAACTTTGTAGTAATCGAACCCGGAAGCGAACATGCCTTCTCCTACTACCCTCATCCTGACCTACCCCCGCTCAGCGGGAAGGAGCGCTTCCTCCCCCTGATCCGAGGTGGGGAGGAGCGAGAGTGAACTAGGCTAGCCCTGCTGGTGAATAGCTCGCCAAATCCGTTCGGGGGTCAGGGGCATCTGCAAGGTGGTCACGCCCAGAGGTCGCAACGCGTCCAGCACTGCACTATACACCGCAGGGGTGGAGGCGATGGTGCCGGTTTCGCCAATGCCCTTGACCCCCAAAGGGTTGTGAGGCGAAGGCGTGACTGTGGAAAAGGTTTCCACGTCCGGGAGCTGATGGGCCCGGGGAAGCGCATAGTTCAGCATGGAGCCGGTGAGGAGCTGGCCGTTTTCGTCATAGACCGCTCCTTCCCATAGCGCCTGCCCTACTCCCTGCACCACACCACCGTGGACCTGGCCCTCCACCACCATGGGGTTAATTTGTGGCCCGCAGTCGTCCACCGCCACGTACCGGGTCAGCTCAATATGGCCGTTGTCCGGGTCAACCATCACCACCGCCACATGGGCGCCGAAGGGAAAGGTGAAGTTTGGCGGGTCGTAGAAGGTGGTGGCCTCCAGCCCCGGCTCCATGCCCGGAGGCATGTTCCAGGCCACGTTGGCCATCAGGGCAATGTCCTGAATGGTCTTGCTCCGGTTAGGGGAGCCGCGGACAAAGAATTTGCCATCGGCGTAGTCCACGTCCGCCTCCGCGGCCTCCAGCAGGTGGGCCGCCAGGATGCGGCCCTTCTCCTTGATCTTGCGGGCGCTCAAGGCAACCGCCGCTCCGCTGACCACAGTAGTGCGGCTACCGTAGGTGCCCCAGCCCATGGGAGTGTTATCGGTATCGCCGTGGATAACTTCCACGTCGTCCACGGGCACGCCTAACTCGTCGGACATGATCTGGGCAAAGGTGGTCTCCTCTCCCTGGCCATGAGGGGAGGTGCCGATGAAGACGTTGACCTTGCCGGTGGGATAGAAGCGCACGATGGCGCCCTCCCACAGGCCGCCGCCGAAGCCCACCGCGCCGGCCACCTGGGAGGGCCCGAGGCCACAGATTTCGCAGTAGCAGGTGACGCCGATGCCCATGTACTTGCCCTGCTGCCGCAACGCCTGTTGCTCCCGGCGCAGCTGGGCGTAGCCTGACCGGTTGAGGGCCATGTCCAGCGCTTTGGAGTAGTCGCCGCTGTCGTACTTCAGGCCGATGGCCACGTCGTAGCCGTTGTCGAACTTGGGGATGAGGTTGCGGCGGCGGACCTCCACGGGGTCCAGACCCAACTCCACGGCCAGCAGGTCAATCATGCGTTCCAGCAGGAAGGTGGCTTCCGGGCGCCCGGCCCCCCGGTAGGCGTCCACCGGGGTGGTGTTGGTGAACACCCCATACACGTCGGCACGGATGTTGGGGATGGCGTAAGGTCCGGAGTACATCAGCCCGTGGAGGATAGTGGGGATCCCCGGGCCCGCGGTGGATAGATACGCACCCATGCCGGCGTAGACGGTGGCCCGAACGCCAGTGATTTTGCCCTGCCGGGTGGCCGCCATCTCCACGTGTTCAATGTGGTCCCGGCCGTGGGTGGTGGACCGGTAGTTTTCCGTGCGCGTCTCGGTCCACTTCACCGGGCGGCCCAGCTTCATGGCGCAGAAGACCGTGATCATCTCCCATGGGTACATGGCGATTTTACCGCCAAAGCCCCCACCCACTTCTGGGGCGATGACACGTATCTTGTGCTCCGGCACCCCGGTGACCAGGGAGCAGAGGAACCGGGCAATATGCGGGTTCTGGGTGGAGTTCCACAGGGTCAACTCCCCCATGGGCGCCAGCCAAGAGGCCACGGCGGAGCGGGGCTCCAGGGCGTTGGGGATAAGCCGCTGCTGGACGATGGTCTCGCGGACCACCACCTCCGCCGAGTTGAAGGCGGTATCCACGTTGCCGCCCGATGCAACCCAGTGGAACGCCTGGTTGTTGGGCGCTTCGGCATGAAGCTGGGGGGCGCCCGGCCCCAACGCCGCCTCCGGGTTGACCACTGCGGGCAGGAGGTCGAAATCTACTTCGATCAGCTCCAGGGCGTCCTCCGCCTGGTAGCGGGTCTCCGCTACCACTACCGCCACGGCCTCCCCGGCGTAGCGCACCACGTCCGTGGCCATGGCCGCATAGGGGACCTGCTTCACGTCGGCGTTGGGGACCACCCATGCGCAGGGGATGGGCTTGAGGACCCCATCGGTATCGGCGCCGGTGTAGACCGCCAGCACCCCAGGGGCTGCGCGAGCGATGGAGGTGTCAATGCTGCGGATACGGGCGTGGGCGTAGGGGCTGCGCCGGATGGCGGCGTGCACCAGCCCTGGCAGCTTGATGTCGTCAGTGTAGGTGGCCCGGCCGGTAATCAGCCGAGGGTCTTCCCGGCGCCGAATTCCGGACCCGAAGATTCTGGTAGTCACGGATTACCTCCTGCGGGAGATCCACTTTGCGCAACAGGGGCAACGGGACTTCATTCCTGACGAACCGCAACCAAATGGAGAAGCTCTTAGCCTCCCATCGCTTCGGCAGCCGCGAGGGTAGCCCGCACAATGTTCTGGTATCCGGTGCAGCGACAGATGTTGCCCTTGAGTCCCCGCCTTACTTCATCGGCGGTGGGCTTGGGGTTGCGCTGCAACAGTTCCACCACCGTAAGTATCATGCCGGCAGTGCAGTAACCGCATTGCAGTCCATGCTTATTCCAAAAGGCTTCCTGCACCGGGTGCAACTGGCCGGAAGGCGCCAAACCCTCAATGGTGGTGATGCCTGCCCCGTCGGCCTGCACCGCCAGGCAGGTGCATGACTTGACCGTAACACCATCCATCAGCACCACGCAGGCGCCGCACTGGCTGGTATCGCAACCTACCTTAGTGCCGGTGAGGCCCACTATATCTCGGAGGAAGTGCACCAGGAGCAGACGAGGTTCCACCTGGGCTTGGTACTCTTTGCCGTTGACCGTGAGCTGAATGGGAGTAGTCACATGTCCACCTCCCGGTAAGGTTGGCCCGCAGTCAAGGACTCTGAAGCTACGAAGGTTTAGTGTGCTTAAGGCCCTGCTTGACGTTGGGAGTATAGCCCTGGGGGATTACCCAGTCAATCAACTTCCCCACTACCCCGTGACATGAGATGCCATCGGTCCACCGTGGGATTGCCATCCTCAAGAAACAGGGTAGTTGGGGAAGTGGCACGGCCAATAAAGGCGACGCGGTGCCCAGGAGAACAAGTGTCCCGCCAAGGACTTTGCAGGTCTGAGTAGGCTGGCTTGAGCCTCGGGGCGGAGGGATAACGGATAACGAAGGTAAGTGTTGGCAGTTAGACTCGGAAGATCCTCACGGTTTAAGGGCGCCGTCGGCCAGCTCTACCTGGCGGCTGCTCATCTCCGCCAAGGCCAAGTCATGGGTCGCCACCACCACCGTTACCCCCCGCTCCCGGGCAATATCCCGTAGCAGGGTGGCAATGGACATGGCGGTGAGGGTGTCCAGCTCACCCGTGGGTTCATCAGCAAAGAGCACCTCGGGGGAGATTACCAGGGCCCGTGCGATGGACACCCGTTGCTGCTCCCCTCCGGAAAGCTCGTAAGGCCGGTGCCGCGCCCGCGCTCCCAGCCCCACCAACCCCAGTGCTTCCAGGACCCGCCGCCGCCGCTCCCGCCGGGGCACTCCCCGGATGTGCAGCGGAAGCTCCACATTTTCGTCCGCCGACAGCAGCGGGAGTAGGCCGAAGGACTGGAAGATGAACCCTATCTGGCCGCGGCGCATCGCCACCAACTCCGCCTCGGAGAAGGCGTTCAGGTTGCGGCCCCCGAAGAACACCTGCCCCGACGTGGGGCGGTCCAGCCCGGCCAGCAGATTCAGCAGGGTGGTCTTGCCCGAGCCCGAGCGTCCCATTACTGCTAAGAACTCCCCTGTGAGGACGTCCAGGTCAATGCCACGCACCGCGGTGACCGCTTGGCCACCCGATCCGAACACTCGGGTCAAGCCCCGAGCGGAAATGTGGAGCGCGCTGGCCGGGGCGGTTTCCTGCGCGGCACGGGACTCAATCATGGCTTCCTGGCGCGCGCATGGCGTCCTGGCGCGCGCCCCTGGCCGCGGCGGCGTGTTGGGCATGGAGTCCCTGAAACAATACGCTGCACTCCCACTTTAGGCCAGAGATTCATCGCCCTTCCCTTTCTTCGGGGCGACCCACGTCCCGGGGTTTGGGTTGCTGCGCGGGACCGATGGTCACCTGGTCCCCATCCAGGTTGGCGCGAACCAACCCCTTGAGGCGGAGCCGGTCCACGAACTCCCTGGGGAGCTGGAGCCGGCCCACTCGATCTACCACGAGGTACTCCTGATGTACCGCCGCACCGGGCCGCTGGAAGGTGGCCTGCAGGAAGCTTTCCGAGCTAATGCGGCCATCCCGGATGTGCACCACACGGTCCACGTGCTGGGCCACTCCTGGATAGTGGGTGACCACCACCACGGTCACCCGATAAACCCGGTTCAGCTCGCCCAGGAGATCAAAGACCTGAGTTGCGTTCTGAGTGTCCAGCTCGCCCGTGGGCTCGTCGGCCAGCAATAAGGGAGGCCGGTTAGCCAGGGCCACGCCAATGGCCACTCTCTGCTGCTCTCCGCCGGATAGCTGGCTGGGCAGCCGGCCAGCCTTGTCCTCCAGCTTCAGTGCCGCCAGCAGTTCTTTGCTGCGCTCCCGCCGCAGGCCCCGGCTCGTCCCGGCAATGGCCATGGGCAGCTCGATGTTGTCTTGGGCGGTGAGGTAAGGCACCAGGTTTCTGCCGGTGGCCTGCCAAACAAATCCCACCTCCCGGCGGCGGTACAGGACCAGCTCCCGGTCCGAGATGTTCAGGAGGTCCCGGTCGCCCACCTGTACCTGTCCCGCCGAGGGGCGCTCAAGCCCAGCCAGGATATTCAGCAGCGTGCTCTTGCCGCTGCCGCTGGCCCCCACCACCGCAATGAGCCCCCCTGACTCCACGTCCAGGTCCAAGCCGCGCAGGGCCACCACTTCCAGCTCGGCTCGCTTGTATATCTTGAACAGATCGCGGCACTGGATGTAGGGCCGGGCCTGCCCGACGGAAGAGGCGTTGTCCGCGCTCTCTCCGGCGGTTAGGCCCGCTTGGGCAGGCGTATAAGCGCCATCTGGCGTTTGGGCCGGCCTCCCTCCGGGAGCGGCCGGCTTGGGACGGGACCACTGGGGTTCTCTCTGGCTCACGCCACGCTCCGTTAAGTTACTTGAGATTTCCCTCCCCTTACCAAGGGGAGGTTAGAACCTGCCCTGAGCGCAGCGGGAGGGGGTCGTTCCCCCCTGGGGTAAGTGCGCGTCAGGCTTCCCCCGCGCGGAGCAGCCGCTGCACGTCCAGCCTGGCCGTCAGCCGGGCCAGCCACCACGCGGTGCCAGCCACCACCCCTGCCAGGAGCGAATATGCCACCGCCAGATTAACCCAATCGGCCTGGAGCACCATAGGTGGAGTTACCCGGACGCCGCCTTCCCCAACTTCCAGCAGCGGCAGCAGGCTGGCGCCCACCTGCCGCCCGGCCAGGGTGCCCAGGCCAATGCCGCAGGCCGCCACCATAGCCAGGTTGAACCATACCACGCCGTTGACCTGGTTTTGGGAAGCGCCCAGGGTGCGCAACAACGCAAACTCCACCCGGCGTTCTCGCGTGTCCAGGTAACAGAATAGCATCACTCCGGAGGCACTGGCCAGCACCACCGCCAGGAACATCAGGACCAGCAGCCCGCCCCATCCGGCGTTGACCAGGGGCTGGTCCACCCGCTGGGCCGCCAGCTCCGAAGCTAGGTTGATCTCCTTCACCCGCAGGCCCTGGCTGCCCAGAGCCTGAGTAGTTGGCGTCAGATCGGTTACAGAAGCGTCCCACTGGCCCCACAGCTCGTTGGCCCCTCCCACCAGTCTCCGGCTGTGCCGGTTGCCGTAGGCTCGGAAAGTGTCCAGGTCCAGCACCACAAAGGGGCTCTGCCGAGGGTCCAGAGTGGGGAAGTAGTCCGCCACGGCCGCTACTTGGATGGGCAAAGCGTACGTGGACAGGCTCAGCCGGAGGGTGTCTCCGGGGCGGGCCTGGGCCGTCTGGAGGAGATTTTGGCTCACCAGTGCGGGTATGGGCACTTCCGGCGGGCCGGCGGAGATGCCCCGGAAGCCGATGCCCCCAGGGGACCAACTGAAGGCTGCCGACCTGGCCTGACCGGGCAAGGTCACCGACTCGCTGGCCTCCAGCGCATACAGGCCGGGCCTGGAATAATCCTCCACCGCCTGCCAACCGTCCAGGGTCTGGAAATCGGCCAGCACCTTCTCTCCCGCCGGAGTGAGGGCGGCCAGCGTCCCGAAGAAGAGTACCCCCGGCTCGTTAATGCCGAAGTTGCTGGTGACCTGGAGGCCCTGCAATGTAAATGGGGGAGTCGGCACAGGCGCCGGGCCGCCACCGGCTGGCCTGGGACCCGCCGGAGCCAGCGGCGTCAGGCTGGCCTCCAACCGTTGCCATCCCCGGCTGCGCATCTCCCCCAGGCGCACGTCGAAGTAGTAGCCGCGGATGTCGCTGAGCCGCGCCTGGACCGACAGCCGGGAGTCGGGCCGCCCCGGGTTGGCCCAAAGCACCAAGGCCGTGGCCTCCAGCGGCAGCCCCACCCCGCCGGTGACATCCTCACCCGGCTTTGCCTGCTCCTTCCGCGGAAGGACGGTCAGGGCGCTGGGTGAGATGGCCGCCATCAGGTCCGCTAGGGGCTTGCCGTCCGCAAAGTCGGGCCGGTACCAGGCCACCTGGTCAAAGCTGCCGGTATCCACCGCCAGGACGGAGACCTGAGTGGAGCTGAACCCCCGGGTCAACAAGTGGCCGCTGGCCCGTTGCACCTCGGCAGCGACCCCGGACGGGACCAACTCCCCCGCCGACACCAGCGAAGGCCTGACGGACTGATCCCCGTCGTGTTCAATCCGCAGACCGGCCCCGGCGGCGTACTGGGCACGGTCCTGCTGACTGCGGGCCAGGGTGGCGTTGAAAGTGCTGCCGACTACTCCCAGGGCAGTGGCCAGCATCAACAATATCACCAGGCTACCAGGCGGGACGGGGTCCCGGGACAGGCGCTTCAGCCCGTGGACCAGCCAGGCCTGCCCCAGCGGCTCAGCGCCTCTGGCCAGCAGCGCCCAGCCCACGGGCAGGATGCGCATCACTAATAGAGCCACCGCCAGCAGCCCCAGGACCGGCGCCAGCATCAGGCTCAGATCCAGCTCCAGTCCTTCGGCGGAGGGGCCCGCCCCCAGGGGGCGCACCAGAAACGAGCCCCTAGTTCTGACCTGCCACCACAGGAGGCCGATCAAGGCCAGCAACAAGAGGTCCAGGTAGTAGCGGTGGATAAAGGTGGTGCTGGGTGGGCGGGCGCCGGCCTGGTGGTACTCCACAATGCCGCGGCGGGCAGCCACCAGGGAGGATATGGTCAGCACCGCCACTGCCAGCAGCGCCCCGGCGGCGCCCAGAAGCAGGGCCCGCGGGGAAAGGGTTATGGTCACCAAATCAACTCCGCCGGGCGGGTTGAAAAAGAGACCGCCCAGAATCCGGGCGGTGCCCAGGGCCAGCGGCACTCCCAGTCCCAGGGCCGGCACGGCCAGCACCAAGGCCTCCACCAGCACCATTAGCCCCACCTGCCGGGTGGTACACCCCCGGCTCTTCAGCAGGGCGATCTCTGCACTGCGGGAACGCACCACCAGTCCGGCGATTAGGGACAGGTAGTAGATAAGAATGCCGGTGACCAGGAGGAGCATCAGGAAGAGGGGGATGCGGGCCAAGAGCAACTGTTCCTTGTACTCCTCCAGCACTCGGCCCAACCGCAAGTTGTAGCTGGAGCGTTGCAGGCCGGCGCGCACGTCGCGTTCCACTTGCAGGATCGTCTGTTGGAGGTCTGCCACCTCACTGGCGTGTACTCCGCCCCGGTCCAGGTAAAAAACCCAGGTGACGTTGGTGTAGAGTCCGGGGTAGGTCCGGGCCACCGGCCCCAGGATGGTGTCTTCAGCGGTGAACATAGGTACGACGGTCCACCGGTTGTCCCGGTAGCTGAAGGCCCCCTGGGTGCCATACCAGAACTCATCCTCAGGGGCGACCCGGCGGAAGACCCCTGCAATCTTGACCTTGACCCGCACCGGCGCAGGCTCGGCAACGCCGCTGGCGGGGTACACCCACATCTCTTGTCCCACGCTCAGCTGGAGCAGGTCCGCCCCCAGAGCGTCCAGCGCCACCTCCAGGGGCTCCTGCTGGGACAATGGCCGGCCGCTGGCTTCTGACCAGGGCCAGTGCCCCTGGACCAACTCCGCACGGCCTGGTTCCTGGAGACCGCGCAGGTACTGAAACTTACCGCGGGGTCGCGCTTGGTCGGGCCCCGCCAGGTGGGGATGTCCCTCAAAAAAGAAGGTGCCGGTTTCCAGGAGCAGCTCTCGGTGTTCCTCCAGGTAAGGCTGCAGGGGGGTAAAGACTCGGAGCGCAACGTACTCATTGCTGCGCTGGTACATGGAGGACCGGGGAGAGACTACCGAGGGATCGTCCAGGTCGTTAAAGACCCGCACCAGGAAGTTGGCATCCTCCGGCGTGGCCTCATGCAGGGAACGGCGCAGGGCGGCCTCCGCCACCAGATCGGAGAACACCACGCCGCTGGCTAGCAGGGCCACCGCCAGGGTGATCCCCAGGAACACGGCCAACTCCAGCTTCCATGCGGAGGTGATGCGGCGCCAGGCGATGACGTAAGCCAGTTGCAGAAGGGACATCCCGGCCTCAGGTCGCACAGCTTTCGGTGAATGAGGGCTCGTGGCGATTCTATCCCGCCGTCCGCAGTATATCAAACGCCTTGAGCCGGCTGGCCGACCAGGCCGCCAGCGCCACGGACAGGAGGGTCGCCTCCACCAGGTTCAGGACCACCACGCCCACCAGCCAGCCTCGGACGTTGAAGACCATTGGGGGGATGACTTCCCGTCCGCTGGAGGTGAGGTCCAAGAATCCCAGCACCCACTGGCCCAGCCAGAGCCCCAGGGCGCCGCCCGCGGCCAGGGCCAAGATGGTCACCATGGCCCGTTCTAAGGCCAGGCCCAGGAAAAGCTGGCGACTGGAAAATCCCAGGGCCTTGACCACGGCCAGGTCCACCCGCTGGGCCTTGACCGCCACCACCGCATGGATGCCCAAGGCCAGCACCACAGTCACAGTCAAGGACCCCAGGGCAATCAGGGTGAGGCCGTCCCATCCACCGCCCGCCAGGGGGTCTCGCCCGGCCAACTGGGCGGCGGCTTTACCATCCCGCACCGAGGCGAAGCTGGGCAAGCGTTGGCGCAGCGCCAGCAGCACCTCTTCCCGGCTGGCGCTCTCTTCCACCGAGATCCACGCTTCCTCAGGAGGTTGCACGCCGCCTCCGCCGACCCGGCTCAGGAAGTTCGCGTAGTCTTCCAGGGATACCAGGAGGAAGGGCTGCAGCGATGGGTCAATGGTGGGGAAAAAGTTGGTCACTTCCCGGATGGTCACCAGCAAGACCTGCCTGCCGGCCCGCATGCGCACCTCCTGCCCTGGCTGGAAGGTAGGTCCGCCAATGGCGGGCAGCGGGAAGGGTCCCGGCGGCAGGAACGCCCCCCTGGGCGTTTCACCCGGCCCGCCTTGATCCCAGGAGTAGCTCAGCCCCGCCTGGCCGCTGCGAGCGCTTTGGCGTGTGCGCTCCACCGCATCTGCCACCGGTCCCGCGTGGGCCAGGGGCGCCCATCCGCCCGGAGCTTCGTACCCTTCGATGACCATTCCGCCAGCGGGCAGCGCGGGTCCATTGACGGTTACGTCGTCCAGACTGACACTGCCCGGCGGCATTCTGGCGAAGGAACTGCCGGTGAGAAAAATGGACACCAGGCCCCATTGCGGCTCCGGGGCGTTGGGCGCGCCGCCTGGGGCAAATGAGGAGTCAGGCAAGTTGGGCAAAGGGGCTTCCAAATAACCCCAGCCGGCGGCGCTGGAGATTGGAAGAGCGCCCAGGAGCACATCCCGGTGCTGGCCCTTGCCATCGGCCACCCGCGCCCACAAATTTAACGGTTGATGGAGGGGTCCCAGGTTCACTCGGTCGGTGTTGGCCCATACTCCGATGCTGGAGGCTTCGGCCGGGATTGGGATTCCCAGGGCTGGGTCCAGCAGGCCTGGGCTGATGGCGGTCCCGCCGGATACCGGCACCGCGGCTCCTTGCCGCAGGGACGCCAGGAGCTCTCGCAGGTCTTTGCCTGATGGCGAAAGGTCGTGCCGGTACCACCCGGCGGCGGGCAGAGTGTTAGGGTCCACTGCCACCAGCGCCGCCGATGCCTCGGAAAAGCCGCCCAGCAGGGTCACCGCCTCACGGCTGACTGGGCTCACCACGCCCACGCCGGGCAGGGCGGACAACTCACGCTGGAGAGTGGGTTCAAAGGAGGGTCCTTTCACCACCACATCGCCGCCCACCTCGTACCGGGCCTGTTCCTGCTGGCTCCAGGACAGGGTTGACTGGAAGCTGGCCCCAAAGACTCCCAGGGCGGCGGACAGCATCACAATGACCACCAGGGAGGTATAGGGCAGCGGGTCCCGGGCCATTCGCGCCAGGGAGAAGGATGTCCAGGGGGGCGCCCACCGGCGTCCAGCCGCGCTCATTAATCGCATGAGCCACGGCATGACCCGCGCCACCAGCAGGGCCGCCGCCACCAGCGCCAGGGTTGGGCCCAAGAGCAAGCTGGGGTCTACCACCTCCGGCGTGCGGGCCACCAAGCCCTGCTCCACAAAGCCTCCCCTGCCGCGGACCTGCCACCACACCAACCCCAACGCGCCCAGCGCCAGCAGGTCTAGGTAGTAACGCTGCAGGAAAGGCAAGGTAGGCGGTCTGGCCCGCAATCGCAAATACTCCACCGTACCCAGGCGGGCCATGCTCACGCCCGAGGCCAGCAATGTGCCCAGGGCCAGCACACCGCCGATGGCCCCAAACCAGAACATGTCGGCGTCCAGCGCCACGGTCAGAGCGTCAGCGCCGCCGCCCGCGGGGTTTATGGTGCTTAGCAGGAGGCCGCGCACCATGGCCAGCGCCAAGAATGGCCCGGCCACCACCGCCACCAGAATCCCGACCCCCTCCGCCAAGGCCAGCAGCCCCATTACCTGTAAGAGGCTGGCCCCCCGGCTGCGCAGCAGGCTGGCTTCGTCACTGCGGGTGCTTGCCATCAGCCCCACCACCACGGCCAGGAAATAGAGGATGACCACCACCACCAGAGAGATAAAGAGGAAAAGGGACACGCGCGCCAGGGTGAGCCTCCGCTGGTAGTCGGCCAGGGTGTTTTTCAGTCCGCTCAACACCAGGGACCGAGGAAACTGCTTGTTTATGTCAGTTTCCAAGGCCAGCATAGAGGCCCTGGCGGGCTCGGCAGTATCGGCTCGCAGCACCCGTGTGTCAAAGAAGAGAAACCAACTGTAGTCGCCCACCAAGGAAGGGTAGCGCGCCCCCAGGCCGCCAAAGAACGCGTCTTCTGGGACAAAGAAAGGCGCCAAGGGGCGGCCTGCGTAGTCCTGTATGGTGAAGTAGGTTGGGAACCCCATCCAGTACGGCTCGTTGGGGTCAGTGGGCTCCGCCAGGCCCACCACGGTGAGGGCGATGCGCTCCGGCGGGTCGGCACGGAATGGGATCAAGTAAAGCTGGGTGCCTACCTTCCACTGCATGGCGGCGGCAGTCTGCCGGCCCACCACCGCCTCTAGGGCCACGCCCTGGGCATGCAGCACCGGAGCAGATTCTGGCCAGCGTCCCTGCGCTAACCGCGAGTGCTGCTGGAAGTCGGTAAGGAAAAAGGGCCGGCCCAAAATGCTCTCAGGGCTTGCGGAATCGCCCTGAGGGCCGGAGACCAGCGGGAGGTTGGATTGCGTGCGGCCCGAGCGGTGCACCTCTCGGATCAAGTTGCCCACGCGCGCTTCCGCGATGCCCTCCACGGTCGAGCGCAGCCTCTGGTAATCCGCCGCGCCCAGAGGCCGGTTCTCCACGATAATCCATGTGTCCAGGACGCTTTGGGGGGTTGTGTCTAGGGCATGGCGCAGCCCGCCTTCAGCTATAACTCGGGAGTAGCTGGCGCCGATGGCCAGGAGGGTTACGGCGGCAAGGACGCCAAAGGTGGTTACCGCCAGGAGGAACCAGGAAGAGGGGAGACGCCGGTACAGCAGCCACAACAGTGCCCTGGTCCATCTCATGGCTTAAGTTGCGATCTCAGCTAGCATTGAGTTGGAGTCCGCTTCCCCAGGGGTGAGATAAGGCCCTCTCATTGATGATGGATCATACGCCCGTGCATGGCCCCCCACAAGCCGAAAAGGTGTCTGCCTTGCAGGGCACACCTTTGGCCGCCAGTCTATCTGTCGCCTCCCCGATCTCGTGGCACAATTCCACCCGCTCAATATGCAATTCCCTTCAGTATTACCGATTTTACATCACCGGTGGCTAGCGTGCCCAGGACTTGGTAGTGGGTCAGTTTGTTACGGCAGGGAGCGGGGACGCTATCCGTCTCACCGGCGAAGGCCGGTGTCCAGGTACGACCGTGGTTGAGATGCTCTGGTGGATTCCGGCTTGCGCCGGAAAGACGAGGACCTATCTGACCCACTACCCAGGACTCCCATACTGGAGCGCCAGGGCCCTTTCACTTTCCTCCACTCGCTGGTCGAGTAGTCCCGATAAAATCGGGACGTATCGAGATCAACGGGGAGACGGGTTTCGATACGTCCCGACTGCGGTCGGGACTACTCGACCAGCGAGTGCAAGGCCCTTGCGGCGACCGACAATGAAAAGGAAAAGGCCCTGCCGGGGGCGGCGTTCCACTTGACCAGATGGCCGACGGGCAATATAGTTTCCCGGTGCAACAATTGGAATCTGAAACAGCGCCCGGTGTCTCCCAGTCCGAGCACTGCTCCGCCCAGTTGTTGGACGTGGTCCCGTTAATCATGCGCCATATCCGCATTGCAACGCGGCATCCGGCCGTCCCGGGCATTTCTGATCACCAGCTCCGTTGCCTGAGATATCTGCGGGACCACCCTGGGGCGTCACTCTCCCAGTTGGCCGAGTATCTTGGCCTGACCATGCCTTCCACATCGAAGCTGGTCCAACGGTTGGTGACGCGGGACGTGGTGGTGCGCCGCGTGGGCGCAGACCGGCGCCGTGTCTGCCTGTCGCTGACGGAGCAGGGTCGGATCTCAGTGGCGCTAGCCCGTGGGGAAACGCGCCAGGAACTGTCAGAAAGTCTGCACTCCCTGTCCCACGAGGAACTGGCCAAAGTGTCGGCTGCCTTCATGATCCTGCGCCGGGTCTTTTTGCGAGGTGATGTCGGTGTCAACATACCTTAGACTCTATGTGCTGGCCTTCCGCTACAAGACACGCGTAGCGTTCGCCTGGCTCTGCGTGGTCGGAGCCGGGGCTTTTCTTCTCATAAGTCCCCGGTTGGTGGCGTGGGCCATAGATTTCGGCATCCAGAAGCAGCACCAACATCGCTATCTTGTCTTGGTGGCAGCGGCCCTGGCCATCCTTGTGGCGGCTGGCCTGCGCTCTCTATGCACCTATGGACAGCAATTCCTGGGTCAATGGCTTGCCCAGCGCGTGGCCTACGACCTGCGCAACGCCATCTACAACCGGCTTCAGCGCCTATCCTTTGCTTACCATGACAAACACCAGACGGGGCAGCTAATGTCCCGGGCCACCCAGGATGTGGAGGCGGTGCAGCAGTTTATTCAGATGGGAATCCTTCGCGCTTCCTACTTTACGATAGTCATGATCGGTTCATTGGTCCTGATGCTGCTCAGCGACTGGCGCCTGGCGCTGGTCACATCGCCCTTCTTGGTGGCTATTGCAGTGAGTTCAGGCTTTTTCAGCACCATGCTCCGGGCCACATGGTCCCGGGTCCAAGAAGGACTGGCCCGGCTCACCACCATACTCCAGGAGAACCTGTCCGGCGTCCGAGTGGTGAAGTCCTTCGGCCGTGAAGACCTGGAGGTAACCAAGTTCACTGAGGCGGCGGAAACCCTGTTCAGAGACTCCTACGACTCCACACGGTTGCAGTCCATTTCTGTGCCCACCATGGCGGGAGTCTGGATGCTGGGCATGGCGGCCACCATCTGGTTTGGGGGGCGTCAAATAGCCGCCGGCACCCTCACTCAAGGTGAGCTGGCCAGCTTCGCCCTCTACCTGACCTTGCTGCAGCAACCGCTGCGCAGCCTTGGCATGGTGGTCAATGTCACGGCGAGAGCGTTCTCGGCGGGGCGGCGCATTTTCGAGATTCTGGACACGGAATCCGCCGTGACCGAAGCGCCGGACGCAGTGACATTGAGCCAGGTCACAGGACACGTTCGCTTTGAGGACGTGTCCTTCGGATATAACCGGCTCAGCCCAGTTCTCAGCCATGTCAACATCGATGCCCAGGCGGGGCAGGTGGTCGCCTTGCTCGGTCCCACGGGCAGTGGCAAGACCACCATCGTAAACCTATTGCCCCGCTTTTACGATGTAAGTGAAGGCCAAATAACTGTCGATGGCCGGGACGTTCGTTCCCTGACGCTGGCGTCGTTGCGGAGGTGCGTGGCTATCGTCCAGCAGGATGTATTTCTCTTCGCTGGAACCGTCCGCGACAACATCTCCTATGGCGCGCCTTCCGCCACCCAGGAACAGATTGAGTGGGCGGCGAAGGCAGCGCGCATCCACGACTTCATAATTGGGTTGTCGGACGGCTACGACACCTGGGTTGGCGAACGCGGAGTAACTTTGTCTGGAGGTCAGAAGCAACGTGTGTCCATCGCACGCACGCTGCTTCTCAACCCGGCGATTCTGGTGCTGGATGACTCGACGGCCAGCGTGGATACCGAAACCGAGTATCTCATCCAGCAGGCGCTGCAAGAGGTTATGAAAGGCCGAACCACCTTTGTGATTGCGCAGAGGTTACGCACCATCAAGATGGCCGACCAGATATTGGTGTTGCGGAAGGGTCAGATCATTGAGCGCGGCCGGCACGACGAGTTGGTAAACCAGAACGGCTTCTACCGGCAGATTTACGACCTGGAGCTGCGCGACCAAGAAGAAGCGCTGGAAAAAGTCGGCCATGCAGCCAGTCCAGCCGCCGCCTGAGCGGATGGCGCCAGAAGGTTTGCCCGCAGTCACGGTCACATGAGAACGGAGGCAGTGCTGATGGTAGGGTTCGGAGGTTGGAGTGGTGGCGGGGGTCCGCCTGGGGGTGGGGGAAGAGGTGGTGGTGGTGGCGGGGCAGGCCGGCTGCGACGCGCGGCTGATGGCTGGTCGGATGAAGCCCTTGGCAAAGCCTATGATCACAAAGTGGTGGTCCGGCTGGCCAAGTACGTCCGCCCCTACCGAGTCCGGGTTTTCATTGCGATCATCAGCACCATGCTGTTTGCGGCCTCGTCTTTCACACTGCCCATGCTGGTTGGAATGGCGGTTGACCGCGCCCTGCGGGGCAACCTTCACGATCTCACGCTGATCGTATTGGGCATGGTGATCCTGGCCCTCATCGGCTGGGCCTCCTATTTCGGGTACATGAACACCACGGCCTGGATAGGGCACCGCATCTTGTTGACGTTGCGCCGCGAGATGTTCATCCACCTGCAGCGGCTGTCCCTGAGCTTTTACGACCACAACGAGGTGGGCCGGGTCATGTCCCGCGTGCAGAATGACGTGACCGCCCTTCAAGAACTGCTGACCTCAGGATTTTTTACGGTGTTGGCGGACCTGTTCGGCCTGGCCATCATAATCTTCTGGCTCATTCGGCTTGACTGGGTCTTGGCCCTGGTCACTTTGGCGGAGTTGCCCATCCTGGCGGTAGTGCTCTGGATTTGGCAAGAGCACGCCAAGAAAGCATTCATCGAGGTGCGCAAGGCCATCGCCGTGGTGAACTCCAACCTTCAGGAGAACATCTCAGGAGTCCGAGTGACCCAAAGCCTTAACCGGGAGGATGAGAACCTTCGCCGCTTTGATCAAGTGAACACCAGCAACCTGGACGCCAACGTGCAAGCCGCGCGGCTCACCGCAATGGTGAACCCCGCCGTGGAGATTTCTGTGGCCGTCGCCACCGCCATAGTCATCGTCTTTGGCGGCTTCCGCGTGCTCAATGGGGCCACCTCCATTGGGGTGATCGTGGCCTTTGCGCTCTACGTGTTGCGCTTTTTTGACCCCGTCCGGGAACTGGTCATGCAGTACGCCCAGCTGCAGCGGGCCATGGCCGGCGGTCAGCGTGCCTTTGAGGTATTGGACACTGAACCGGAGATTACTGATAAGGCCGCCGCCATGGCGCTGCCGCCAATTAAGGGAGCCGTAACCTTTGATCATGTGTGGTTCGAATACACTCCAGGGGCGCCGGTGCTCCGCGACATTAACCTGCAGGTTGCCCCAGGGGAAGTCATAGCCCTGGTGGGACCCACCGGCAGTGGCAAGACCACCATCACCGCCCTGATCGCCCGGCTTTACGATGTCACTTCCGGCACGGTGCGCGTGGACGGATACGATGTGCGCGATATTCAACGCACGTCTTTGGCGCAGCAGATGGGGGTCGTGCTTCAAGACCCGTTCCTGTTTTCCGAAACGGTGGAGTCCAATATCCGGTACGGGCGGCCCGGCGCCACCGACGACGAGGTAATCCGGGCCGCGGAGGCGGTGGGAGCCCACGAGTTCATCATGCAACTGGAGAACGGGTACGATACGGTGCTGGAGGAGCGCGGCCAGAACCTGTCTCTTGGCCAACGGCAGCTAATCAGTTTCGCCAGAGCAATTATCACCGACCCCCGCATCCTGGTTATGGATGAGGCGACGGCCCGAGTGGACAGCAGCACAGAAGCGGTAATACAACTGGCCCTCAAGAACTTGTTGAAAGGGCGCACATCCTTCGTGGTGGCCCACCGGCTCTCCACCATCCGTGGCGCGGACCGTATATTGGTGCTGGAGGACGGGCGAATCGCCGAGGCAGGCACTCACGAGGAGCTCACGGCCCACCATGGCCTCTACAGCCGTCTCTACCACATGACCTACCAGGCCGAGCCCCAAGGAGTTAACGGCCACGCCAACAACGGAGTTGGCCCAAGGCCGGTTTCCGTCGCCCATGATGGCGGCCAGGCGTAAACCGCCTGGTGGCGCTTCCAGGAAGGCGCCTGTATCCCCCTGCTGGGGTCATCTTGTTGAGGCCGGGGCAGGATCTTGGCCGCCTTCCTGTTTGTACCAGCTACCGAGCCTTGCATAAATAACTAACCCCATCGGATGTAAGGTAGTTGCGGCGTAAATCCCCCCTTTGCAAAGGGGGGTTGGGGGGATTTCGTCAGCCCAAGTTAAGAGCTTTAGGCAAGGGTCTATAAAAAGGGGAAGAGGATATAGACCCCGGCTGGAGGGGAAAGGCAGCACCGTGCATCTCCTGACCCCGACGCGTCGGGGCAATGGCTTGCCCTTGGCCCTTCGGGTAACGGCCGCCAACGTGGCCGAGGTTGGGGTGGGGCCCCAAGTGGTGGATCGGGTGGGGGTGCCACGGCTTCATGGACGTGCCAAGCAGCGTCCCGTCAGTCTGGCTGCGGACAAGCGCCATGACCGCGCCCTGTTCCGTCGCCAGTTGCGGCGACGACGGATTCAGCAGTCCAACCCCGCCGGGAGTGGCCCCAGCGCAATCGCAAGCCAGGACGCCTACCCCCAATCCATGAAGCAAGCACGCTCCGCTGTAAGGTGGAGCGAAGCCATGGCTGGCTGGACAGCTGGCGCCGCCTGTTCACCCGGTATGACTGGTACACTCAATCCTACGTTGCCTTTCTGACCATCGCTGGTTGCAAGGTCATACTCTCAAGGCTTTTGGGATAGGTTTTTGGAAAAACGGATAGGCGACATCGGATCTCTGCGGGTTGTGTTCAGCGGCGACTCCCGGTAGTGGCGTGTCGTTCAGCGTCGGGGTATACTGCGGCCTATAGTAGGCGGCTTACGGGATGGCGGGCTTCAAAGCGAGAGCCGGTCCCTGTGGCGACCAACAGAGACCTGGGAGGGGCGCTCCGCAGAGACTTGGATATTTAGCGGTAGAGCGGTTCCACGGTTTCCAGGGAGGCGACACGGGGACTGGCATCTGACCTTTGTGCGAACGATGGCCGGTCGCGCACACACCAAATCTGTGGGTGGAAAGATTTACGGATTCATTTGGGGGACCTCGGCTATAACCGCGTATCCCAGGAGAACGCTGAAATGTTCACTCCAGACATGCTTTTGGCTGGCATGGCTGCTGCAGCTTATGCGGCGCCGGCTACGTGTCGCCTGCCGGTTGGTGGGCATATCTGGTCTGCTGTGACACACATCACTAGTACCGACTCAGTATCATTGACTTTTGATGACGGACCAGACTTTGCAACGGATTTGTTTCTTCAGGAGTTGGAAAAAGCCGGGGTGCGTGCAACCTTTTTTCTCATTGGTGAACAGGTGGCGCGAAATCCGAATCAGGCTGCAGCGATCGTGCAGGCCGGCCATGAGGTAGGAATCCACGGCTACCGCCATCGCAACCATCTCTTGACCTCACCACAGGTCGTGCGTGACGAACTGCATCGAGCGCGGGACATAATAGAGTCCGCGACGGGAAGGAGGTTGAGCCTCTTCCGACCTCCATACGGGGTCCTCAGTTGGGCCAGTTTGGCAACAGCCCGGCGTTTAGGATGGACTGTGGTACTGTGGAACCGCTGTGGCCACGACTGGGAGATGGGCGCCACACCTCGTTCCATCACTGCACATGTGGGCGTACCGAGAGCAGGCGACATTGTCTTGCTCCATGACTCTGACCGGTACAGCGCCACGGGCTCGTGGAAAAATACACTCAGTGCATTGCCCCTGCTCGTTGAAGTGGTCGACAGCAGGAATCTGAAGATGAAAACTGTAGGTGATCAACTTCTCCGCCAGTGAGCCAGCCCATCGCCTGTCGGCACCCCGCGGTGAACGCACGGGAAGTATGACTTGGTTCACCTTTGGTTGGTGAAAGGAATGGGAGGACTGGTGGAGACATCTCATCGTTCAACGATGAACTACCCTTGGTCAGCGGAATCTGGGGGAGCAGGCCGGCGTCAGCGCCCGGTGGCGCTTATCTTGAGCGCCTCTGTAGCCGGCGGGCACGACGCGGCCGCCAGAGCCATTGCGTTGGAGCTTGAGGCGCAGGGATACCAGCCAATCGTGGCCGATGGGCTTAAAGCCAGCAGCCGCTTCCTAGATTGGCTCATGCGGAATGGGTACAAGACTCTCCTTGATCATGCTCCGTTTTTGTGGGGCGTTACTTTCCATGTGACTGCATTCGGACCGGTGGCCGCATTAACCAAGAATTTCGTTGGCTGGTTGGGTGGTGGCCGGCTGCTCCGGATGATAGAAACACACCGGCCCGACGTGGTCATCTCCACGTACCCACTGTTGAACGCTGTCTTGGGCGACCTCCGGAAACGCGGCAGACTTGCCGCACCCGCGCTGGCGAGCATTGCAGATTATGGCATCCATCCCTTATGGGTGGCTTCGGGGATGGACTTGCACTTGGTGTCCAGCCAGTTGTCCGCTGAGCGCTGTAACCAGCTGGGCGGGCGTGCAGCCGTGGCTTCTTTGCCGGTGGCACCAGGGTTCAAAGCGGCGCCACGGAAACTGGATGCGCGCCAAGAACTGGCGCTACCGATCAATGAGTACATCGCATTGGTGATGGGCGGAGCTTGGGGGATCGGCTCCATCCGACGGACCGTGAAGCTTGTGGCTGCCTCCGGCGCATATACCGTGGTCGTCTGTGGGCGCAACGCCACCCTACAAGATTGCCTGGCACGTCGCTTCAAAGGGCAGGACCGCGTTAGGATCCTCGGTTGGTGCTCGGATATGCCTCGGTTGCTCTCTGCCGTCGACTGTCTCGTACAGAACGCTGGCGGCATGACCTGCTTGGAGGCCATCCGGATGGGAGTGCCCATCATTTATTTTGCCCCAGTGCCTGGGCACGGGCGGCTCAACATCCAGGTGATGGACCAAGAGCATGCCGGCCAATGGGCCCACTCCAGCCAGTCTCTACAGTCGCTCTTAAGCGCGGCAGTCCTCGGCACAACACACATACCGGCGCCCAGGCACGCCGGTGCCCCCGGCATGGCGTTTTTCATTGAGAATCTTCCGCGGGGCACCAACCCATCCCGTGGTCCGACGCAGCCTGTGATGCGGAGCTGAGCGGGGATCTTGCTCACCTGTCGAGCAAGTGGCAGGGTTGATCTGTCCTTGCACCCTATAGCCGAGCCCTGCATGAAAAGCGACATCAGCGTGGAAGGCTTGAGCGCCCCAATCCCCCGGTTCCCTTTCCAAAGCCGGTTTGGGCCGTTGCCAGAGGCCGAAGACAGTTGCCAGCCTAACTCAAAGCGGTCCTGCACATTACGGCCACTGAACTGGTTTGCAAAGCCGGCGGCGTCCTTGACTCACTCAGTTGGTCATTCCGATCGATGACCATTCTCATCGGAATTTTGCTTGCCATATTGGCCGCAACAGCCCATAACGCGTCGGCGGTCTTCTGGACAGCCTCGGTGCGGTCGGCACGAACTCCCGGTTCATTGGGAAGAATCCTTGAGGCAACGGTGCGATGGGAGGGAATACAGGGCACCGTATTGAGTGCAATTGGCTGGACGTTGCAATTATTCGCGTTCCAAATGATCTCTGTCTCTCTTGCGAGCATTGCTGGGGCGGCGGGGTTCGTCATACTTTTCGAACTTGCTCGCCGCAAGCTCCATGAGCCCTTTCGCCAGAGGGAGGCTTATGCCGCGGCAGCCATTATCGCCGGCGCTGCGGTGGTTTCCTCACATCCCATCCAATTGACCCCGGCCCAACCCAGTGCAATCCAGTGGGCTGCCGTTGTTCTGGTTCTTGCTTTATTTATCGTAAGTGCTGAGGGGCTAGCTCGATTAAACTTGTTGCCCTTTGAGACCATACGCATGCTATCATCGGGCGTAGCGTATGCGTTGAGCGGCCTGTTCACTAAGGAAGTAAGCGCTGCATTGTTCCAGCAAAACTGGGTGGTCACCGCCGTAGCCATCTTCGGCATGGCGGGGTCTGCGCTGGCCGGCTATGTGTTTGAGATGAGTTCGCTGCGGAGAGTTCGCTCGACCATCGTCGTCGGAACGGTGGCGGCCACTCAAATGGTCGTGCCAGTAGCATTGGCGCCTTGGTTATTTGCCGAGGTCTGGCCAGCGACACTGTCAGGCCGCCTTCTTCTGGCCGTTGGCATAACCTTGGTCCTGGTGGGCATGACAGCCCTGGTCCGCCTGCCGACCAAACCCACGGTGTGAGTTCAGCCGTAGTCGACTCCTGGCTGTTTGAGACATTGGTTGAACCAATCCCGAAATTGCTCAAACTTGTTGAGCGGTGTCTACGGTCACGTACTGATACTAGAATCGGAGGGAGGGCTTTGCTGGTTGGCACCTTCTATTTTGACAGTCTGCTGTTTTCGTCATCTAGCCGGAGTTGTTCCAGTTCTTCCCAACGTGCGTAGGCCTCAGCCAGAAGCGTTTTCAACTCTACTAGCCGATCCTTCGTGGCAATAATGTCGGCCCTGTCCCTTTTGTAGAGTCCTGGGTCTCCCATGGCTTGGAACAACTCCGTCTGTTCCCTCTCCAGACACTCAATGGTCTGGGGCAGTGCATCCAGTTCCTTTTGCTGCCTGAACCCCAATTTTGGCCTTGCCCTGGGCGCCTGAGCCGGTGGGGAGTCTTGTTTGCTGGCAGATGCCTTACTCGGTTTTGCTTCCTGGGGGCGCTGACGCAGCCAGTCATCGTACCCACCCACGTACTCCTTCACGATGGAGCCGCCTTCAAAAACGATGGTGCTCGTTACGATGTTGTTGATGAACGTCCTGTCATGGCTGACGAGGAGAATCGTTCCTGTGTAGTTAATCAAGAGGTCTTCAAGGAGGTCAAGGGTCTCAATATCAAGGTCGTTGGTGGGTTCATCCAGCACAAGGAGATTGGAGGGCCGCGTGAAGAGACGGGCGAGCATGAGGCGGTTGCGCTCCCCACCGGAAAGAGTAGAAACAAGAGAGCGAGCTTGATCTGGAGAAAAGAGAAAATCTCGCATGTAGCCCATGATGTGACGACTCTTCCCGTTAACGGTAACTGTATCAGTGCCGTTGCCGACGTTTTCTATGGCGGTCTTGTTCTCGTCCAATTGCTCAAGAAGTTGGTCAAAGTAGCTGATTTGCAGGTTAGCGCCGAGGCGGACTGTTCCCGTCTCCGGACTGAGCGTGCCAAGCAGAAGGCGCAAGAGGGTTGTCTTGCCGCTGCCGTTGGGGCCCAGAATGCCGATCCTATCGCCCTTCAGAATCGTGGTGGAGAAATTTGTGATTACTTGAGTATCGCCATAACTAAAGCCAACTTTGTCCGCCTTGGCCACCAATGTTCCGGATCGCTCCGCCTCGTGGGCTTCCATCTTCACGTTCCCAGGCCGTTCCCGTCTGGACCTGCGCATCTCACGCATTCTTTCCAGTTCCTTCACGCGGCCCTCGTTGCGCGTCCGCCTCGCCTTGATGCCTCCCCGAACCCAATGTTCTTCCTGTTGCAGCTTCCTGTCGAACAGAGCGTTTTGCGTCTCCTCTGCCTCGCGGTCGGCGCTTCGCCGAACCAGGAATGTCTCATAGTCGCAGGACTGATCAAACAGCCTGCCCCGATCAATTTCCACTATGCGGGTAGCAATTCTCTGCAAGAACATCCGGTCGTGGGTAACGAAGATCAAAGCGCCCGTGAACCGAACCATGATCCGTTCCAGTTCCTTGATGGAATCAATATCCATGTGGTTGGTCGGTTCATCAAGTAGGAGGATATCCGGCTCACCAACCAGCGCCCTTTTCAACAGCACTTGACGTTTTAGGCCAGCGGAAAGGGAACTGAAAGGGAGGCCCGGATTCACGCCAAGTTGCGAGAGGATTTTGCTGACCTGTTCCCTCTTGTACCACCCTCCCTCCATCTCAAGGTTGTGGTGAATGCGGTCCAATTCTTCCCGAAGATGCGGCGTGCCTTCATTCAGCAACCCGGCCAGCAACCCGGCGCTTAGGGCTGGATTCCGTGCGATCAGGTCAACGTATTCCCTGCTTCCGCTGGCGACTACATCAAACACGGTTCCTGGTAATTCATGGGGCACCTCTTGTGAGAGATAGGCGGAGTGGACACCACGTTGGACGGAAAGAGCGCCGGAGTCTGGTTTGACGCTTCCATCTATCAGCCGCAGTAGCGTGGATTTGCCCGAGCCGTTCCTGCCTACCAGGCCAACCTTTTCTCCGCGCTCGATGGTTAGGTTGACCCCGTCAAAAAGGGGGACGCCAGTAAAGGAAAGGGATATACCTTGCATACCTATGAAGGCCATAAGGAGAAATTACCTCGCCACCGCTATTCTCTCGACGCGACCGTTTTGGCCGCTCTCCAACCGGACTTTTGTGCCATGGGGATAAATTGGGGAGTTCGCCAAATCGGCTTCAACCATCACTTCGGCTAATTTTCCGGTCCGCTGGGCTTCCTTCATTGTACCGACATTGTACCGAAAAGGAGGCAAGACCATTGGATACAAGATTGGTCCCAAGCGGGTAGGGGCTAATAACTCGTGTTCTACGTGTCAACCCAAAGCAGATGCGGGTAGTGGGTCAGTTTGATATGGCAGTGAACGTGGACTCTATCCGTCTCACCGGCGAAGGCCGGTGTCCAGGTACGATCGTGGTTGACATGCTCTGATGGATTCCGGCTTGCGCCGGAATGACGAAGACATATCTGACCCACTACCCAGATGCAGCTCACCCAAGATTATGGCTCCTGCCTTTGCGTCCGGTAGGTATAATGGTATCCCTGGCAGGTGATAATGTTAAGTGCATCCAACATCAGCAAAGCCTACACGGAGCGGACCCTGTTCAGTGGCCTCACCCTCAACGTGTTGGCCGGGGACCGCATCGCGCTGATCGGCTCCAATGGTTCTGGCAAGACCACCCTCCTGGACATCCTGGCAGGCGACGCCTCTCCAGACACGGGGAGCATAACAAGGCAGCGCAACGTCACCATCGGCTATCTCAAACAGGAGCTCACCCCATTTTCCGGCAAAACCCTGCTCCAAGAGGTCTTGGAGGCCTCTTCAGAGGTGACCGCGCTCAAGGAGAGGATCGCTGATACCCAGGAGTCTCTGGCGTCGGAGACCGGGCAGGCCAAGTCGGTTGCGCTGTGGCAGGAGCTCACTCATCTTGACACCGCACTGGAGGCGGCGGGCGGAGGCGACCGAGAGCACGAGGCCAAGGCCATCCTCTTCGGACTGGGCTTCAAGCAGGACGGCTTTGTCCGGCCCCTCGGCGAGTTCAGCGGCGGTTGGCTGATGCGGGCTGCCCTGGCCAAGTTGCTTTTCAGAAATCCAGACCTTTTGCTCCTCGACGAGCCAACCAACCACTTGGACCTTGATGCAAACCTGTGGTTCGAGAATTTCTTGGCCTCGTTCCGGGGCGCGGTAGTCCTCACCTCTCACGACCGTGCCTTCCTGAACAAGGTGGCGACCAGGGTACTGGCCCTTGAGCGCGACGAGGTGGTGATCTTCACGGGCAATTATGACGGCTACCTCATTGCCCGCGAGCGGTCCCTCCAGGTCAAGGAGGCGGCCGCGGCAAGGCAGGAGCGCGAGGTCCAGAGACAGATGCGCTTTGTGGAGCGCTTTCGCTACAATGCCCAGAAGGCCAGCCAGGTGCAGAGCCGCTTGAAGCAGCTTGCGAAGGTTCAGCCTATCCAGTTGCCCAGGGCGGTCAAGAGAGTACACTACTCATTCCCGGAGCCGCCACGCAGCGGCGTTGAGGTCATTCGGCTAGCCAACGTAAGCAAGTTCTATGGCGATCACGCCGTCTATCGCGGTCTGAACCTAGTCCTAACGCGTGGCGATCGGGCTGCCCTGGTTGGGCACAACGGCGCCGGCAAAACCACCATGCTGAAGATTCTCGCGGGTGTCCTTCCCTTTGAGGAAGGCGAGCGAAAAACCGGTCACAACGTGGTGACAGCCTACTACGCGCAGCATGTGCTGGAGCTCCTCAACCCCGGCAACACCCTCATGGAGGAACTGCAACAGGCGGCGCCCGACGAGACGGATCAGAACTTGCGCCACACCCTCGGCGGCTTTCTGTTCAGCGGCGACGACATCCGAAAGCCCATATCTGTGTTGTCGGGTGGAGAGAAGGCGCGGGTGGCCCTGGCAAAGCTGCTGCTCCAGCCAAGCAACCTGCTGTTCATGGACGAGCCAACCAACCACCTTGACATCGTCTCAAGGGAGGTGCTCTCAGACGCCCTCAGCGACTATCGCGGCACCATCTGCTTCATAACCCACGACCGAACCCTGATACGACAGGTCGCCAACAAGATCATTGAGATCGAGAACGGTCAACCAAAGGCCTTCACCGGGGACTACGACAGTTACCTGTACCGCAAGCAGACCGAAACCGCGCAAGGCGCAACCACCTCCATTGCCGGCGGAGCAAACAATGACGCCTCGGGGCGCGGCGCTGCCAGCAACCGCCTCAACCGGAGACGTTCCGGACGACCTCTGGGCGCCGAAGAGGAGTTGCGCCGGGTCCTCCGCAGTGAGGCCCGCAAGCTGGTCATACGGATAGACGCGATTGAGGCCAAGCTGGCGGACCACGAGGCCCGGATTGCGGAGCTGGAGGCGATGTTTTCCAGCCCGGACCAGTTCCAAGACCGGGCTCTGCTTGCCGCCGCTGGAGAGCAGCACCGGGAGCACAAGGAGGAGTCACAATCTCTCTGGGAGGAGTGGGAGCGGTTATCGCTGGAGGCGGAGAGTGTCGACAGCCGGCTCGCGGGACTCAATGCCGACCAATAGGGCAACCCTGGCTACGAGTGAGTTTCCGGATGCCTGCGTAGGGTGACGAGACGAGGGGTGCAGGAGTCTTTTGCCACTGCCAAGAGTGCGAGTCATCAACGATTACCAGGAGCGGTTACCAAAAGCAAGGAACGAACATATCGTGGATGCCTTTCTACAGTACGTCTTCACACCCCCTTCATTTCTTCGCCAACTGGGGTCACAGTTCCTTTACGGCGACTGGCCATAGTAGACTCCGTAGTCATTACAGGCAGAAGAAAGTCGCATTTCAGCCCCGCTGGTCATTACTGGGGCTGGTGGCTGAGGTTGGCGCCGTGGCCTACACCAAAATCAGGGATTGGCTGGAAGAGCAGATTGAGGAGATCAAGAGGAGTGGACTCTTCAAGGAGGAGCGGATCATCACGACGCCCCAGGGAGCGGAGATCCGGACTTCTAGGGGGCCCACCATCAACTTCTGCGCCAACAACTATTTGGGGCTGGCCAGCGACCCGGAGGTGATCGCCTCGGTCTCCCAAGGGATGCAGACCCACGGCTTCGGCATGGCATCGGTACGGTTCATCTGCGGCACCCAGGACATACATAAAGACCTGGAGCGCCGAGTGAGCGATTTCTTGGGGACCGACGATACCATCCTCTACAGCTCCTGTTTTGATGCCAACACGGGGCTGTTTGAGACCCTGTTGGCCCAGGAGGACGCCGTAATCAGCGATGCCCTCAACCACGCCAGCATCATCGACGGCGTCCGTCTGTGCCGGGCCCAGCGCAAGATCTTCCGCCACAACGACATGGCCGACCTGGAGGAAAAACTGAAGGAGACCCGGGAGGCCAGATTCCGTATCGTCTCCACCGATGGCGTGTTCAGCATGCAGGGCGACATGGCGAACCTGAACGGCATCTGCGATCTGGCCGGCCGCTACGACGCGCTGGTAATGGTGGATGACTCGCATGCCACCGGGTTCGTCGGGCCGGGTGGGAAGGGCACGCCGGCCCTCCTGGGGGTGGCCGACCGGGTGGACATCGTCACCAGCACCCTGGGGAAGGCCCTGGGTGGGGCCTCCGGTGGGTTCACCAGCGGCAGGCGAGAGATCATTGACCTGTTGCGGCAACGCTCCCGGCCCTACCTATTTTCCAATACCCTGGCGCCTCCCATGGTGCTGGGGGCGCTGAAGGCGCTGGAGTTGGTCCAGCAACGCCCGGAGTTGCGCCAGAAGTTGTGGGACAATACCGCCTACTTCAGAAGCAAGATGACCGAGTTGGGCTTTGACATCGTTCCTGGAAACCACCCCATAGTCCCTCTGATGCTGCGGGACGAAATGAAGACGGTCAAGATGGCGGGGGAGTTGTACCAGCGTGGCATCTATGTAGTAGGTTTCAGCTTCCCGGTGGTGTCCCGAGGCGAGGCCCGCATCCGGGTCCAGGTGTCGGCAGCCCACTCCCGGCAACACCTGGACAGGGCGCTGATGGAGTTTGAAGCCGTTGGCAAGCAGCTGGGAGTGATCTAGGATGAAGCGCATCCTGGTCACCGGCGCCTCCGGCCAGATTGGCTCCGAGTTGGTGCCCGCCCTGCGGGACCGTTACGGCGCTGACAGCGTCGTCGCGGCGGGCCACGCCAGGCCGCTGACGACGGAGCTTACGGCCTCCGGCCCATGCACTAACGTGGACGTCACCTCCTTTGACGACGTAGTGCGCGCCATCAAGGGGTTCCAGATTGATGCAATTTACCACCTGAGCTCAATTCTGTCCGCCCTGGCGGAGCAGCAACGACGCCTGGCCTACCAGGTCAATATCAACGGCCTGTGCAACGTGTTGGAGGCGGCAAGCATGAACGGAGTGGAGCGGGTCATTATCCCCAGCTCCATCGCCGCCTTTGGGCCCAGTACCCCACGAGACAACACACCAAACGACACCCTCCAGCGGCCGAATACGATCTACGGCATCTCCAAAGTGTTCGGTGAGCTTCTGGGTAACTACTACTACGAAAAGGTTGGGCTGGATGTCCGGGGCGTGCGGCTGCCCGGCATCATTAGCTGGAAGGTTGAGCCCACGGCGGGGACCACCGACTACGCGGTCGCGGCCTTCTACGGCGCCCTGCGGGAGCGGCGGTATACCTGTTACTTGAGGCCGGACACCTTTCTGCCCATGATGTACATGCCAGACGCCATCCGCGCGCTCCTGGAGGTGGCCGAGGCAGATATTTCAAGGCTGCAGCACCATGCCGACTTCAACGTCAGCGCCATGAGCTTTGCGCCTGAACACCTTGCCCGGTCCATCGCCAAGCACGTGCCCGGCTTCACCATAGCATACCAGGTGGACTCGCTGCGCCAGTCCATCGCCGACTCTTGGCCCAACTCCCTTGACGACTCGGCGGCCCGAGCCGAATGGGGATGGCAGCCGCAGTACGACCTGGAAACCATGGTTGAGGACATGTTGCGGAACCTGGCCCGAAAACTCACTTTATCCTAATTAACGCCAAAAGGGGATGGCCGCCGGTTATAAGCTTTTTGCGCCTCGTAAGACTTTCGCGGCTCCTAGCAAAACCGGGAGCTCCTTCTTTGTCTCCACCCCCAATTGTTCCAGCAGGGCCTTGAGGTCGGATTTTACAAACTCGGCATAGTAATGATGGCCGTGAAAGAGGCTAAACACTCCATATAATCAGACTATAGACCAGAAGTCTATGAACTCTGTTCCGGGGCAGAGCAAAGTCCACAATCAACACCGTCCCTCCCCGCCTGGTAACCCTTACCATCTCCTTCAACGCCTTTTCTCTTATGGTTAAAGGCATGGTATGTATCACAAAGGAGGTGCAGGCAACGTCAAAACCAGCATCCGGAAACGGCAGGTTGGTGGCATCTGCCACGCTGAAGGTCGCGTTCTTATATGTGTTCTTCCTGCTGGCCACCCTGAGCATGGCGTCGGAGAGATCCACGCCCACCACCTCATACCCCAGTTTCGCAAAGGCAAAGGCTTGTTTGCCCGTGCCCGTGCCAACGTCCAGTATTCTTGACCCGGGTTTGACGTCGGCGAACCTCACCACCCGGTCCCGCAACCCGGACATGGGGGTAACAAAGATGTCATAGACCGGGGCCAACGTGCCAAACGCCCGTTTTACCAGCGAGTAATACCTTTTTTCTTCGTCAGCAACCCGGTGGCCCTGATCAGGCCGCATGTGTGTTCACCGGTCCGTCGTAGAATCGCGTGAGAGGGTCCAGGACTTGAACGGCTCTGCCTGGGCCTATGTTGGAGGCTGCGGAGCAGACGGTTGACCGCTCTGGGATGCAGTCTCTCCTTCGACGTTGTATCCGATGCGCCGCTGGTGGGGGTGTTGCAGGGCAACCGACACCAGGACCACCAGCTCGTAGGGCAGGAACGCCACGTCCATGTCGGCGCAGGTTACCGTGTCTCGGAAGTATTGGACGGCGAACCACCGCTCGGTCAGATGCATGATGTGGCACAGGTCCAGCACCCTCCCGTTGGCCAGATGCAGGTTCACCACTGGGACCGCGCCGGGATTTCCCTGGCACTGGGCCACCACCCGGTCCGGCAGCACGCTGGTGTAGAAATGTGCGTCAAAGGGCGCCGCAGTGGCCTGGCGCCAGGGCCGGCCCGCCGGGGCCAGCAAGGTTTCCGGGACACCAGGGTTTTCTTCTCCCGTGACCATGACTTACCGTCCCTCCCTGCAGTAATGGCTCAATTCCCACCAAGTCCCTGAGATCGCTTCAGAAGCGGCCATAGCCAACCAGCCTGGCGGTAGCCCCTAGTCCCAACGCAACACCCTTTCTTTGACCCCAGCCACGTCGTACAGGACCAGCTCCAGGGGCTCGGGACTCTGAGTATATGCTGGCTTGATCCCGGTGTCCCTGCTGGAGAACAGGAGAAGCCCCGACCGGTGGTGGGAGTCCTCCTTGAGGCCCTGCCAGGCGATGGGCTTGAACTCTCGACCGTTACTGTCCCGGAAGGCGGCGAGCTTGGCGACGTCCAGGGCCATGAGGTCCCCGGCGTGGGTATCCAGTTGCACGACAAAGCCCCAGTAGTCTGACGGATATCCCCTGGCCGTCAGGTCGGAAGCCTCAGCGGGAGTCGCCACAAAGGTGACGCCTCCCTGGCCACCGTCGGTCCTGGTCAACCCCTGGCGGGCCGATGGCTCGCCGGGGGCAACCCCACTCTCTCCGTTGGAGGGCGCGGGCTGCGACCCGCACGCCATCACACCCACAACGAACAGACTGGCTAGGGACAGCATGATGAACGCCCGCCCGCTTCCCCTCCCCCTTCCCAGGGGCCGCGGCATGATGCTGCTGGCAACGACTGCCATCACCCTCCTCCAGTCGCAGTTTGTGCTTTCATGGCCCGCAGGTGAGCCCGGCCCTGGAGCACGACCCTCACCATGATGGCCACGCCGACGGCGTTAACCACCAGGCCCACCACCATGAAGGGAACGCGGTACTGGTTGAGGAAGATGGCCGCGCCGGACAGGCCAAGCACCGGCAGCACGTCGGTGACGTGATGCAGGCAGCAGGCCACCATGGCCACCGAGGATGTGCCGGTGCCCGCGCCGGTGGCCGCGGTGGGCGCCGCCAGCCGGACTCCGTGGTGGACCACCAGGCGCAGGTAGCTGTAGAGGCCCATCTGCACACCGAAACCTCCGGCAATGGCCGACACCAGGGCCCGGTCCTGGCCCAGCAGCTCCACAGCGTGGGTCCACCCCTGGCCCCAGGTGACAATCCCCAGGTAAAGCAGCACCAGGAACCCCGCTGCCGCCAGCCCCAGAATGAAGGGCAATAATCGCCGCACCAGGCTAATTTGTGCCGTGGTCTGGGGCGTACCTTGGTCTGGCAGGTGGCACGCTGCCTCGCTGGACATGGGAGCCTCCTTCAACAGTGATTGCCCAGGGCAGTCTACCCTGGGGAGTTTACTTGGCCCTCCAGATGCTCCAGGCCAGATACCCGCCCAGCACCGATGCCGCCACCATCCCCGCGCCAAACATCACTGCAAGCCACCCCTCGTTCCCGCCAGGATGGTAGACCGACATCAACACCGCCAGGCCGTTAATCAATGCGGCTGCGATGATCCCCAGGACGATGCGATTGACCAGCTTTTCCAGCCGCCCCATGTAGGGTTCAAGACCTGCTGGCTGAACGCGCACCGAGATATCCCCTCGCTCCAGGGCCCTCACGATGCGTCTGGCTCGCTTGGGGAGCTCCACCCCTAACCACGCCAGGTCCGGGGCAGCCCGGCCCAACTGCTGGCCCCACCGCCACGGCGAGTACTGCCGGACCATAACCCGTTTAGCGTAAGGCTCCAGCACGGTGGCCAGGTTGAACGCCGGGTCAAGGCGTTCCCCGATGCTCTCGCTCATGATCAAAGTCTTGATCAGAAGAAACAGATTGGAAGGAAGACGCATGTGATGGCGTTGCATCACCGACATGGCGTCGGTGAGCAATGGGCCAAGGTGCAGCTCGGCCAGCGGCCGTCCGTAGTAGCGGGACATCAGGTGCTTGACGTCTCTCACCAGCAGCGACCGGTCCACGCCTCCCCGGGTAACACCCATGTCGAAAAACGCGTCCACCAGGCGCTCCACGTCCCCCCCGGTAATGGATAGGAGCACTTCAACCAGTTGCCCCTGGGTCAACTCGTCTACCGTGCCCACCATGCCAAAGTCGATAAGGCCGATGCGCCCATCAGCCTCGATGAAAATGTTTCCTGGGTGCGGGTCGGCATGGAAAAAGCCGTTCTCAAAGACCGTCTTCAGCAAAATCTCCGCCGCACGCCCGGCCAAAGCCTCCCGGTTGATGCCAGCGGCCTCCAGGGCCTCCACATCACTGACCTTAATGCCGCGGATCCGCTCCAGAGTGATGACACGGGAGGTCGTTGCCTCCAAGAAAATGCGCGGGATGTGAACGTCGGGGTCGTTTTTGAAGATCTGGCCGAACCGTTCGGCGTTCCGGCCCTCTTGCAGGTAGTCCAGCTCCGCCTGCAGGGTCTCGGAGAACTCGTCCACCAGGCCCGCCAGGTCGTACTGCTCTGCCGGCTTCCAGCGGCGGCTGGCTGCCGCCGCCAGGTTATGCAGAATGCCCAGGTCCTCCTGGACCTGTTCCACCACCCCTGGCTTGCGCACCTTGACCACCGCTTCCGTGCCGTCCAAGAGCGTGGCGGCATGGGCCTGACCGATTGACGCGGTGGCCATGGGCTGGGGGTCAAAGCTGGCGAAGACGGACTCGGGGGGCTGGCCCAGCTCCTGAGCTATGACCTCCCTGATGGCCGGGTAGGGGACGGGCGGGGCGCTGTCCTGCAGTTTGGCCAGCTCCGTCAGGTACTCCGGCGGCAGCAGGTCAGCCCGGGTGGAAAGGACCTGGCCCAGCTTGATGAAGGTGGTGCCCAGCTCCTCCACCGCCATGCGGATGTGTTCTGGTTGAGTGTAGGGCGTGGTCCGCCGCGGATGCCCCAGCAGGCCCCGGTGGAAGGGCACGAACCGCTCCAGGCCGACAGTGCCCACCAGGTATCCCAGGCCGTGGCGGCTGAGCACGCCGGCAATCTGCCGATACCGCCGCAGATGGTTAACCCCGGCCCCTTTTTTCAAGGCTCTGCCATTCACGGCTGCATCCTAGTGGCCCATGCCCGGCATGGAAGGACCCCTGACTGGAGCCGGCGCCGGTGCGTTGCCGCCGGCATAGCCCTGGTAGCCGTCAAACTTGATGACCTGCATGAGTCCGCCCGGCTCTACACCGCCGTTCTCGGTATGGTGCAGCTCATGGCAGTGGAACATCCAGTTGCCCGGATTATCGGCGATGAAAGCGATGTCGTAGGTCTCCCCCGGATCAACGCTGAGGGTGTTCATCCACTGCTGGTTGCCCGCCGCCACCGGCTCCCCGTCTTTGGCCACCACCTTGAAATCCATCCCGTGCAGGTGCATGGGGTGGGCCAGGTTGCTGATGTTCACCAGCCGCACCCGCACCTTGTCGCCCTGCTTAACGCTCCAGGGCTCGGTGGCAGGATAGGACTTGCCGTTGATGGTGAAGAAGTTGTAGCCCATGTTCATGCCGCCCATCGCCATGCCAGGCCCAGCCCCCACGATCCAGGCGCCCAGGACCATGGAGAACTCCTTGTCAAAGGTCGGTGTCCCCACCTTCTGGGGCTCTATGACCACCAGGCCGTACAGTCCGTTGTCGATCTGCTCCACACTGTTGATGTGGGGATGGTACATGAAGGTGCCGGCGTGGGAGGCTTTGAACTCGTAGGTGAAGGTCTCTTGGGGCCGGATGGGCGCCTGGGTCAGACCTGGCACCCCGTCCATGGGGTTGGGCACGTGGACGCCGTGCCAGTGGATGCTGGTGTCCTGGTCCAACTCATTCTTCACCACTACACGCAGAGTATCGCCCTCGATGACCCGGATGGTGGGGCCGGGCACGGTGCCGTTGTAGGTGATGGCCGGAATGGTGACGCCCGGCACCAGCTCCCAAGGCGCCCGTTGCACCACCAGGTCGTAGGACTTGGTGGCGCCGGTGGGGTTGGGGTTGCCGCTGTAGCCCAGGGAGACGGGTAACGGGTAAGGGATGGCAGGATCGGAAGCACTGGGGTTGCTGCATGCCACCATGGCGCCCGCCAGCAGAGCAATAAGAATGGGGACACTGAGTTTCCGCATGGTCGTCGTCCTCCTGTATAGTCCACGCCCGCCATTTCCTGGCCGGCGACAATCTCCCAGAAACCGGGAGCGTCTTGTTGCCTGGGCATGCCTTCCAATCCGCATCCCGCTGGTTCCGCCCATCATGCCCGCCGTTGCAGTTGCCCGAGTTCGACTGGTCAGGGCCGTGTCTTCAGATACTCCGCCAATTCTGCCAGGTCTTCGTCGCTGAGCCTCCATCGGGGCATGTTTGCGCTGAGCGGCGTGCCGCCGGGATGCTTTCCTTCCACGACGGCGAGGCGGAAGGTTTCAAGGTTGTATGCCGCGCTTCCGTGCACCGCTTCACTCTCACCGCCGTGTTCACCCTCCATCTCACCAGCCAGCACTACCCAACGAATGTCGGGTGCATACATCGTTTGCATTCCCATCATGGTATGTACGCCGCCACGACCATCGGGGCCATGACAGGAAGCACAGGTCAGGTAGCCACGCATCATCATCATGCCCGAGGACGGCCCGCCCGTGTAAGTAATGTTGGGGCCCTTTTCGCTTGTGGCGGTGAAGTAAATGCGTTCGCCGCTGGAATCAAATGCTCCCACACCCCACGCAGTGCCGCCCTGCGGCAGCTGTGGCGCACAGGCCAAGAGCGATACCGTGGCCAGCACGCCGAGCAGCCAAACCGGGATGAAGTTGCCTTGGCGGTTCACCGTCTCACGCTCCTTTTCGAGTCTTCCGCTTGGTGATCCTTCCTTACAACACTGGACACAACACTGGACGCTAGCTTGGCATAGTGGCCTTGCGCGCCTTTGACCATCTGCCGCACGCAATACTTGGCGTAGGCCCTGCCGAGGAGCCGTCCCAGCCATGCATTCTTGGGCGGCAGGTCATAGTCTATGGCAACGCGAAGCAGCGAGCTACAGTCCCGCGGCTCCACCTCAATACTCATGCGGTAATGCCCCACCACCAGAAGCCGCAGGTCCCCCACGGTCGCCCATGTCTTCCCTCGCGGCGGGTCGTAGCGCGTGACCACTTCGTCCAGGAAAAGTCTAATCCCGAAAACCTTGCCGCTCATACGAATGTGAGAGCCGACCTGCTGGCCGCGCCCCTCGTCCACTGAAATCTCCATGCGCCCACCCCCCGTCAGCCAGGACGACTGGCTCATGTGCGAGGAGAACCGGGCGTGGTCATCCACGTAGGCGAATAGATCTTCCGCCGGGGCGCTGATCGTTACGGAAGCTTCATAGTGCTTCATGCACCCGCCTTAACGTACTTGTCCGGCTCCTTCTTGAAGTTGGCCTGGCACGCCGGACTGCAAAAGTAGTAGGTCTTGCCCTGGTAGTCGTGAGTCGCCTTGGTCTTCTTGGGCTCTATCTCCATCCCGCACACCGGGTCCTTGGCCTTTTGTTTAGTCCAGAACGGCATATGCGCTACCCTCCAAATTAGATTCTAGTCTCATGGTTCACGAACTGCGACGCCCCGCGAACTCCACCGGGGAATGAAGGCAGGAGTCCGCAGGGCATAGGCATCCCACCCCTCGCCAAACTCGCTTTTTACCTCCGCTTCCTCCCGCCGGGCTAGGCGGACGTACATCCAGACCAGCACCGGGAACATGGCCAGTGTCAGGATGGTCGGCCACTGGAGTAGGAAGCCCAGCATGATGAGCACGAAGGCGGCGTACTGGGGATGGCGGATGCGCGCGTACGGCCCGGTGGTGGCCAGGGCGTGAGCTCGCTGGGCCTTGTACAGCACCTGCCAGGAGCTGGCCAGGAGGACGAATCCGCCGAAGATCAGGACGTTGCTTAGGATGTGGAACGGCCCCAGGTGGGGATTGCTTCGCCAGCCGAACATGACCTCCAGGAGATGACCGGCATCGTGGGAGAAGAAATCGACGCCGGGGAACTTGCTCGAGAGCCACCCTGAGAGCAGGTAGATGGTCAGGGGAAACCCGTACATCTCGGTAAACAGCGCCACAATGAAGGCGGAGAAGGCGCCAAAGGACCGCCAGTCCCTAGGGGTCTTTGGCTTGGTAAAGCTGAAGGCAAAGATGATGAACACCAGCGAGTTGATGACAACCAGCGTCCACAGGCCGTAGGCAGGCGCTAACGCAGTCATGGCTTCGCAGACTCCTTGGCATGGGCATGAGGATCGTCACCCCCGGCCGGTCCACCGTGGCCTTTATGCATGAACAGGTGCAGCAGCAGACACGCCGCCACCAGCAGGAACGGCAGAAAGCCGAAGAGGTGGGCGCGGTGTTCCGTGAAGAGGAAAAAGGCGGCCACCGCCAGAAAGCCCAGCAGGGCCCATTTCCACCTGGAGCCAGTTCGATTCTGGGGTTGTCCATGCATGCGGTCCACCTTATGCCTGCCCTTCCAAGCTGGAGTTGTGCATCCAGACGAAGTAGGCGGCAAGAATCAGCGCGAACGCCAGCGCGTAGACCGCGCCCAGCACCACGCTTCCGGCGTTGATCCACGTGAATCCGGGCAACGTCTCAAAGATGGTGTGATGTAGCTCCATGCCGCGGGCGCTGCGCCACGGCATAAACCCGCCCAGCAGGCAGATGACGTAGACGACCTCGGCGCCCAGGACGCACTTCCAAGCATATGTTGTAAGTGAAAGGTTCATAGGTGTACTTAAGCCCTCCTCTGTAGTTGTGTTGACTGTGGATTTCACTGCCCGGCCGAGCGGAGCTCGTCCGCCGACAATGCACTTGATGGTTGCCGCCGCATGGACCAAAGAAGCGCGGCGGCGACGCTAGCCAGGGCCAGCTCGATGGCAGGCATCAGGCTATCGAGGTCCACGCCCTCCTCGAAGCCATCTCCCGGCAGCAACCATGGATGGGGGAACCCGTCCGCCAAATGGAATACCACGTTCATAAGCACGCCAGCCAGTGCCGCGATGATGATGACGACCAAAGTTCCCACCTTCATAGGCCGGCCGAGACGCTCCCACGCCAGGAGCCAAATCAGTCCGGCGCCAATAAGAGCGACGCCATCAAGCAACTCGCCAATCTCAACAAGGTACCCGAAGGCGGCGCCATTAGGAATGACGACGTTGTCCAGGAAACTGACAAACCAACCCGGCGCACCCACCGATTTCTCCGTGAGCTCGTCGGCAAGCCCCGCCGGGAAGCCACCACGGACGATCTTCGTCAGCCCGGAGATGAGCCATTCGTAACCGATAAATATCTGGACGGCAATCAACCCTACCAGTGGAAGTCTCGTTGCGAGGCGGTGGGAATGATCATCCATGGTTTCCTCCTTGCTCGCTGACCATGCGAGCCTTCACCCTTGCACTCACCAGGGGGGTGACGATGGGCATCAGCACGATCATGCAGAGGCCGAACACCCAGGCGGTGCCGCCGCCCCGGGCCACCCAGGTGTAGTCGCCCGCCAGGGTCACCCCCAGGAATGCTCCCGCGGCCACCAGGGCAACGCTGGTGTAGATAAGGGCACTGACCAGTCCCGGCCTTTTCATCCTCCGCTCCTCCTTACTGGCCCGCCACTGGAGCCAGGTCATTTGCCGGTGCTCCGGCTCCCTTCCGTAGCCGCCGGACTGGCGGCACAAACCCCCGCATCCGCTGAGTGTTCAGCGTCACCGAGAGGGAGCTGACCGCCATCAGCAGCGCTGCCAGCTCCGGGCTGACCACCTGGGCAAAGAAGGGGTAGAGCAGGCCTGCGCCCAGGGGGATGGCCAGGGTGTTGTAGCCAAAGGCCCACACCAGGTTCTCCTTGACCAGCCCCATGGTCCGGCGCGCCACCTGTATGGCGGCGATGACGTCCATCAGGTCGTCCTTGATGAGAATGACATGGCCGGTCTCCTTGGCTACGTCGGTGCCGGAGCCGATGGCGATGCCCACGTTGGCCTGGGCCAGGGCCGGCGCGTCGTTGATTCCGTCGCCCACCATGGCCACCCGGTACTCCTCCGCCTGGAGCTTCTTCAGCTCGTTGGCCTTGTCCTCGGGCAGCACCTCCGCCAGCACCCGGTCGATGCCCAGCTTGGCGGCAATGGCGGCGGCGGTACGCTGGTTGTCGCCGGTGATCATGGCCACCTTCATGCCCATCCCCTGGAGGGCCTTGACTGCCTGGGCCGAGGTGTCTTTGAGGGTGTCGGCCACGGCCACCATCCCCAGCAGTTGACCGTCCGCCGCCACGAACATGGCGGTCTTGCCCTCAGTCTCCAGACGCTCCGCCTCGGGCAGGGCCGCCGCCAGGGGTATCCCCTTCAAGGCCATCAGCCTCCGGTTGCCCAGCAGCACCCAGCGCCCGTCCACCCTGGCCTCAATGCCGTGGCCGGGAATGGCGTTGAACCCTGAGGCGTCCTCCAGCGTAAGACCCTGGGCCTGGGCACCCCGCACAATGGCTTCGCCCAACGGGTGCTCCGAGTTCTTCTCGGCGATGGCCGCCAAGCGCAGCACGTCCTCCTCGGCGCCGCCCAGGGCGACCACGTCGGTCACCGAGGGCTGGCCCTTGGTGAGGGTGCCGGTCTTGTCGAAGACCACGAACTGGAGCTTGGAGGTGGCCTCGATGGCATCCGCACCCTTGAAGAGGATACCGTGCTCGGCGGCCTTGCCGGTGCCCGCCATCATAGCCGCGGGAGTAGCCATGCCCACCGCGCATGGGCAGGAGATGATCAGCACGCTCACCGAGGTCAGCAGGGCGAAGCCGAACACCCCCATGGCCGCCAGTGTGTAGGGCGTCAGCATGAGGTGGCTTTCCGGGGTGAACCAGAGGCCATAGCCCAGGAAGAACCAGAACAGGAACACCGTCAGGGCCAGGGCATGGACCCCCAGGATGAACTGGCCCGCCACCCGGTCGGCCAGCTTCTGGATGGGCGCCTTGCGGGTCTGGGCCTCCTCCACCAGCTTGATGATCTGGGCCAGGGCGGTGTCTTTGCCCACCTTGGTGGCGCGGAACGTGAAGGCGCCGGTCTTGTTCAGAGTAGCGCCGATGACCTCGTCCCCCGCTTTCTTCTCCACCGGCATGCTCTCCCCAGTGATCATGGACTGGTCCACTGAGGAGTAGCCTTCCTGAATCAGGCCGTCCACTGGAATGCTCTCTCCGGGCTTCACCAACAGCAGGTCGTTGATCTGCACCTCCTCGGCGGCGATCTCCACCTCCTGCCCGTCCCGCATCACCCTGGCCCTTCGGGGCTGGAGCTTCATCAGGCGGCGGATGGCCTCAGACGTGCGCCCCATGGTCACCGCCTCCAGGTAGCGCCCCAGGACGATGAAGGCGGTGAGCAGCACCGCAGCCTCGTAGAAGGTGGCCTCACGCCCGCCGAAGCCGGCCTCGGGCCAGAAGGTGTTGATGACGGCGATGAGGTAGGCGGCGCCGATGCCGGTGGCGTAAAGGAGGTTCATGTCGGTGATGCCGTGCTTGAGGCCGTTCCAGGAGTTCACGAAGAACTGTCGCCCCGGCCCGAAGACGATGGGCGTGGTGAGCAGGAACAGCACCACCTTGTCGTTCAGCCACTGGGGAATGAGGCTGGGCAGGAACCAGTAGGGCTGGAAGGTGCCCAGCATCACCACAATGCCCACGGGCCAGGCGATGGCCATGTTGATCAGCTGGCGGCGGGTCTCCCTCTGCCGGGCCGCCCGTTCCCGGTCCAGGGCCTCCTGCCCCTCTGCCCTTTCGGCCACTCCATAGCCCAGGTCCTGGATGACCCTCTTGAGTTGTTGGGGCGAGACCGCTCCCGGAACGTACTCAATACGGGCGTTCTCGGTGGCGGAGGTGACCACCGCCTGCTGTACCCCCGGCGTTCCCATCAAGGCCTTGGTGATGTTCACCTCACAGTGCCCCCCCATCATGCCGGTGACGTGGAACTGGATGGTGGCCGTGTCCCCCTCAGACCCCCCTTGGCCCGTCGATCCAGTGGTGGCGACAGAGGGGGCCGCGGCCGGGTCGTACGGCACTCGGGTGCCGCAGTGGGGGCAAATCTGCCTGTCGTCGTTGGCTCTTGGCTCTTTCTGGAGTTTCCTGGCCATACTCAACCTCCCTGCTTGCTGGAAGGGCGCCCTGGTCTCTTGCCCCAGCCAAAATACGTGAACAGATACCAGCAGAGCAGGAAATCTGCCAGGACCAATGCTCCCAACAGGTACCAGGTCGTGCGCCAGCCGATGAAGCGCGGCGCCACCAGGAGCAACACCGGGATGGTGCATAGCCAAAGAGCAATGGCCATCCAGAGACCCGTATTGTCAGACCTTCGATGCATCGTGTTTGACTCCCTATCGCAGTTGGGGCAACCGCGAACCTATGACTGGGCCCCAGGGGCGCCCTGCTAAACTGCTCGACCCCCTTCAGTATGTTGCTGTGCCCTCGATCCCTGTAAGCAGAATCAGCCGCGTCGTCTGCCAGCGGGCCGCGGGTTGGCCCCTCTGCCCGCTTCGGCGGGGTGTGGTTCTTCAGCCCGCGGCTTCACGGGCTGCGCCTGCATTCGCCTGAGGCCCAGCAGAGGCAGGACCCGGCGGTCCAGACCCCACCAGCCGGCGGTGCGCCAGGCCAGAATCAGCCGTGTCCCCTCCAGCGCCAGCACCGCGTTGGTGCCGCGGTCTCTTGAGTACTCTGATGTCGGTCAACTCGCCTTTCCCGTTCTTCACCTCCACGGCGCCAATGGTCAAGAAGTGCCTCGCGATATTTTTCCAGATGATCTTGGTATTGCGATGACGGAACATCGAGACGATAACCAAGCCATCTTCCTCGAGCGCGTCGAAATAGCGCGACAGGACCTGGATGGGGCGCGATGCGTAGTAAAGACTCTCGTTGAAGACGACTATGTCGAATCTGGAGGGAGGGCGCCATTCCGTGAAATCAGCCACTTCAAACGCAACCCTAGCGCGCACGCACGCACGGGCCTTGCTGACCCCTTCCGTTGACAGGTCAATCCCGACGTATTCTCTCAAAGGAAACCCTTCGAGTTCTGTCAGCAAGCGGCCATATCCACATCCGACGTCCAGAATCGCTGGCGGAGCCGGGTGATTTCTAATGTACGCAGCGATCAGGGCATATCTCGGCAACTCGTCCAAGGACTCGAAGTTATCCCAGTGACCGGTGCGGTACTGTGAGTCCCAGGTGTTCGCCGGAACGGGACAGCCATATCCCCTCGGCCCTAGGAACATTTCATAATAGGCAAGTCCAACCACCCGCAGAGCTTGCCTCATGAGCCGACGCATCGATCACCTCGCTTCCTCTTATCTGCCCTCACCGTCTGGCGCCGAACGACTTGATTGCATATAGTCTTGGAGTTCGGCAGACCTGGCGCTATATCGTGTCTCTCCCCGATGCCACCAGCTTGGCGAACCAGGTGTAGTGCCCACCCTCCAGCAACGTCTGCCAGCAATGCCTGAAGGAAAGCCCGGTACCAATCATAGGCCACCGGCGGTCGCCCCACCTCCGGGACCACAATGGCCCGCTCCCAGAACTTTTGCACCGCCGCCCCGGTCTGCATCCAGGCTGGATCGTTGACCTTCTCCCAGCCGGCTTCCAGCCACTGCCAGCCCAGCCACAGGCGAAGGACGAGCCAGACCGGAGCGAAGCGGAAGTCCCCAAAGACCAAGCGGGAAAACCAGGGCTCCGCAGCCCAGGAACACGAGCGTGTAGAGTCGGGGTGAGCCTCGCATTTCATGGGTTGTTTAATCCACTGTGCGAGTCTACTGGGCATTTCACGCCTCCACGCGGACAACGTTTCCGTACTTGGGGTTTCCCATCCCAGCGGCTGTCTAGCCCATAACGAACCGAGTCGTGATGAGTTTCCCAGTCCCGCATGACTCTGCCAGGAGCTAGGCGGCTTTCCTCAGCGCGTTGGCTAAGGAATAGGCAAGGGAAAGAGCCGGGCTGAAGAAGCCCTTACGCTGGCTAGTCTGCCAGCTAGGCGGAGATACGAGGCGGTCTAACGGGAGGCTGGACGGAGGCGGTAGAGAGATGGGGTGCCGAAGGAGAGGAAAGCAAAACTGGGGTCCCTAGGGGTAGTGCGGTCGCAGAAATACCCATCAGAGCCTGGGCGGTCATCCCATGGACGTGGATATTGTCCCCTTCATGCTGGCCGGGGGCGGTTGGCAAAACTGGAGCAGTTGTGTGGTCGCAAGGGCTGGGTGAAAAGGCGGGGGTTACGCCGCTGGACGAGCGGAATGGGTCTCCCCTACTCGCAACCACGTGTCCAGGGTCGCCCCCGCAACTCAAGTCAAGGATTGGAGACACGAAGGTCATCAAGGCTGCCATGAGGACACTCGACGCAGCAAGCAGGCACATGGCCCTGGTCCGCTTCATGCAATCCATACTTATAGACCCCTGCATAAATTCTTGACCCGTATCTGACGAAATCCCCCCAACCCCCCTTTGCGAAAGGGGGGCAAGGGTGGAGTTCCGCCGCAAGCGTCTTCCAACCGGTTTAGATGCTTATGCAAGGGTCGTTAACTTCAACTTGTGCGGCAACGCATCCATCAAAAATTATTTGCTTATAGTCTAAACCATGAATCATGGTGTCATCTTGAGGGACTGCCGTGATGCCTCCGTGGAGACGATGGCCGACTGGTGTGAAAGAGCCGTGAAAGCGCCCGGCACTATCAGGACCGAGATGTCTTGGCATGGCTGGCCGCACATAGACTCAGTAGCACCGGAAAGGCTTGTTCATCCACTATTCCCCGCGGCTGGCCCACGAGGGCCGCTAAACAATTTAACTTGCTGGGCCCACCCTTGGTCCCCAGTCCTTCTGTCGCCTACCAGGCCATGGTGGCGCCATTCCACCCGCTCAATATACAGGTCTCTTTGGTGCTACCGATTCTACACCAGGGGGGCTACCCCGCCCAGGACTCCCTAAATGGAGCGCAGAGTTGGTGGCCGGACTTCGGCGACCGGCAGGCGGAGACTGGTGACTATGCGCCGTGTATAGAGCAAAGGCAGCAGAGATGGCTCAGTGGGAGTCGTCCCTGGTCGCAACAGGTAAGCGGGCACGGCGTCCGCCTTGAAGCAGGGACCACGGTGGTCACGGGAGTCAGCTTACCCTGGGAGCCCGCGTATTGTGTAGCGGGGCCTGCACAATACGCTTTCCCCGGTCCCGCATCGGGCATCACCTATACGCCATAGAGGGGTGAGAGACTTGGATCAACGCGCCGAGGCTCACTGGTCGCCTGAGTCGGAGTCGTCACCGATTGGTGGCCAAACTCGGCTGACCACGTGGGCGTCAGTGCGACCCTGATCCAGCCCACCGCTACCAAGGCCGACAACTATGATGTACGAGGGTGTTCGGGCGTAAACAACCGCTGCCATCTGGAGCGCCCAGTCGCTAATCCCCTCGACAACGACCCGAGACAGAAGGCTGGTTTGGGTATCACGCCCTCGAGTAGGGTCGAATTCCCCGATCTTACATATCTGGCGGTGCTGGTGGCGGTAGGGTGGAGTAGCCTGAGACCATCAGTACTCGCCGGATCAACGTCTGAAGACGCAACGCCAGGACAAATCAACGCGATTAGACCACTCCGCTCATGCCAGGCCTCCTAAACTAGAGTGACCGATTATTCCACATTGCCACAAATGGCCCCCCTGAGAACAACGCAATCTACCGTCCCAAAGGAGCTTGTATGCTATCGGGAAACCCAACTGGCAGTGGTCACCTCAGGGTTATTGTATGCAAAGCCGAGATATGGAAGGCCAGCGGATCGGGCTGCCATGTCTGAATCCGGGGCCCCACACCCCAGGGGATATTGAAATAGCCAAGGGGTATGTCATAGGCTTCGTCCCGCATCCGCCGGTAGGCGCTGTTAAGCGCCTTCTCCCGCTCAACCGAGTCGAATACGGCCAGAGCTTTTCCCGTTAGCGCGAGCAGCTCGGGGTCGTCATGGCGCCGGCTTTTCTGCTCTGGGTCCGCGTAAAACTTACGCAGCAGGCGCGACGCATCCAGTTCGGTCTGGTTGGCCCGCCAATATATCTGGCCGTAGAGGTCCTCGGTGAGACCGACGGTCTTTGACAGGGCCGCAGCGTCCCACACCTTCACCTCCACATCCAGCCCCAACTCTTTCCTCCAGTCCCCGGCGCCAAGCTGCGCCGACTCGGGCAGCAAGGGAGCCGAGGTGGACACCAGGGTGTTGATGACCAGCTTACCGAAACCCTTGCCGCCGGGATACCCAGCCTCAGCAAGGAGTTGCCGGGCCTTGACCGGATCGAAGGGGAAGGGGTCCAGCTCCGGGCTGTAGCCAAGGGAACTGGGGGTGACGGAGCCCCACCCCTTTACCTGCAACACTTCGGGGCCCCCATATAGGCGGTCCCGTATTAAGCCCCGGTCAAGGGCGTAGCTGAGGGCCTGGCGTACCCTCCGGTCGCTGCACGGGGACGAGGGTCTCATGCACCCCATTTGGAAGATCTCTACGTACACTCCTTCCTGACCGAACACCAGGCGGCCGCCTCCGGCTTCCACCTGCTTGCGCGACGACAGGCTGACCGGCGCGATGTCGGCTTCGCCGGCCCGCAATGCAGCCATCCGGGTAGCCTCCTCGGGGATCAGCCGCAGGTCCAACAGGGCGAAGTTCAGCCGTTTGTCGGTGGGGAGCCCATTCTTGGGCTGATAGTAGTAGTCCGCGAACCGCTCGAAGGTCATCTGGGCCGCCGGGACTTGCTTGACTAGCTTCCCGAGGCCAGCGCCAATGGGATTGCGGTCATAAACCTCTTCATCCTTGAGATCGTGCAGAGTCGCCCGCTTGGGCAGGACGAAGCCATGCGGACTGGAACCTGCTTCCGATATACCCGTAGGGAAACCAGCGGTGGGAACCTTGGTGGTCACACTCACCTGGTCTGGCCCGGTCTGTTCAATCCGGTCCATTATGCGGGCCAGTACGGTAGCCGAGGTAGTGGCGTACTCCACAGCCTGCGGGCCCATGATATGGCGGAGGCTCCAGACCGCATCCTCGGCGGTCACTTCCGTCCCATCGTGGAACTTGACCCCCTTCCTGATGGTAAATGTCCAGGTCAGGCTGTCACTGGATACCTTCCATTCGCTGGCGATGCCGGGGACGACTTCCCTGCGTCCTTCCTTGGCGTTGGAGGAGACGAGGAAGCCGTGGGTTAGCCGGGTGTAGTCTTGGCTGTTGCTGGTGGTAAAGGTGGGGTCGAACCGTCCGTTGCCAAAGTCGCCGATCATCCAGGTCACCTTGCCGGGGTTGACCATTGGCGCCGCCAGGACCGCGGTGGCTTGTGGAATGGCCGTGGGGGTTGCCCGCGTGCCAACTGATGGCGCCGGGGCGATAGTGGCAACGGAGGCTGGAGTAGCGGTGGCCGCGGCGCCGCATCCCACCGACAGCAGCAAGAGTAGCACAAGTGCTGGAGCCATAACTTTGGAGTATGTGGGCCCGAGGCATCTACGGAAGTGTCTCATAGCCGTCTCCTGTTCCCAATTTGCTTGGACCCTGTTGCTAACCAAGTCTAGGGGGTTGAATCAGCGCAACGGACGGGTAAGGATTCTTCCCCTCTCCAAATCTGGCGCCATCGTCGAGAGCGCGGGGAAAGGGGGGTGAGCGGGCAAGAGTGGAAGCGGAAGCCATGCTACCAGTGTGGCAATGCCGCGTCAATCAGGGTAAAGCGCCGCAAGAAGCTCGTCTTTCGTAACAATAGACAGATTTATATGGCCAATTCACTAGCCGTTGTGATGGTTGGCAGATGGGGTAGAGATTTCCCCTCTGGGCTGGTGGCCCGCAGATTTACTTGCCAGGACGTTGTGGGTGGCCTGCTGGAACGGTATGAGGGCCAGCGTTGCAGCAGAACTGCCACCGCCAGCCACCGCCGGGTTCGGTGTGGTTGACTGACGTTGGACCATCGCTTGGCCAACTGTGCGGGGAGGCCATCCGCCGTGCTGAGCCAACGGGAACCCTGGTAAACTGAGTCCTGGGGGGTTCAACTGCTCGCTATGAAAAAGGCCCTCAGCCTCTTCGACCTCACCAATCTTACCGTCGGCTCCATCGTGGGAGCGGACATCTACATCGCCTCGGCTATCACCGCCGGGCTGGTGGGGCCGTTCGCCTTGGCGGTCTGGGTGGTGGCTGGGGGCATGGCTACCATCCTGGCCCTCGTGTTCGCCTATTGCAGCCACCACGTGCCTAAGGTCGGGGGCCCCTTTGCCTACGTAACGGAAGCGTTCAACCCGTTCCTGGGCTTTCTGGCCGGCTGGTGCATCTGGGTGGCCGAGCTGATCGCCCTGCCCGTGTTCGCCATCGCCTTTACCAACTACCTGCACTACCTGCATCCGCTCACGTCATTGCAGGATGTCCTGGTGAAAGCCCTGTTTCTCCTCACGCTGACGGCCATCAACATCGTGGGGGTTAAAGCCGCCGGAGTGGTCAACGATGTCCTTACCCTGCTCAAGCTGGCGCCCTTGTTTCTGCTGGTGGCGATGGGCGTTGTCTTCCTGGGGATACACCCTGAGGTCCTGGGGCAGAACTACTTGCCCTTCATCCCATTGGGGCTGGACCGGTTCCCCACTGCGGTTGTGCTGGTCTTCTGGGCCTATGTGGGATTTGAGCTAACCACCATCCCAGCCGACGAAGTGAAGGACCCGGCCCGCACCATCCCAAGAGCCATCGTTTTGGGAATGGCGGTGGTGATGCTGTTCTATCTGTCCACCAACTTCATTGTCTACGGAGTGGTGCACTGGAGCGAGCTGGCCAAGACCCAGGTGCCTCTGGTGTTAGCCGCCAGCGCGGTGATCGGCACGGCCGGCGCGATGATTGTCAGTGTCGGGGCGCTGGTCTCAGTTTCGGGCTCCGATGAGTCGGACATGCTGGCCAGCTCGCGACTCTCCTACGCCATGGCGGTGGACGGATTGCTGCCCAAGACCTTTGCCGCCCTCCACCCCAAGTTTGGCACGCCGTACAAGGCGCTTGTAATTCAGGGTGTGGCTGCCTTTGGTCTCTCTCTGGCCTCCGGACTGGCGAAGCTCATCTCTTTCTCGGTGTTCAACCTAAGTGTGGGATTCTTACTGGTGTGCCTGGCCTTGTTGGTGTTTCAGCGCAGGAGCCCAAGGGTGAGCGTCGTCCAGGGAGTCATGGCGGGGTTGGGGCTGGGGGTCTGCCTGTTTCTCATCTACTCCACATCGGTGTTTGACAAGATTGTTGGGACCTTGGTGCTGGCGGCGGGAGCAGCCCTCTACTGGTTCTATTCTCCCAAGCAAGAGATCAGCCACCTGAAGGCGCTCTGGTTGACGGAGGCCGGGAGTGTGGCCAGGCTTCTGGAAAGGGAACGCCGGTCCCTTGGCGGTTTCTTTCGACTGGTCTACCGGTGGATGCGTTGGTCCCGGCGGGTCTAACAGCTAGCGGGGCTAGCGGTGTATGCTGACGCCACCCCCAGCCGCACCGCCAAGCGGGTGTGGGAAGCTGTTCTGAACTGGCATGTGTCAGCTCTGCCAGCGGGAATAAATAAGCCAATGCATTGACTTGTAGCGGCGGCAGGAGCCACTCAATAGTTTGTGCTGAACCGGCCTACAGCCACCCGGTCCTCTTGAAGATGACTAAAGCCAGGCCCATGAACGCGAATTGAATGATGACCACTGCCGGGTACACCCAGCGAATGTGCAGCTCGGGCATATAGGCGAAATTCATTCCGAAGTGACTGGCGATAAGTGTTGGAATCATCAGGATGACGGTGATGGCGGTCAGACGCTTGACCACGTCGTTGAGCCGCTCAAGCCTCAAGTTAAGCTGCATGGCCGCTTGCATCTCGTGGTCCCGGGCAACATCCCTCAGTACGTTCAATCGCCGTCGACACCGATCCACCAGGCTTGTGCTTTCCGCCTTTAGCACGCTGTAGTCAAAGGATATGTAATCCGTCTCAACTTGCCTAACGGAGCTTTCCTCTAAACGGAGCAGCAGGTCATGCAATCCTTCCAGACGGTCCTCAATACGACCGAAGTGGGCCGCCACCTCCCGGTATTTGCCGTAGTCAAAAGCCAGATTGAGCTCGTTAATTTCTTTGTTGCGGGCATCGAGCCTGGCCTTGTAACCATCCAGGACCTTGTGCAGCGTAAGGTATGCCAGAATCGTGCTGCGGCCAAAAGGCTTGGTGAGCACCGCGCCAAAGGATTTGTAGGACTCGGCCGATGACGGTCTCTTGGAGTACAAAAGAGCCTTCTCCTCACTCAAGAAGAGCAGATTGTTGGCGTCCTCCCCCTCATCGTCCTTCACATTCATGATCAGGTATTGGTCGGAGTTCTCCAGGAAATGTCCAGGCACTTCAACGACTGAGGGGAAGTCGAGGGTAAGCCCCGTCTGATCCCTTACCGCCGCTGCGAAGGAGGTGAGGTCATTAAAGGCCAAGACACCTCCCTGATCGCCATGCTGCTGGACTAGAACTTCGCCCTGGGAAGGGCTGCGGTTATTTGTCTGAGCCATGTGGACTCCTAGCTAGAGAGTGCAAACCGGTCGCCATTATACTCCCGTGGGTCAACCACCTCATTTACTGGGCTGGGCCTACCTTTGCGCCCCGTCTCGTCCATTATACGATCCCTCTAAGCGTCGCCCCGTGGCACTCTCGCAGATGTGCCGATCAGGCTGATAAATACACCCTCCAGCGTCGGCACAATGGCACTGATTTGACTCACCAACACTCCTCCTTGACTGAGTTGGCTGGCCCGCGCGTTCTGGATTTGGAGAACAAGATTCGGGAAGTGGAAGTGGTCCAGGATGTGGCCCCCCTGATTGGCGAGGTAGGCCTGCCCTACTGATGGTGAATGTCTGGTTGACTGCCGGCTTTCGGTGTCGTCAGATGCAAGCGAGGAATGGGATGTTCCGTTCTTCCCACAAGCCAGTGGTCCAATTTTGAAGGGCAGGGAGGAGTGGCTGCCTATGCGGCGCACCGGTACAAGCCTGAAAACCGGGTAGGTCAACCACAGGGTTGGCTGGCCTGCCCAGTTGCTAGGCGCCCGGAAACGGAGTTCCTCAGGGATCCCCTATCCGAAAATTTACTTCAACGTAATGGTGTGCAGGGCGGAGGGATAGAAGGCCAGAGGGTAAGGCTCCCAAGTCAGTATGCGGGGGCCTGCGGCCCACGGAACGTTCACGTACCCCGGGTAAATGTCAATCGCCTCATCCCTCAGCTGAAGGTACAGGTCGTGAAGGACCTTGGGACGTTCATCGGGATTGAACACCGCCAGGGCAGTGCGCGTAAGATTGAGCAGCTGAGGGTCATTGTGGGCTCGGTCTTGGCGGTCGGAGGAGCCGTACCCTGACCGGATAACCGAAGAGGCGTCAACCCGAGCCTCATTGTCCCGCCACAGTATCTGTCCAAGATAAGTATCACTCAGCCGTGTGTCCTTCTTGAGGGCGGCTTCATCCCCCACCTTCACAACCACGTCCAGCCCCAACTCCCGGCGCCAGGTGTCGGCGGCCAGTTGGGCCGCTTCGGGCATCAAAGGCATGGTCGTGGAAACCCACGTGTTTATGGTCAGCTTGCCGAACCCCTGGCCGCCCGCAAAACCGGCGTCGGCCAGCAACTGCCGGGCCTTGTTGGGGTCGTATGGGAAGGGGTCGAGGTCTGACTGATAGCCGATGACACTGGGGGTAACCGGGCCCCAGCCCCGTACTTGCATTACATCGGGTCCGCCATACAGCTTGTCCCGCATCACCATCTTGTCCAGGGAGTAGCTCAAGGCCTGCCGCACCCGCTTATCGTGGCACGGGAACTCGGGTTTCCAGCACCCCAGCTGGCGGATATAGATGTAGCCACCTTCGCGGCCGAACAGCAGACGTCCGCCTCCCGCCTCCACCTGTTTCCTGGCCCCCAGAGTCACCGGGGCGATATCGGCCTCGCCGGATCGCAGGGCAGCGACCCGGGTTGCTTCCTCGGGCACGAGACGAAGGTCCAAGGTGAGAAACTTCACCCGTTTGTCTTTGGGCAGACCGTTTATGGGCTGATAGTAGTAGTCGTCAAACCTCTCGAACTGCATCATGGATGCAGCCTGACGCTGCTTCAGCTTCATGATTCCGGCGCCAACGGGATTCTTATCGTAGGCCGCCAGCGCCTCCGGATCGTAGACTTTCTCCTGCTTTGGGTAGATCGTGCCAATCCAGTTGCCGTCGGCTTCTGACACGAAAGACACAAAGTCAGACACGGGAATCTTGGTGGTTACACTGACCTTGTCAGGGGCGGTTTGCTCTACCTTTTCCGTCACCGCGGCGATGGTCAGAGAAGCGCCGCCGGTGGCATAGTCTTTGGCCTGGGGTCCCATGGAGTACCGCAGTGTCCACAGCACGTCCTCCGCAGTCAACTCCCTCCCGTCGTGGAACTTGACCCCCTTTCTAATGGTCAAGGTCCAGGTCAGGCCATCGCTGGAGACGCTCCAGTCCGAGGCGATGCCGGGGGTCAAGACTCGCTGCCCATCCTTAACGTCAGAGCCAACCAGGAAGGCGTGAATTTGCCTGCCATAGTCGTGACCCCCGCCTGCCGCCAAGGCGTAGGTCATGCGCTCGTTGGAGAAGCTGCCCACCATCCAGGTCACCTTCCCCTGGCTGACCACCGCGTCGGCCGGAACCGGGGCCATGATTGGGGCTGGGGCGACGGTGGGTACGCCTCCGACCGTGGGAGTCGGCGCCTTGGCGGTGGGTGGTGGTGGCGTGGCGGTGGCTGCGGCGCCGCAGCCTGCGGCCAGCAGCAAGCTCAGCATCAAAGCCAAGAGCCTGACCTGATGAGACGAAACCTGATGTCCCCTAAGACACTTCATGGTTACTCTCCTGTCCACCTTGATCGGCCTGCTCCCCTGACCAACCAGCGTGTTTAGCTTGAGGCTTTGGGACGCCGATATGGGCTTCAGCCCGTCAACGGGCGGCTACAGGTCTGTAAAGGTGGCCGCCGGCATCTCAAGCTGGGACATGACGCCGGCTACGTTGCCGCTGGTGTCTATGCCCTTCAGTACGAGGGCCAGCTGGCGTGCCTTGGCCTGGCCGGCCCGCAGGGTTACCAGGTCCATAAACTTGGCGTCCACGTCTGCCTCGGTCATCTTTCGGTAGGTGAGTTCCTTCTGTACCTTTCGGCCCTGCTTGGTGGTGATGGACACCACGGCGCGGAAGTGGTCCGCGTGTCCCGTCCAATCGCTCCTTGGAGAGATGGTCACGCGCTCGCGCAAGGCGAGGAAGGCCGGGTTGCGGCGGCTGCCTTCGTCGTAGGTCTCCTTAAAGCCCCTGCCGCCGTACACCGCGGCCAGGGCCAGCACATCCTTCCCTTGGATGGACGGGTGGTGCACGTGGGTTATAGTGTTGTGGCCGGCCGGTTCGACCTCGGCGTGGATCTCCCGGACGTCCTCTCCCGATAGGTGGTGTTCGGACATCAATTCCAACACTCCTTGCCTTGGGGCCTGATTGGGACCGCCGCCGCAAGCCCGTTTGAATACGATCCCGCGGATTGCGTAATCCTCGCCCAAGCCCCTGAGGAAGTCACTGCCTGGCGCTTCCACCCCCAGGCGGCTTTGGAAGAATCCCTGTGGTCCGTCAAGCGAGTCCTGGGGGGCGTCGTACCCCGCCTTGGCCATGAGTGCGGCAGCTACCCCGTTCCTCGCGCCCACGCCGCCCCGCACGAACGACTTGAGCATGTGCTCCGATTCTCTGGCAAAGGGGGTGATGCCGCAGGACATCGCCGCCCCTAGACAGAAGGCAATCTGCATCTGCTCCGGGGGAAGCCCCAGCGCGATGCCGGCCGCTGCGGTTGCCCCCATGGTGTTGCCAGGATCTATGGCTCCGGGAGTCCTCCCCGTCTCGCGCCGTAACTGGGCCGCCGCCCGATTCAGCCGCTTGGCCAGCTCATATCCGAACACCACGCCGCGCAGGGCCTCTTGACCCGACGCTTCCACCATCTGGCCGGCCGCTAGCGCGGCCGCGGCGGGCGCGGCGATGATGTGGGCCCCCATGCCATCGCCCTCAATGGCGTCCACCTCATCAGCGTGCCCAAGGGTACCGTTGACCACCGCAGCGTTCAGCACTGAGGTGCGGGTTGGGAACCCGACGATGGTGCAGTCCGGCTGGCCTCCCACCAGGTTGGTGAAGTCCACCATGCGGTGGGCCAATGGGATCAAGGAGCACGCCAGCCAACCGCCAACGCAGTCGTACACGGCAAGCGACACGAGCCGCCGCACGTCGGGAGGGAAGTCCTCAAAGCTGGTCTCGTACATCCAGTCGCAGAACGCGCGCGTCGTGCTCTGGTCAGCCATGGCTTTACCTCCGTAGCTTCAATCCTGATTGCGGGATGAGCGGCTAACAGCGGGACCCAAGTGAGTTACGCCGGAACCGTCCTGATGAGCGACAACCGAGCCTGGGCTGGGGAAATTTGGAGCCGCAGGAGCCCCGTTTGCCCGGAACACCTATACCTTACTGGAGGCCGGTTGATCATTGAGATTCTAGCACCAGTGTCAATGCTTCGCAGCCAAATAGTATTTGCTGTGCACTTTGGTTACGGATTGCGTACCGGACTGGCAGTAATACGGCATGCCAGATCCATCGGCACTTGATCTTTAGGCCTGACCCGCCGACGATTTTGCGTATTTCAGAGTTGACCGACGCCTTCTCCGCCATCTGGCGCCAGATGGCGCCAGATGGCGGAGGACCACCGCGCGGGTGTACGCTCCAGCAAGGTCGTTTAGGGTTGGCCAACTCCCTTGACTACAACAAGTCCAGGCCGTGGCCCAGGCCACTCAAGGCGAAGTGGTGGCCATCGACGGCAAGACGGTGCGGCGCTCCCATGACCGCTCCCTGGGCAAACAGGCCATCCACATGGTCAACGTGTGACCTCGTCCAGTGGCTTGGTGCTGGGCCAGGCCAAGGTGGAAGCGAAATCCAATGAGTGAGTGAGGTGGACCCCATCGTTAAGTCGGCGATGAAACCAAGAGATAAGAGAGTCTACCGCGCCAGCGTCCCGTGTCCCTGCCACGGATGATAATGCTGCTGGGTGTTCCAGTAAACGCCTCGCTGGGCTCCCGTCTTGGAACACTTGAACCGGTGTCTGATTGCCCAGTGCCTGATGGGGGCGCTCTCGGTTGTAGAAGGCCACAAAAGCCCTGATCCCCCTCCTGGCCTCAGACCCGTTCTGGTAAGCTTCAGGTACACCTCCTCGTACTTGATGCTGCGCCACAGCCGTTCCACGAAGACGTTGTCCGTGCACCGGCCCTTGCCATCCATGCTGACCTGAAGGCCCTGGGCCAGCAGCCTGCCGGTGAAAGCCTCGCTGGTGAACTGGGTGTCCTGGTTGGTGTTGAAGATCTCCGGCTTCCCCTGGCGCAGGGCCTCCTCTAGGACCTCAACACAGAAACGTTTGGTGTGAATTGGGAAACTGGACTGCTATGAAAAGGAAGGTGTCTGTAGCCGATAGTTAGCCTCAAACCTGCCAAGGAAGGAGGCTACCTTATGATCGACCCCGACACCTTCCTGACTACACTTTACGTCATGGCTGATGACTTCTGCAAATGCCAGTTGCTTCCAGAGCGTATCCCAGGCCCCCGGGCCTCCCTGACCCAAAGTGAGGTGATCACCCTGGCCCTTTTCGGTCAATCCTTACGCTGCGCTAAGACAAGGGGAACGTTTCGGCAGTGAGCGGGACTTCTACCGCTACGCCAGCCAACATCTGTGCGCGGCGTTTCCAACCCTGCCCCATCGGGGCCAGTTCAACCGCCTTATGCGGCGGCACTACGGGGCTATGGTCGCCTTCTTTCGGCATCTGGTGGAGCTGTTGCAGGACCGCCGTTGCCCCTACGAGGCCCTGGACAGTTCCGGGGTCCCCACCAGAGACGCCAAACGTCGCGGGGTTGGTTGGCTGGCGGGCCAAGCCGATGTCGGCTGGAGCCCCGACAAGTCGGGGCCAGGGCTGGTATGAGGGCTTCCATCTGTTGCTCTCCGTCAACCCTCGGGGCCTCATTACCGGCTTCGGATTTGCCCCAGCCAGCACCAAAGACCAGACTCTGGCTGAAGACTTCTTCGCCTTGCGGCAATTCCCTCACCCCAGGATGCCCACGGTGGGTGCTCCCGGGGGTGGCTACTATGTAGTGGACAAAGGGTTCGAGGGTAAGGAGCGGCATCAGGACTGGTCGAGCCATTATGACGCAACGGTAGTCTGTTCCCCAAAACGCAACAGCCTCCATCCCTGGCCCAAAAGGTTGCGCCGCTGGTTGGCGGGAGTCCGCCAAAGCGTGGAGAGCGTCTGCGCCAAGTTTCACTATACCTTCTGCCTGGACCGGGAACGGCCCCACCAGTTGGCTGGATTTCAGGCCCGCCTTGCTGCCAAAGTAGCCCTGCACAACTTCTGCATCTGGTTAAATGGCCAACTGGGCAGGCAACCGCTGGCCTTCGCTGAGTTGCTGCAATGGTGATATGCCCAGGATCTCACACCAAACGTTTCAGTGCTTGCTTCATGGTCCTGCTACTTCCTTTGCCTCAATTTAGGAGCGGGACTCTCGCTTAGCCATCTGTACAAATTTGGGGTCCACCTCAGATGCCGTTCCTGAGAATCCAGCCTCGCTCTTGCATGGCGATGGCGAAACGGGAGGGAACCAGTGCGAGCTGCTTGCGGCGGACCCATCCGTGCTCGCGGACCACCTGGTGGGGACGTTTTCCCACCGGGTAGGCCCGGTCTCTGCTCACGGCGATAGACTGGCGCGTGGCGCCTCCCCACTTCCCTGGAGCACAGTACGTATTCCCGAGGACGACGTAAACGCTGCCGGTGGGCTTGAGCACACGCTTGATCTCGTCGAACACTGAAAGCAGCCGCGTCAAGTAGTCCTCGAGACTGGGTTCCAAACCCAACTGCCCAGCTACACTGTAATCCCGCAGCCCCCAGTAAGGCGGTGAGGTCATGACCATGTCGACCGACATCGTTGGCAAGCTGTTGAGAGCCGCGAGCGAATCGCCGATGTAGAGTCTGGCCGAGGCTATGCAGCCTCACCTCATTTTCCCATTCGTCTCCGCCAGTTTTTCTTCTGTTGATGAGTCCATCCAGCGGTATATCCGTTGCAGGGTCTCCCTAAGCTGCGACTTGTTGACCCGGTCCAGGCTCCGCATCGTCAGAGGCCGCGTCAGACCCAGCAGCTCGTTGAGCCTCTCCACCATCATTGCCTTCCTCATAGTGACCACCTCCCAGTAATTAAGCGCCGCCGGCATACGAATTAAAGCGGCCCAGGAGAAGAAGTTGCTGGCGGCAGGATATAAGCTGTTGCCGTAGAGGGAGGCCTTGCTGGGCATGCATCACGGGCGCATCACGAAACCAGGTGTCCCCAAACCCGTTTGTATTTGAGGCCTAAAGTCATCGCTCGCACCTGTGCGGGAGGCGGTGCCGGGCGACCATATGAGATATAAGGCGGCAGCCAAGTGAAATATGGCTTGAGGTAGTGGGTGAACGGTCATCGTCGGTACGTGGCCGCCAGCAAGCACAGGGGTTGCATCCCGTCATTCGAAAGTATTCTCCAGATTGCCCCTGGCTATACAATGCGCATAGACCGGTTGTAGAATGGCGACAGCTTTGCTGGGATTGCCAACTTAACCACCCTTGCATAGGTTGCTAAACTGGCCACACCACCCGCTCACCCTGAGCTTGTCGAAGGGCGCGGCCACGTGGTTCGACAGGCTCACCACGAGCGGTTTAAGAATCAATGCAAGGCTCAATAACAGGATTTGTTGAAGGTAATTTGATGGTGGCAGAGAGTAATCAATCCCTCGAGCAAGCCCTTGCGCGGACCGAAGCTGACGCTGAGCAGGCTCTCAAGGCGGCCAACGCCCTCATTGTGAGTCTTCGTAGATTCCGCGGAGCGGCAAAGACGGGGAACCTGAAGGACCTCCATTCTGCCATGGCTGCCGCCGATGGCGCTTTGGCCACCTTTCGGCAGCAATTTTCGAACGCGAAGGAGGGCTGGAACTTCGACGAAGCCTCTTACTTTGGGGCAGGTCGCCTTTCTCAGGAATTGATTGCTGCCGGGCAGAAGATCAATGTCAACATCTCTAACCGAGATGAACGGCTGTACTGCTATCCGTCCCTGGTGCGTGTGGCGCAAAACGAGCGGGTGGTCTACATCGACAGGAAGCGTGAGCCGCGAGTACGGCCATCGGTCCTCGCTGCACGTCTTCGTGAGCTGCAAAGAAGGCCTTCGCGCTTCCGTCCGCAGCCCTTCTTGCAGGCCCTGTACGAAGCCTATCAAAAGGCTGTGGCGATGCGTCCTGCTCAATTGCTTTCGTCTACACCGCTGGTGCCGCTCCTCGAAATTTACGACCTGTTTACGCTCCTCCCAGGCCAGTCACGTGAGTATACGAAGGAGGAGTTCTCCCGAGACGTCTACCTGCTTCATCGGAGTGGAGTTGATACTACTCGCTCGGGCGCCAAGGTCAGTTTACCAGCGAGTTCTGGGCTCAGGAGCACTCAACGCGTTTTGAGTGTCATCACGGAGTCCGGGGAGCAACAACGCTACTTTGGGATTTCGTTCACTGAAGCAAGCAAGGAAGGCTAAGTATGGAACTGGGTCTCGTCTTCGATGAGTGGCTTCCAGTGTTGCGCCGCGAGTACCTGCAGTCGTTTGTGAAGGACGGGGGTTCTGCTGTCAAGTTTCTGGTCCCCATGGGGGACATGGACCGTGGCATAGTCATCAGCCGCCTGAAGACGGCCGCAGAAAATGAAGGCTATCTCTTCGCCGCCGTTGATGCTTCCAGCACGAGGGTCGACAAAATAGAACAAATATTCCACGCCGTGGCTAAAGTCACTCCGTGGGATGACTTGGCTTACGGGTTTCTCCGGCGAGTGCTCAAGGAGCGGGAATACATTTTGCCGGAGGCTCAGGCTGCCTTCCAAATCTCCCAGATAGCGGCTTTGAATGGGCTCTCAGCAGGTCAAATGAGGGCGAGAGCTAACACGGTGCTCCGGGAAAGGCTTTTCCGTGATTATGAGATGACTCAGGAATTTCGAGTCGCTATGTCCCGATTGTGTATTGGTCAACTGGAGCCTGAGGAGATCGACCAAGGCGTGATCTTGGCGGTGAAGGATTGGCTGCGCGGCGACTTGCGCCTTATCAGTCCCCTCAGGAGGGCGCTTATTTTTCAGAAGATCGGACGCCACAACGGTCGGCATATGTTGGCGTCCTTAGCCCACTGGCTCCACCTGACCGGCAGGACCGGGCTTGCGTTAACCCTAGATATTTCCCGTTTCGCTGAGGCGGGCCGCCGCAAAGAAGGCGAGGAATCAATTCATTACACCAGGGCCGCACTGTTGGATGGACTGGAAGTCCTTCGGCAGTTTGTTGACGGAACCGATGAGGCTTGCCACGCTGTCATCTTCGTAATCGCTCATCCGGACTTCCTTCACCCCGAGGAGAAGCGGGGGTTGTGGGCTTATGATGCATTGAAGCTGAGAATCTGGGATGAAGTCCGGGACCGCCAGCGCACCAATCCCCTGGCCCCCTTGGTGAGGCTCAGCGAGACAAGGCCAACAGCATGATGGCAGGGCGGGTGCAAAGTCTGAGGGCTATCGAGGCGCTTCGGGCCGGTGTGCCCAACCGCGACGCGGTACGCGCTTTGGGCAGCTCGCAGCCTCAGATCGAATCCACGTTCTACAAGCTGTTACAAGATACAGAGGCCGGTCTCCAGGCGGGCCAATCACCTGGCGGCATCCTCGTCGCAGGCGGATTCGGGACCGGCAAGACTCACCTGCTGGAGTACCTGCAACATCTGGCGCTGGAGCGCAACTTCGTGTGCAGCCGAGTGGTCGTGTCAAAAGAGACCCCATTGTTTGATCCTCTTAAAGTCTTTACTGCCGCGATGGAATCAGTGACTGTGCCAGATAGGACTGGCAGCGGCCTTAACGAAGTGGCCCGCAAGGTGGATTTTAGCGGTGAGGACTACCAACGTTTCTACCGGTGGGTTAGCAGTCCTGAATCGGGTATTTGCACCTGGTTCCCAGCGACAGTCTACGTGTACGAATACAGCAGGAAGAGTGACCGAGACATTGAGACTGCCGACCGGATTATTCGCTTCTGGTCGGGAGAGCCTTTATCTGTGTCAGTGCTGCGCGGTTGGCTGCGGGAGCTGGATCAAGGGGCAACTTACCGGCTGGGGAACGTGTCAGTCGGGAACTTGGCGCAGGAGCGGTACAAGTTCGCGCCCAGACTGATGCTAGCCGCAGGCTATAAGGGCTGGGTCCTTTTTGTTGACGAGGTGGAGCTTATAGGCCGATACACGCTCATGCAACGCGCGCGATCTTACGCAGCCGTCGCGCAGCTTCTCGGCAAGCTGACCGATCAGACCATTCCAGGTGTGGCAACGGTGCTCACCATCACCGATGATTTCGAGGGCGCAGTCCTGGATGATCCCAGGCGAAACGATGAAGAACGCATCCCCAACAGGCTGAGGGCCACTGGGAACGAAGCGAGAGAACTGCTTGCCAGCCAGGCGGAACGAGGAATGCGGCTCATTCGCCAGAGCAAACTGCTCCTTGACAATAACCTCTCCCCAGCAAAAATTGCGGAAATCCGCAGCAAGGTTAGCCAGGTGTATGCGGACGCCTATCAGTGGCAGCCCCCTGAATCCAAGGAAGCCGCAGACCACACGGCAGTTATCCGTCAGCACATTAAGCGGTGGATCAATACGTGGGACTTGGAACGGCTGTACCCTGGTTACCGGCCGGATATCGAGGTCAGCGAATTGCGCCCTGACTATTCCGAGTTGCCGGAACTGGAGATGAATGCCAAGGACGACCCTCCAGCCGATTCCGGGCCATAGATGCCTGGGTAGAGCCTACTGAAAAATGCCGATACCGTTTCGCGATTCTGATGACATCTCCGGGTTGGGTACTGCTGCCTACCTGAAGATTGAGGCTCAGCCGGGGGATGGCCTGGTTCGGGGGGCCCTGTTCCTGATCAATGCCAGAGGCGAGCCGGTTGAGTTCACCTACAACCAGGTGGAAGTGCCCAGCACCTTCCTTTGGCGGCAGGATGATGTCCATAGGCATGCCATCCGGACTCTGACAACTTCGCTCCTGTCCACCTGCCCACGACAACCCTTGCTTATCCTCTGCCTAGCTGACGAAGTGCCTCACCAGGTGTTCACCACCGACATTCACGTGGCTGTGGCGGTGGGCCGGATCGCCTCTATCGCAGGACCGACCCCTTACGCAACTGTCGAATCGTCTGAGGATGTAGAGGGACAGACTCGACAACAGGTTTTCTGGTTTCCCGGACTGCCGCACGATGAATCAGTGGAGCGGCGTCTCTTCCAACGATTGGTCAGCGGTGGGCTTTTGCTTGAGCCGTTCGAGCGGGCGATGGTAGGGCTCCGCGAAGTGTATCACACAGCTCCCAAAGCTACCTCTTGAGGGAGGATTACAGTCATGCCTTCATCTGGCCAATGGTGGGGAGCGGGCTCCGCGGATAGGGTGCCGAGCGGACGCTGGCTAGGGTTCTTTCGGCGACCGCTGTCGCTGAGGCCCTCGATCCCGGCTTTGCTATCCGTGCCGCAGGTGCGGGCGGCGGACGCCGTTAACATCCCCCCCTCGACAAGAGTTGGTGAGGCGAAGACCATCCCACCGGGAATTCACGTTGATATTGGAGGCGTCCTCACTTGCCGAGGAACCGGGATCTTTGACACTGGCGGGACAGCGAGTCTGGCTGGCCTGCTCGCTTATGAGGGCGATCTGCCCCTGGACCTGCAACCGGACTCGTCCGAGAACAGGCTTTGGGAACGCCTTAGGATACAATCCGTCTCATCTACTTCGCCCCTTGATGCGGGCATTTCCCTCGCCAAGCGGTTGGTGTATCTGCTGCAGCCTCCTGAGACCCTCCTTATCTCCACCTCTGGCCCCTTGGAATGGCCCGGAGTGCTGTTCCCCTACCAACGGGACGGCGTCCAGGTGCTACTGAGTGATCCCGCGGTTCTGCTGGCCGATGACATGGGTCTAGGCAAGACCGTGCAGGCGATCGCTGCGCTGCGGATTCTAGCGCTCCAACGGCGTGTGGAAGCGATATTGATCGTCGTCCCCGCCAGCCTCGTGGTGCAGTGGCGCAGGGAACTGCGGCTGTGGGCGCCAGAGCTACGCATTTCCACGATCCATGGTCCTTCCTCAGAGCGAGCATACCAGTGGGCCGCCCCTGCTCACGTATTTCTGACTACCTACGAAACCCTTCGTTCTGATTTCTCGGACAATCCCGCCTCACCGCCACGGAAGCGCATCTGGGATGTCGTCATCCTGGACGAAGCCCAAAGAATCAAGAATCGGGAAGCTGAGGTCAGTCGCGTCTGCAAACTGCTGCCACGCCGGCGTGCCTGGGCCCTCACCGGCACACCATTAGAGAACCGGGTTGATGACCTGGCATCGCTGCTCGAGTTCGCATGCCCATTGGCCCCGGGAGAGCGGCCTGTGACTCTCAAAGTGGACCAGGCGCTCTTCCAAAGACAAAGAAACGTGCAGCTTCGGCGCAAGAAGAGCGACGTGCTAAGAGACCTCCCTCCCAAGATGATCAACCACATCCAACTCCCCATTCTCGGGAAGCAGCGGGAAGCCTATCTTCGAGCTGAGGAGCACGGCGTCCTGAGATTAGAGAGGCTGGGCGAAGAAGCTCGAATTGAAAATGTCTTGGAGCTGATCCTTCGATTGAAGCAAATCTGCAACTTCTGCCCTGTGACGGGCGAGTCGACAAAACTGTCTGACGTAGAAGAGCGGCTTCAGGCCCTCCAGGAGGAAGGGCACAAGGCACTCATTTTCTCCCAGTTCACTGACGCCCAATTCGGGGTAGAAGCCATCGCCAACGGCCTGACAGCGTTTCGCCCGAGGGCATATACGGGTTCGTTGACGGCTGAGGAGCGTCAAGCCGTGATCCAGGCGTTCAAGTCGGACTCTGCTCGGCCTGTCTTAATACTTTCGCTCCGGGCGGGCGGACAGGGTCTTAACCTCCAAGAAGCCTCCTATGTATTCCACTTCGACCGATGGTGGAATCCTGCGGTAGAGCGTCAGGCAGAGGACCGGAGTCATCGTCTAGGACAGACTGTCCCCGTACACATATACAAATACACATGCGAGGAGACTATTGAGGAACGCATAGACCGCGTGCTCAGGGAGAAGCAGACTCTCTTCGACGAAGTTGTCGATGATGTCTCAATGGACCTTAAGAGTCGTCTTGACGCACGTGACCTTTTCGGTTTGTTCGGGTTGACTCCGCCTAGGAGGTCTTCATCCGCCGGGCCAAGTGAGCTGCCATTGCCCGATCTCGGTGGAATGAGCGGCCTGGAGTTCGAACAATTTATCAAGAACGCCTTGGATCGGCGCGGATGGAACGTGACCCTCACACCTCCTACCAGAGATGGCGGGGTTGATCTTGTTGCTGAAAAGAATGTAGACGTCGGTGGGTCGCTGACGCTCTACATCCAATGCAAGAATCACTCGGCCCCCGTTGGTGTGGACGTGGTCCGCCAATTGAACGGGGTGCTACCTACGCAGAGGAGAGGGGTCCGTGGAGTGCTTGTTTGTCCAAGCGGATTCACCTCAGATGCCCGGGCCTTCGCAAGAGACCGCGGCCTGGAGCTATGGGCCAAAGAACAATTGGTCAAGTTGACCGCAGGTGTCTCATGAGTTCACCCCGATGGTCACAAGTGTCCCCGAGTGGCCTTCGCCCAGCCTCCGTCTGATAGATTTGTCAGTGCCGCAATAGAACTTGATCCTGCGCCAGTGTCCTCTATGGGCGTCCGGCACGGATTCCGCAGGCGGTTGTACCTATAGACCCTTGCATAAATTCTTGAACCGTGTCGGACGAAATCCCCCCAACCCCCCTTTGCGAAGGGGGGGCAAGGGCGGAGTTCCGCCGCAAGCGCCTTCCAACCGGTTTAGATACTTATGCAAGAGTCGTTAAGTTCTCCGACCAGGGATCCGGTCAGGCCCATGGATAGTATCTAAATCGTCGCTACGCTCGGCACAATCAGGTTCCAATAGGGGGCGAATTGCAGTCCCCAGACATGACCAGTTCATTTCTTGTGGTTCTCAGTAAAAAAGTGTCTCGTTGCAAAGTGCGAGACCTGCTTGCCGATGATCGCCCCTTTGTGGGTGGAATTCCGGTAGTGCATGCCCCCGTAGATACGAGCCTCGGCCACCTCATCCAGCGCCTCAGAGAACCTGCTGTAGCCACGGTCTGGGTTAGTCAACCCTGAGACGTTACTGTGGATTGTGAAGTCGAGGTGGTCGGTGCCGAAGAAGAATTTCAGCGTCTCAGCTGATGCGCCACTGAAGCAGCCGTGGGCCGCGGGGTACTCGGGATGGTTCGGGGTGACAACCAGGGCGCTCCAGGAGGGGTCAGGCGCCGTGCCCGGGTTGCCATCGGTGTCGCCGGTGCGGATCGCGGTCACCGGACGCCAGAAGTTGTAGAAGTATTTGGAGTCCCAGCAGGCGATCAGCGCGTCAGAGCTGGCGGTCGAGAGCATTGCGAACAACCGTGCGTTGTCCGCCAGGGAGAGCTCTTGCTCTTGGGAGATGCCACGCCAGGCGCGGTTCCATTGCAACATCGGTTGGTCGGACCAGAAGCGCCCGATGTCGGTCTGCTCAGGGGTGCGCGCGCTGCCCGTGGCGCCCCCAAGCGCCTTTACCTCGTTGTAGTCGCGGGTCCATTCCGCGCTGGTCAATTGCGGAGGCGGCTCCGCCCGGAACTGGGATGGACTGCGGAGCGTCCAGGGCTGGACCTGGGCAACTTCGGGGGCTGCGGCGGGCAAGAATCCTGGAGGCGTTGGGACCCAGTCGCCCGGGTCGCTCCCTGGTGTGTACGGAACGACGGCGTTGCGCCCGTCATTGGTTCGGTGGGCTAGGATTCCAGCAGCCGTCTGCTGACCGACCAAGATGCCATTAGCCTTGGCGGGGCCGTCGGGAATCTCCGCCAAGGAGGCCGCATACTTTGTATCCAGGTCCGCCTGCTGCGAAGGGAATAGCGCAACCAGGACGTCATGGGCGGCGGCGGCCGTCGCGGCTTCCGGCGATGCAGGGGAAACCACATCCGGAGTCACCGCATAGTGGTGAAAGGGATATCCTTCAATCGCATTTACAGCGTCGTAGATCGCCGTGTGCACCATCGCGAGGCGAATTAGCCCCCGCTCCGGTCGCTGCCCGGCGCCGACCACAATGGCGCTGGCCGCGTGCCCGTTCCAATCCAGCACCATGTCAGGGTCGGGACCGGCCTGCAGCGCAGAGTGTCGGGGGCGAGCCCAGGTAGTATCTGGCACCAAGGTGACCAGGGCCAAGCTTACCAGCATTAGAGCCAGCAGCCAGGCGCCTTGTTTGTGAGTGGTGATTGCACTAGCGTTCTTCATGGGTAGTGTCCTCCTCTGGTATTTGGCGGTCTTGCTGGCCTGGTCATTCCCCAATGAGGCCCGCTGAACGCGGCGCGCCGATCATCACCCCCCGAGCAAGAAGAGGATGCCGGCATCGCCGCGGAACGGCCTGCTTGGAGGACTCCAAGGCACCGCAGCAACTAATATAGTTGGGCTAGAGTTGCAGCGCATCCGCCGAAATGCCCATCGTGAAGTCCGGGGCTTAGCTGGTACAAAGGAGGCCAATGGGCATTCCCCGCCACACCTACCCATCTTGAAGGTGAGAAACCAGCTTACAGTGAAGGAAGGAGCTGGGTCAGGAAGAAGGTGGTGGCCTCCGCTCGATTCCGAGCATTGATTTTGGTGTAGACATTGGAGATATGCCGTTGCACGGTGCGCTGGCTTAGCGCCAGGTCATCGGCTATCTCACGATTGGACTTTCCTTTGGCTACGAGAGCCAGGACCTCAACCTCTCGCTCGGTTAGTCCGGCCGGACACGGCTGACGCTCGGTATGCCGGAGTCCAAGCTGTCCTTGCAGGTTCAAGACACGCTCGTTCAAGGGGCGCATTCCCAGCTCGCCAGAGATAGACTGAGCCTTTTCCAGCAAGGCTGTGGCCTTCTGGATGTCCCCGGCCCTGTTGCTCTGGAGTAGGGCGGCAGCGTAATCGTGGCAGGCCCAGGCCAGCTCCGGCAGGTAACCCGCCCTGCGGCAGAAGGCCAGAGCATCCTCAAAGTGCTCCGCCGCCTTGTCCAGGTTGCCCACGGTATGAGCCAGCAGGCCAAGGACGTGGTCGGAGGATATCGCGAAAAGCATCAAGCCCCGACGGAGCTTCAAGCCCTCATACTGTTCCGCGGCGGCGGCTATATCTCCCCGTAGAGCCGCCACCAGCCCCAGGCCGGCCCTGGAAGCCAAAACATACTGGGGGTTGGCGAAGCGAGACGATAAAACGGTCTGGGCCGCCGCTTCCGCCACTTTCAGCCGCTCCAGCACTCCAGTGATACGGGCGACCCAAGGTATGACCTGGGCCGGGAACGCATACTGTGAGCCTGGTCTATCTACGACCGGGGGTATGGTCTCCAACAGCCGTTCCACGTAGGCCTCACCGGCGACAAAGTCGCCTACCTCGTGCTCCAGCATCACCCCGTTGGCCAGGATTCCGTTGTCCCGGGGTGCGAGTGTCAGGCCCTGGTCGCAGAAATCCCGGGCGCGCCGCCAGTCGCCCCAATGGCGATACAGGTTTGCGTTAATCCATAAGGCAAGGATCAGCCGGTAGCGGTCATGCAGCTTCTCCGCCAGCTCCAGGGCGGCCGAGGCGTGCCGTTGGACGGCCCGGCCATCACCCATGATCCACAGCGCACGGGCGGCGTCCAGATGGGCAAACCACGCCGCCTGCGGGTCGGACAGGCCACGGGCCAACTCGATCGCCTGTCCAGCATTAGCCAGGGCCTCCGGCAAGTGGAGCTGAGAGTAATCCACATCGGCCGATTCGACCAGTGTGCTGACCTCCAGGGCCAAGTCCTTTTCTCGCCGTGCAACTGCCAAAGCCCTATTAAAGGCCCTCTGGGCGCCTGTGTAGTCATTTTCCAGGCGTCCTAGCTCAGCGCCATACCTGCACAGCAGCCGGCCCTCCGCGAGGGAGTCGGGAGGGACCAGCTTCAAAGCCCTGGTAATAAACGTGGGGACTCCGGTACGCCCTATGGGTGCGGGGGGCAGGGGGTACTCGGCGACCGCCACCGCCCGGGCCATGTCGCCAGTGGCTTCAAGGTAATCGAAGGCACGGGTCAGCAGGTTCACCGCCTCCTGCATTTGGCGCCGCTGGAGGGTGGCGCCTCGGGCGCGGCCCAGGCCGAATAGCAGCGCCGCCGTCTCAGCATCCTTCGCTGGCTCAGTTCCAGTCCAAGGGATCCCTTTGGCCGCAAGGCCCCGCTGGAAATGGGACGAACCCTCCTCCCAAGCATAGCTGGCCAGTGCCCGCTCCCCGGCCAGCAAAGAGTACTTCACCAGCTTCTCAGCGCCCAGCACCGATTCGGCCTCGGCGAAGTGGTAGGTCAGCTCGGCGGCGTGGGCCTCGGCTTGTGGGCCGTACAGCTTCTCTAGGGCCTGGGCGATGCGGGCGTGGAGCCGCACCTTGCGGGTGGTGGACAGCTCCCCGGCCAGGGTCTCCTGGATCAGGGCGTGGCTGAACTGGTAGCGGTCGGTGGCATCGGGCAGCTCATCGATCAGATGGGCTTTCAGGGCCTCGTCCACCGCATTCAACAGCTGGCCCTCAGTTTGATCTTCCCTCAGGGTGCGCAGCAGCTTGAAATCGAACTCCCGGCCAATGACGGAGGCCGTAGTCAGCATCTGGTTGCACTGCTTGGTCAGGCGGTTTAGGCGCTGCCCAATGGCGTCGCGCACGCCCTCAGGAACCTGGATACCCAAAGGACCTCCGGCTTCTTCCTCCGTCAGGCCACCCTGCTCGGACAGCAGGCGGACCACCTCGGCCATGAAAAAGGGGTTGCCTTCGGTGCGGTCATGAATGGCGTCCGCCCGCGCTGTCGGACTTCGGATACCTGCGGTGGCCCAGATGAAAGGCTGGGTGTCTTCACGGCTCAAGCCCCGTAGCGGTATGCGCTGGAATATTGGTTCGCGGGACAACTGGGCCAAGGTCTCAGACAGAGGGTGATGGCGGGAAAGCTCCACGTCCCGGTAGGCGCCCAGCAGGAGCACCCTGGCGTTGCCCAGCTCCCGGGCTAGGAACTGCAACAGCAGCAGGGAAGGCTGGTCAGCCCAGTGCAGGTCGTCCAGGACCAGCACCAGGGGCTGGGACTGGGCCACGTTCTTCAGAAAGGTCGTGATGGAGTCGAATAGCCGGAAGCGGCTTGCCTCTGGCGAGTCCAGGGCCGGCGGTGGTACAAGACCCGGAAGCTTATCGCGCACTTCAAGGAAGATCTCTGCGATGTCGGCCGCACCAGGTCCCATCTCGGACCGCAGTTGGTCCGCGTCCCGCTGCTGGACGTAGGAGCGCAGGGACTGGACCCAGGGCCAGTACGGGGGCGCGCCCGCCTGCTCGTAGCACCGGCCCCACAGCACGTGGGCGCCGCGCTGCCCTGCTGCTGCGGCCAGCTCCTGGGCGGTGCGGGTCTTGCCGATGCCCGGCTCCCCCACCAGCATCACCAGCCGCCCCTGGCCGGAGAGGGATTCTTCCAGCGCCGCCTGCAGCAGTGCCATCTCCCGCTGGCGACCTACGAACACGCTGCCAGTGGTGACCAACCTTGTCCCCCTACGCCCTCAGAATCTCCCGCCGGGACAGCACCCGCTGCATTAACGGCTTCATGCCCAGCTCGCTGGAGATGGCCAGCGACTCGTCCAGCAGGGACATGGCCTTCTGCCGGTCGCCGGGCTGGTTGCGGGCCAGCAGGAAATCAGCGTAGTCGCACAGGCTCCAGGCCAGCTCCGGGCGGTAGCCAGCCTTACGGCAGAAGGCCAGCGCGTCCTCGAAGTGCCCCGCGGCTTTATCCAGGTTGCCCATGGTCTGGGCCAGAAGGCCAAGCACGTGGTCGGTGCCGATCATTATGAACATGAAGCCTCGCCAAGGCTCCAAGGCTGTGTACTGTTTCGCGGCAGCGGCCACATCGCCCTGCAGCACCGCCAGCAACCCAAGGCCGGCCCTTGAATGAAGCGAATAGACGGGGTTGGCGAAAGGAGACGCTAAAACGGCCTCAGCCGCCGTCGCTATGTCCAGCCGGTCCAACACGCCGGTGATCCGGGCGACCGAGGCTATGACGAGGGCCAGGATACCATATTGTGCGCCTGCCCTGGCCGCCGCCCGGGGCATCGTGCCAATGAGCCGTAGTAGATAGCCCTCACCAACGCCAAAGTTACCCTCTTCGTACTCCAGCAGAACCCGGTCGAGCAGGATTCCGTTATCCTGGGGCGCCACCGCCAGGCCCCGGTCGCTGAGATCCCGCGTCTGTCGCCAGTCTCCCAACTGACGATTCAAGGTTGTGCTAACCCGGAAGGCGAGAGTCAGCCGGTAGCGGTCGCGCAGCTTCTCCGCCAGCTCCAGGGCGGCAGAGGTATGCTGCTGGGCGGCCCTACTCTCACCCATGAGCGACAGAACACGGGCGGCGTCCAGATGGGCAGACCAGGCAGCGTGCTGGTCATCGAGGTGGCGGGCCAGCTCGATGGCCTGGCTAGCCTTCTCCAGGGCTCCCTCCAAACGGAGATGGAAGAAGTCCACATTGGCTGATGCGGCCAGGATTCGGACCTCCAGGGCTAGGTCCTTTCCCCGTCGGGCGATGGCCAGGGCGGGGCGGAAGGCCTCCTGGGCGCCTTCATAGTCGTTTCCCACGCGTCCCAGCTCACCGCCATAGGTGCACAGCAGACGGCCCGACGCGGAGGAATCAGGAGGGACCAACTTCAAAGCCCGGGGAACAAACGTGGCTATCCCACTGCGCCCCTGGCCGACCGTTGGCAGGGGGTACTCGGCGATGGCCACCGCTCGGGCGACGTCGCCAGCGGCTTCATAGTAGTCGAAGGCGCGACTCAGCACGTCCACTGCCTCCTGTAGCCGACGCCGCTCCACCGTGCCAGCCAAGGCTCGGCCGAAGCCGAATAGCAGGGTTGCGGCCTCGGCATCCTGGGCTGGCTCCGCGCCACTCAAAGGAGCCACTCTGGCGGTAAGTCCTCGCTGGAAATGGGCCAGGGCCTCTTCCCAGGCGTAGCTCGCCAAGGCCTTTTCCCCCGCCAGCAGGGAGTATTTCACCAGCTTCTCGGTCCCCAGCACTGCCTCGGCCTCGGCGAAGTGGCGGGCCAGCTCGGCGGCGTGGGCTTCGGCTTGCGGGCCGTACAGCTTCTCCAGTTCTGCCGCAATGCGCGCGTGGAGGCGCACCTTGCGGGTAGTGGACAGCTCCCCGGCCAGGGTCTCCTGGATCAGGGCATGGCTGAACTGGTAGCGCCCCACGCTGCGGGGCAGCTCCTCGATGACTCGCGCCGCCAGCGCCTCCTCCAGCACTTCCAGCAGCCGGTCCTCGGTGGTATCTTCGATGAGTGGCTTGAGCTGCTCCAGGGAGAACTCCCGCCCAATGACCGCGGCGGTGGTCAGGGTCTGGTTGCACCGCTGGGACAGCCGGTTCAGGCGGCGGCCAATGACCTCCCGCACCCCCTCAGGGATGCGCACGGTCCAGGAGTC
>JBGPJN010000002.1:0-47030 GCA_041485445.1 Dehalococcoidia bacterium
CTGCCGCAGGGCCGTTTCATTTTCGCCGCAAGGGCCTTGCCCCCGCTGGTTGAGTAGGCCCGACCGCAGTCGGGACGTATCGAAACCCGTCTCCCTGTTGGTCTCGAAACGTCCCGATTTTATCGGGACTACTCGACCAGCGAGTGGAGGAAAATGAAACGGCCCTGGTAGCTGCCGGGCCGCGTTCCAGACCGTAGGATGGTTCGGCCGATGTAGGCGCAGATCGCAGATCAATGTGTCTGCCCAAAAGCGTTCAACCCCCCTTTTGCAAAGGGGGGCAGGTGGGATTCAGGCCTGCAAAAGAGAGGCGTCCCGATACCATCGGGACGCCTGGTGACCGTGTGGGTGGGGGTATGCTACTTGAGCCAGTGGGCGGTGTTAATCTGAATGCGCCGCCCGCCGGGCATGTCTATGTAGTCCAGGTCCTTGTTGACGCCCCACACTGACACGACGTCCATGAAGGGCAGGTGCAGCAGGTTCTTGGCGAATTCGTCGTAGGACAGGGTCATCAGGCGCTCCCGCTCCGCGCCGCTGGCGGACAGGGCCGCGTCCGTCATCTTCTGCCGCTCGGCGGTGCAGTTCTTGCCCCGGTTGCTGCCGCAGCTGGCGTAAAAGCTGAGCTGGCGGCCGAAGTCGAACAACTCACCGCCGGGGGCGAACATCACCATGCCCGGCGATGCGTTGTTTGGTTCCGGCGCCTTGGAGGTGGCGACGCTCTCAATGGTGCCGCCCTTGGCCAGGATCCGTCCCGGCCCGGTGAGGTGCTTGTTCTGCCAGATGGCGTCGTCCACCACGTTGACCTTCGCGTTGATCCCTGCTTCTTTCCAGTAGGTGGCCAGGGCCTCGCCCACCTCCACGTCCTTGGGATAGCGCCCCTGGCGGTTCCACACCTGAAACTGGTGGCGGCTGTCCACCGAGCTGCCAGTGGCGGTGTAGCCGGATTCTTGGAGCAGCTGCTTGGCCTTGGCCACATCGTAGGTGTAGATGGGCTTGGTGTTGTTCTCGTTAATCCCCAGCACGCCGGGGCCGTTGGGGCCGCTGTGGCACTTGGACTGGGGCCCAAAGAGGGCCAGGGCGATGGCCGGGCAGTCAACGGCGTGGACCAGGGCCTGGCGCACCCGCAGGTCCTTCAGGAAGGGGTCCCAGATGTAGTCCGTGTTGAGAGTATAGGTCTCCCCGGTGGAGGCCCGCACCGTCTTGCCGTTGGCGCTCTTGTTGAGGCGGTCGGCGAAGGTGGTTGCGTCCAGGTTGAAGGCTATGTCCGCCTCGCCGGTCTCCACCATGGCCGACCGCACCAGCTCCTCGTTGCGCCAGACGTACTTGGCGGTCTTGATGGAGCCTTTCTGGGCGATGAACCGGCCCTTGGGCTCCACATAACCGGGGTACTGCTCGATGGTGTAGGACCCGCCCTTCTTCCACTCCTTGAACTGGTAGGGCCCCCAGCCGACGATGCGGCCTTCCCCGTTGCGCTGGGCTTCCGGTGTGTTCTGGTACCAGGCCGGGGCCTGGAAGGTGTGGTACGAAGCGTAGCGGAGCAGCACGGGACAGGATATCTTGTCGCACACCCAGGCCACGGTCAGGTCGTCAATGACCTCGCCGTGGGCGGTGTCCACGTTGGCGAAGGCCTGGGAGCCGTTCTTGACGTTGCCGTGGAAGTCGATGCTGAACTTGGCGGCGGCGGCGTTCCAGGGCTCGCCGTTGTGGAACTTGACCCCAGGGGTCAGCTTGAACACCCAGCGGTTGGGAGTCTCCATCTTGAAGCTCTCAAACCCGGCGGTGAGGGTGTCCTCAAAGTCCGGACCCAGGAGCGCAGGTCCTGGCACCACGTTGAGGCCGATGTGGTAGGGGTACGCGGTGGTGGCCAGGAAGATGTCAGGGTTGGCCGGCTCCACGTTGATTACCACGGTCACGTCGGAGCGCTTGGCCACCACCTGGGTGGGCCGGGCCGTGGGCAGCACCACCGGCGCCGGCGCGAACGCCGTGGTCGGGACAGGCGCCTTGGTGGGCGCCGGAGTGGCGGTGGCCGCCGCGCCGCAGGCAACTAACAGGACTGCGGCCAACGCTGTCAGGGCGGATGCCAATCGGGTAAACTTGTTGGGTCGCCTGGTCGGAAATGGCATTACGGTCTCCTCAATACAAGAATACTGATGTCGCTTTCCGATAATGGACTATCAACAACCGTAACTAGATGGGGGAATCCAACCGAAGCCGTATAATATGCGCTGCAATATCGTCGTTACTCCCGCATGGGCGCGCCAGCGTAAGCAGATATATATACTATCGAGGGCTTCAATGTCAACCACCGGCAGCAACCCACCCAATCCCCTTCCTCTCTGGCCGGCAATTTCCCGCGCCAGGGTGGTGGATCTGAGCCAGCCGCTGCACCCCGGCATTCCCCGCTGGCCGGGGGACCCGCCCCCGGAGTTTGCTTCCGTGGCCAGCGTGCAGCGCGAGGGTTACTTCCTGCGCCGCTTCACCCTGGGAGAGCACAGCGGCACCCACCTGAACGCTCCCAACAGCTTCCACCCCGGTGGCATGAGCGTTGACCTGTACCCCGCGGGCGCCCTGGTGGCGCCGGCGGTGGTCCTGGATGTGCGGGAGGCCGCCGCCGCCAACCCCGACTTCACCCTTGGCTCGGTCCAGGTGAGTGCGTGGGAGCGGCAGCACGGCGTGGTCCCCGCGGGCAGCCTGGTGCTGCTATGCACCGGCTGGCCGGCAAAGTGGGCCCATCCGGACCGGTATCTGGGCCTGGATGCCCAGGGGACGCCCCATTTCCCCGGCTTCAGCCTGGCGGCGGCGCGGTTTCTGGTGGAGCAGCGGGGCGTGGCCGGCCTGGGCATCGACACCCACGGCGTGGATGGCGGGCAGAACACCGCCTTCACCATCAACCGGCTGGTGCTGGAGCAGCCCCGGCTGGTGCTGGAAAACCTCACCAACTTGGACCAGCTCCCGCCGGTGGGAGCGGTGCTGTTTGTCGGGCGGCTGACGCTGCAAGGGGGCAGCGGCTCCCCGGCCGCCGTGCTGGCGCTGGCGCCCTAACGGCCTCGGCTTGGCGCCCCCAGGCGGGCCACTCCGGCCTTGGCGCAGTCCTCGTCCTGCTGGCTGGTGCCGCCGCCCACGCCGCAGGCCCCTTCCACCAATCCGTTGCGGATGATGGGCACCGCGCCCTGGCCAAAGATCATGTGTCCGCCCTCCAGCTCCCGGATGCCCGCCGGCGTCGGCTGGGTAGCCCGCTCGGCCATCTCGCCACTGGCGCGGCCAAAGGCCGCGGAGGCCACCGCCTTGCCCTGGCAGCCGTAGGCGCTGGCCCAGATGGCCCCGTCCATGCGGTTCAGCGCCACCAGCCGGCTGCCGGCGTCGCACACCGCCACGCTAACCTTGATGTTCAGCTCCAGGGCTTTGGCGATGGCGCCATCTACAATCTGTTTGGCCTCGGCCAAGGTGAGGGACATGGCACACCTCCCCAGAAAAGCGTTTGAAGTGACAACCTTTGGTTCGGAAAGCATTCTAACGCCGCCGGATACAGTTTAGTAGATGGGCAGGCTGGATGTTATACTTATAACTATGAGTTCATTGAGACCGGGCGGCCGGCGGTCACCTGGGGAGACAGGGGCGTGCTGACCAAGCGCATAATCCCCTGCCTGGACGTGGACGCGGGCCGGGTGGTCAAGGGAACCAGCTTCGTCAATCTGCGGGATGCCGGCGACCCGGCGGAGCTGGCCGCCCGCTATGACCAGGAGGGCGGCGACGAGCTGGTGTTCCTGGACATCACCGCCAGCGCCCAGTCGCGGGACACCATGGTGGACGTGGTGCGGCGGGTGTCCGAGCAGGTGTTCATCCCTCTGACGGTGGGCGGCGGCATCCGCACGGTGGACGATGTGCGGCGCATGCTCCGCGCCGGGGCGGACAAGGTCTCAGTCAACACCGCCGCGGTCAGCCAGCCCGCCCTCCTCAGCGACGGCGCCGGCCAGTTCGGCAGCCAGTGCATGGTGCTGGCCATCGACGCCCGCCGGGTGCTCCCCGGCATTCGAGTCGCCGCCGGTCCGCCCAAGGATTTGGCCCTGGGGGAAGGCTCCCGCTGGGAGGTCTGCACCCACGGCGGACGCACCCCCACCGGCCTGGATGCCGTGCAGTGGGCCATTCGCGGCGTGGCGCTGGGCGCCGGGGAGATCCTGCTGACCAGCATGGACGCCGACGGCCAGCTATCTGGCTACGACCTGGAGTTGACCCGGGCCATCTCCCAGGCGGTGCCCGTGCCGGTCATCGCCAGCGGCGGGGCGGGCACCCTGGAACACCTGTACCAGGCTTTCACCCAGGGCCTGGCCGACGCCGTGCTGGCCGCCAGCATCTTCCACTTCGGGACCTACTCCATCGCCCAGGCCAAGGACTACCTGGGCCAGCGGGGCATCCCGGTTCGCCGGCAGCCCGCCGTAAGCCGGCTGGCGGGCTGAGTCCGGAGCGTCTGTCACCCCATGTCCTGTCACAGGATACCAACAGTCTGAAGCCACGCCCCAACAGGAGACGCCGTTCCGGCCCCATGAGTCCCATCACCACCATCATATTTGACATGTACGACACCCTGGCCCAGAACCACTCTCGGTTCTGGCTGGAGACGGTGGGCCGCGTCATCCGGGAGCAGGGTCTTAACGCCGCGCCCGAGCAACTGTGGCAGGAGTGGCGCAAGGTGGACGCCGTTTCACGACGGCGACGGACCCAGCCCGGAGCGCCCTTCCGGAGCTACTTTGAGTCGTGGTGGGAGGCCTTCAGCGGCGCCTTTGCCGCCCTGGGTCTGGTGGGGGACGCAGAGGCCGCCACCCGGCGCTCCTTCCAGGACATGGGCCGCCGCCCGGCTTACCCGGAAACCCTGGAAGCCTTGGGCCTGGTGCAGCGGCAGTGGCGCACCGCCCTGCTCTCCAACGCCGACGATGACTACCTTCGGCCCAACCTGGCCCACCTAGGGCTGGAGTTCGGTCAAGTGTTGTCCTCCCAAGAGGCCCGCTGCTACAAGCCCCGGCCCGAGCTGTTCCAGGAGATGCTGCGGCGTCTGAAGGCGACGCCCCAGGAGTGTTGCTACGTGGGCGACCGCCAGTTGGAGGACGTGCAGGGGGCGCGAGGGGTGGGGATGCACACCGTCTGGATTAACCGCGCCGGCGCTGCGCCAGACCCCGGTCTGCCTGCGCCGGACGATACGATTCTCAGCTTGCTGGAGCTTCCCACCCTGGCAAGTCTAGGAGCGCCTAACATAATCAACTTTGACCGAGACCCACCCCCATCCTAACCTTCCCCCATCAAGGGGGAAGGAATGAGTCTCCTCCACCTCGATGGGGGAGGATTAAGGTGGGGGTGAAAAGCTCCACCTGCGCATTTTGTCAGGGATTCTGAGCCGTGAGTGAGGGGCCATGACCGAGTTACGCCCTATGCCGGTGAAGCTGAACGACCAGGGCCTGCTGCCCGCCATTGCCCAGGACATCAACACCGGGCAGGTGCTGATGCTGGGGTATGTCAACCCCGGGTCCCTGAAACGCACCCTGGAAGGGGGCCAGGTCTGGTTCTACAGCCGCAGCCGTGAGGACCTGTGGCACAAGGGTGAGATGTCGGGCCACTACCTCAATCTGAAAGAGGCCTGGCTGGACTGCGATGCCGACACGGTGCTGCTCCGGGTGCAGCCGGACGGCCCCACCTGCCACACCGGCGCGGTCTCCTGCTTCTTCAACCTGCTGGAGGGGGCGCCCGCCCAGTACGACACCGCCGATAACGGCGCACGCATCCTGGACGAGCTGTTCGCCCTGGTGAAGGACCGGCAGCAGGCCATGCCCCAGGGCAGCTACACCACCCGGCTGTTCGAGGAGGGCGTGGCCCGCATTGCCCAGAAGGTCATCGAAGAGGCCGGGGAGACCGCCATCGCCGCGGTGCAAGGAGACCAGGAGGCGCTCCCCCAGGAGGTGGCGGACCTGCTCTACCACACCCTGGTGTTGTTGGCTGCCTCGGGAGTTGGGCCGGCGCAGGTGTGGGAAGTGTTGCGGCGGCGCAGGCACTAGGCCTGGCCCAATATCAGGGTGTTAACACCATCGGTTGACGGACTAAAGTATGGTACCCTCGCCGTCTTGGGTGTTGTGCGCCTGTCGTCAGGGTGATGCGCAAGCCAGGGGAGCGGTAACGGATGTTCAGCCTGAACGCCACGGGGGCGGCCGATTTGATGCTGGCCTTTGGTTACGCCCTGGCCCTTTTTCTTTTCCTGCGAGCGGTGGGCAAGGGGCTGGCGGGCGGCCGGGCCGCCGGCGTGGTGGTGGTGCCGGTCCTGGCCGGCCTGGCGATTGTCTTGCTGCTCCTGGTGACCAACTGGCACGACTCCCTAAAGGTTTTCCGGCTCTCGGTGTTCGGGATGAAGCAACCCTTCTCCACCGGAGCCGTTCTGGTGGCGGTGGTGGCCGCCGTGGCCGCCGGGGACCTGGCGTTGGGCCGGATCACGCCCCTGGTGCATGCGGTCATCGTATTTGTCACACGCCAGAGGGCCGGGGGCGCGGCGCCCAGAGCCTGGACGGTGGACGTGGCGTTGGCCCTGACCCTCACCGTCGCCCTGAGCGCCACCGTCGTGTTGGCCGAGGTGATCCGCCCAAAGTCGGACCTGCAGGTCTCGGACCAAACTCCGGGCCTGCAATTCACCCTGGAGGCCAGCTACGCACTGCCGGGCCAGCCCCAGGGCATGGTCTTTCGGGGCGATACCGATGGTTACATGTCCATATTCCAGCAAGGCATCATGCGGTTTGTGCTTCCCTCCCAACCCGGAGAGCAGCTAACTCTGGAGTTGGCGGCCGGTGACATGTACGACCCGCGGGGCCTGGCGATTCTCAACAACACCCTGTTCATCGCGCATATGGAGCGGATTGTGGGTGTTAATGTAGAGGTTGACCCGGCAAGCCCCGAGTCAGCGTACCTGGTGCCGGCGTCTCCCAAGGGTGGCAGCATCATTGCCTTTGACATCCTTCCCGACGGCAGCCTGCACAACCGGCGGACAGTGGTGGCGGACCTGCCGGTGAACAGCTACTACCACGCCGTCCACTCCATTGCGGCGGGGCCCGACGGCAAGCTCTACATAGCGGTCGGCGGGGCTCTGTTCCCAAATAGCTACGCAGCCTATCCGCTTCTGGGCACCGTGGTGCGCTTCAACCCAGATGGCAGCGAGCTGGAAGTGTTTGCCCGGGGCATTCGAAACATCTACGACCTGGTCTTTGACGATAAAGGCCGGCTTTTTGGCGTGGATAACGACGGCTCCGGCGCCAGGGGCTACCGGAGGGAAGAGGTGCTGCTGATCCAGCAGGGGGACCATTTCGGCTACCCACAGGAAGGCACCTTTGACCTGCCCCACCGGTTGAGGAACGCGCCTCCCCTGTGGGTCCTGCCCGACGCCAACTCCGGCTCGGCCGGGCTGGAGATAGCGTCTAGAGTGGGGGTGGCCCCTGGCCTGTTTATTGGGGGACCTAAACTGATCTACCTGCCGATGGCGGAGGACGAAAAAGGATTCTATGTCCATCCCTCCAGTAAAGCCCCATCGGTCCAGTTGGAGCCTGGTGACACGCTGCTGGACCGGCAGGGGTACTTTACGGTGGTGCAGGCGGGTCCGGGCCACCGGCTTTACGCCGGAGTTTGGACGTTCAGCCGCACCAGCTACCTCTACCAGCTGAAGTTCCAGTAGCCACGGGCGCGGTGGCATGCCCTGCGGAGCTTGGCGCAAGCATCGACACTGGTTGGGGGGTTTTCGCCAACCACGGCCAGCGAACTGGCCAGGCCCCCTATACCTGGGCGGGCAGGCGGTCCCCGGACTGGTAGCTGGTCCACGTTCCGTCGCGGTACACCACCACCCGGCCCACGCCCACCACCCGCCAGCGGCCGGGGCGTCCCAGACAGCCGGTGCGGGCGTCAATACCCAGCACCGTCAGGCCGGCGGGCGACTGCAATTGGAGCTGCCGGGCGGTCTCCGCGGGGTCCTTGTCTTCGTGGTGGGGCAGCACCGCCAACCCGGGGACTATGCCCAGCCCCTTCACCCAGCCGCCTTGCTGGGGGCGGCGCATCTGTTCCCCCATGACCATGGCGCCGGCGCTGGAGCCGGCCAGCACTGTTCCGTTGTCCAATGCCTGCCGCAGCGCCTGGAGCAGCAGGGAGCCCTTTAGCGTCTCCAGCAGATAGTCGGGGCTGCCGCCGGCAAAGTAGATGACCCCGGCCCCAATCACCGTCTGGCACAACGCCGGGTCGTCCGCCTTGGCGCGGTCCAGCACCATTAGGGGGTTGGCGTCCCCCCCCAGGCTGTTGAAGTGGCGTACCCCATGCTCCGCAGAGTCAACCGGCGTGTACCAAGCAGCCGCCGTGGGGACCACCAGCACCCGGGCCGGGTTCTGGCCGCTGGCGCGCAGAATCTCCCGGTCCATCCCCTCGCACCCCACCCGAAACTCGTTGCCGCCCACCAGGGCGATGTCACCTGCCATTGAAGCACCTCACGGCCCACGGGTACCGGTGTGGTAAGGCCCAGGTCATTCTAGCAGAACCCAGTGGCCTGGAAGCGTCCCCTGCCCGCGCATTGACCCGGCCCCAGGCCGGGGCTAGAATGCTAGCATCTTCCCGAAGCCGCCGGCAACGGTTGGCGACGGAATTTCAAGGGGGCGCGATGTTCACGTCGGTGCATCATGTACACTATGTGGTCCGCAACCGGGACGCCATGGTGGCCTACATTGAGAAAAACTTTGGCCTCAAGCCCATCAACCAGGAGGTCCACCCCGGTCGTGGCAAGGATGCCATGTACAAGGTGGGCACCACCCTCATCGAGCTGACCGAGCCGCTGGACCCCAACTCGCCCATGGCCAAGCAGCTGGCCGCCAGCGGTCCGGGCGTGTGGCACGTGGCCTGGCGGGTGCCCAGCGTGCGCCAGGCGGCCAAGGAGTTGGCCGCCAAGGGCAACAAACTGCGGGGGGAGGGCGGACTGACCCAGAGCCCGCGGGGGTACACCACGGTGAACATCGACCAGGCCAGCTCCCTGGGCGTCTGGTTCCAGTTGGCGCAGGGCGCCGCCAAGGAGTAAGGGAAGGATGACCCTCGCCGCTGCCCGCGTCCCGCTCTGGCGGGGCGGCCAAGGGCAACATTGCCAAGGGCAACATTGATGGAAACACTGTTGGTCCGAGACACCATCCTCCAGCTGGTGGCCCAGGCCGTGGCCCACGCCCAGCGGGAAGGGGAGTTGCAGCTCCAGACCACCCCGGAGATCGAGGTGGACCGCCCCGCCAAGGGGCAGCACGGCGATTTCGCCACCAACCTGCCCCTGCGGCTGGCCCGGGCCACCCGTCTCAACCCACTGAAGCTGGCGGAGAAGCTGGCTAGCTACATGCCGGCCAACGACGCGGTGGCCCAGGTGGTGGCCGCGCCGCCGGGGTTCATCAACTTCTACCTGCGGGAGCGCTGGCTGCAGGAGCAGGTGGAGCTGGTCCGCCAGGCCGGGGCCCAGTACGGTCGCGTGGCCATGGGCCAGGGGCGGCCGGTGATGGTGGAGTTCGTCAGCGTTAACCCCACCGGCCCGGTGCACGTGGGCCACACCCGGGGCGCGGTGCTGGGCAGCACCCTGGCCAACGTCCTTGACGCGGCGGGGTATGCGGTCACCCGCGAGTACTACGTCAACGACGCCGGCAGCCAGATGGAGGCGTTCTACCGGTCGGTGCTGGCCCGCTACCAGCAGGCCCTGGGCGTGGCCGCGGAGCTGCCCCCCAACGGCTACGTGGGCCAGTACGTAACTGACCTGGCCCAGGATATCGTCCAGTCCCATGGCCGCCGGTTCCTGGACCTGGACCAAGCCACCGCCATCAAGGAGATCGGCGACCTGGGCCGGGAGAAGATGGTCGGCCTCATCCGGGAGGACCTGGCGTTCATCGGAGTCACCTTCGACAACTGGTTCAGCGAGCGGTCCCTGTACCAGAGCGGCGAGTACCAGCAGGCGCTGGACTTGCTCCGGAAGCAGGGCTACCTCTCGGAGCGGGAGAACGCCCTGTGGTTCAACTCCACCCTGCTGGGCGACGACAAGGACAACGTGGTGGTGCGCTCCACCGGCGAGCCCACCTACTTTGCCTCGGACATCGCCTACCACCACAACAAGTTCATCGGGCGGGGGTTCCACAAGGTCATCAACATCTGGGGCGCCGACCACCAGGGCCACGTGCCCCGCATGAAGGCGGCGGTGGCGGCCCTGGGGGCCAACCCCGACGACCTCACCATCCTCATCGCTCAGATGGTCACCCTCAAGCGGGGCAAGGAGGTGGTGCGGGCCTCCAAGCGCACCGGCGAGTTTGTGACCCTGCGGGAGCTGGCCCAGGAGGTGGGCGTGGACGCCTGCCGCTACTTCTTCCTGGCCCGCAGCCCCGACGCCCAGATGGAGTTCGACCTGGAGCTGGCCAAGAAAGAGTCGGCGGAGAACCCCGCCTACTACATTCAGTACGCCCACGCCCGCAACGCCGGCATCCTGAACCTGGCCCGCACCCGGGAGATCGACTGGAGCCAGGGCGACGTGACCCTGCTCAACGACCCCAACGAGCTCAACCTCATTCGCACCATGTTGCGGCTGCCCGAGCTGGTGGGCCAGATGGCCCGGTCGCTGGAGCCTCACCACCTGCCCCACTACGCCATGGAGCTGGCCACTGCCTTCCACTGGTTTTACGAAAACTGCCGGGTCATCTCCGCCAACGCCGAGGACAACGACCTGACCCTGGCCAGGTTGAAGCTGGTGGAGTCGGCCCACATTGTCCTTGGGCGCACCCTGGCGCTCATGGGAATGGCCGCCCCGGAGCGCATGTGAACCCCGGCGGTCCCCCCGCCTCCCTGCGTCGCCTGCTTTGTGCAGGCGACTTCTGTTTATAGCCGCTTCCCGATACCTCGCGCCGTGCAAGGTTTCACGGACTATAACCTGCACTTATAGCTGCCATAATGCTTTTTACGATAGACGTAACTGAATGGCTGATATAAGTAAAAAAGTATTGATTGTGAAGCAAAATCAGACTACACTTTCTGTCGTAGGTCAAAGAGGCGACGGATAACGGCTTCGGTAAAGGAGGAACAGGCATGGCTACCCAGGTCGCGCCAGACATTGAAGTTTTGCGGCGGGAGGTGCAGCACAAATACACCGAGGTGGCGACCAGGCCGGAGCAGACCTTCCACTTCCACCACGGCCGGCCCCTGGCCCAGCTCCTGGGCTATCCCATGAACATGGTTGACGCCATGCCGGCCCAAGCGGTGGAGTCCTTTGCCGGAGTGGGCAACCCCTGTGGCCTGGGGGACATGCGCCCTGGGGAGACGGTGCTGGACGTGGGATGCGGCGGCGGCTTCGACAGCGTCATCGCTGCCCAGGCGGTGGGGCCAACGGGCAAAGTCATCGGGGTGGATATGACCCAGGCTATGCTGAAGAAGGCTCGAGCCACCGCTCGTCAGATGGCATTGAAGCAGGTGGAGTTCCGCCGTGGCTTCGCCGAGGAGTTGCCCATTCCCGACGCCTCGGTGGACGTGGTCATCTCCAACGGTGTGATTAACCTGTGCCCGGATAAGCACCGGGTCTTTGCCGAGGTCTTCAGGACTCTCAAGCCCGGCGGCCGTCTCTATCTGGCGGACATTGTGTTGCATAAGGCGGTACCCGATGGCGCCAAGGCCAACGTAGACCTGTGGACTGCTTGAATCGGCGGCGCTCTCCTGGAGGGAGAGTACCTGGATGCCATCCAGCGGGCCGGGTTCGTGGATGTGGAGTTGGTATCCACCGCGGATGTTTTCGCTGGGTCCGGCGGGGAGGGCAACGCCCACGCTTTTGGAACGGTGGGGGCCAACATCAGGGCCCGCAAGCCAGCCTAGGGACGGTGCTGGGAATCAAGGGACCAACCAAATTTACTTCGTATGGAGAAACCAATGGCGAGAATACTATACATAGGGACTCACGGGACCGATGATCCAACCAATGCCACATTCCCCTTTCTGATGGCCAAGGGTGCTATTGAGGGGGGGCACGAGACGGGCATCATTCTCCAAGGAGAAGCTGCGCCGTTAATCAAAGATACCATCGCCGCGCAGGTTCACGGGGTCGGCATTCCGCCCCTGAAGGAGTTGATGGACTTCCTCGTTGCACGCAAAGTCCGGATTTCTGTTTGAGGACTCTGTGGCCGTGCCCGTGGGGTCACGGAAAAGGACTTTGAAGGGAAGAACAGCGGCTTTGGCACCCCAGTCGATGCGGCGAAGGCGCACGCTGAATACGACCGGGTGGTGAGCTACTAGCGCCCGCGCTCCGCACGGAGACCGCCAAGGCCCTGCCAGTAATAGCGGGGCCTTTGAATTGCCCCAGGGTCGTTTCATTCTCCCCAAAGTAGGGCAGACACATGTGTCTGCCCTACGGCTGGAGGAGCAGACCAGGGCGCACACGCAGGTGCGCCCCTATAGGCAGACCCAAGAATAAAACGACCCTGTTGAGTTGGCCAGCTTGCCCTTGAATCTCAGGCGTATCGGGCGTAAGATAGCCTTTAGTGCGTAAATGAGCATCCTACTCCGAATCACCCGAATGACCTGGCGGTACCCCTTCCGCCTGTCCTTCGCCTACATAACCCTGGTGCTGTCCGTGGTGGCCACGCTGGCCATTCCCCGGGTGCTGGGCCGCGCGGTGGACGGCATCGTCGGCGGGGCGGACCGCGGGCACCTGATGACGCTGGCCCTGCTGCTGTTGGGGATCAGCGTCCTGCGTGGTATCTTCGACTTCGGGCGCATCTACTTCGCCGATTCCACCTCCCACCGGGTTACTTACGACTTGCGCAACCTCCTCTACGACAAGTGGCAGCACCTGAGCTTTGCCTACCACGACAAGGAGCACACCGGCGACCTGATGTCCCGCGCCACCGCGGACGTGGAGTCGGTGCGCCGCTTCATCAACCTGGGACTGCTGCGCTCGGTGCACATGACCCTGATGATGATCGTAATCTGCGTACTGATGCTGCGGGTGAACTGGCAGCTCGCCCTGCTGAGCCTGAGCTTTGCGCCCTTCATGATGGCCCGCTCCACCATGGTGGTGTACACCCTGCGCCGCTCCTGGGCCCGGGTCCAGCAGTTGACCGGTGAACTGGTCACCGCCCTGCAGGAGAACCTGTCGGGCATGGCCGTGGTCAAGGCCTTTGCCGCAGAAACCTTCGAAGAGAAGAAGTTCTCCGCCAAGACCCGGGACTTGGCCGACGCCAGCTTTCGCTCCGACCGCATCGAGGCCGGCAACAACGCCACCACCACCTTCTTCTTCACCCTGGCCACCGGGCTCATCATCTGGTATGGAGGGGCGCAGGTGGTCAAGGGCGACCTAACCCTGGGCCAGTTCACTCAGTTCATTTTCTGGATGAGCATGCTGAACCAGCCCATCCGCATGTCCGCCTGGATCATCAACACCTTCGCCCGGGCGGTGTCGGCGGGGGAACGGGTCTTTCAGGTGCTGGACGCCCGGTCGCCGGTGAGTGAGCGCACCGACGCCCGGGCCCTGGCGCGTCCCCGGGGCCAGGTGGATTTTGACCACGTGTCCTTCGGCTACGACGCCGTCTCTCCGGTGCTCAAGGACGTGGACATCCACGCCCGGCCGGGGCAGGTGACGGCCATCCTGGGGGCGCCGGGCAGCGGCAAGAGCACCATTGTCCATCTGCTGCCCCGCTTCTATGACCCCACGGAGGGCGCCGTGCGCCTGGACGGCGCCGACATTCGGGAGTTCACCCTGGACTCCCTGCGCCGCCACGTGGGTATTGTGGCCCAGGACGTGTTCCTGTTCGCCGCTACTATCCGGGAGAACATCGCCTACGGGGTGGCCGACGCCACCGAGGAGGACGTGGTGCGGGCGGCCAAGACCGCCCAGCTTCACGACTTCATCATGAGCCTGGATGATGGGTATGACACCTGGGTGGGCGAGCGCGGCGCCACCCTCTCGGGCGGCCAGCGCCAGCGCATGGCCATTGCCCGCACCATCCTGCTGGACCCCCCGGTGCTGATCCTGGACGACTCCACCTCCAGCGTGGACGTGGAGACGGAGCGCCAGATCCGGCAGGCCATGCGGCAGGTGGTGGCAGGGCGCACCACCTTTATCATCGCCCACCGGCTGAGCACCGTCCGCCACGCGGACCACATCCTGGTGATGCAGGACGGAGTTATCGCCGAGCAGGGCAGCCACGAGGAGCTTTACGCCCGCAGTGGCCTGTACCGCAACATCTACGAGTTGCAGCTCAAGCCGCAGGAGGAGATCCTGCTGGAGGCCGCCTCCCCCCTGAGCGCCGCCGGAGGGAACGCCTGATGCAGATGCACGGCGGCGGCGGGGGCATGGGCTTCGGCATCAGCGGCTCCGCGGAGCGCACCGGCGGGGCGGGCTCGGCGGTCAAGGTTGCCGACGACGAGATCCTGGGCAAGGCCTACGACCATAGTGTCACCATGCGCCTGGCCCGGTACGTGTTGCCTTTCAAGAAGTGGGCGCTCATCACCCTGGTGGCGGTGGTGCTGTACACCGGCGCCACGGTAACCTTCCCGCTGCTGGTCAAGTGGGCCATTGACTCCTACATCAAGCCCGGGGTGACCGCGGGCCAGGTCGCGGGCCTCCACAAGGTGGCGCTGATCTTCCTGGCGGTGGCCCTGGTCCACTACGGCTCCAACTTCGTGCAGGCGGCGTCCATCTCCAAGGTGGGCCAGGGTGTGCTCTACACCATGCGCACCCAGATGTTCAACCACCTGCAAACCCTCTCGCTGTCCTTCTTCCGGCGCACGGAGGTCGGCCGCATCATGTCCCGGATGCAGAACGACATCCTCCAGCTCCAGGAAACCTTCGAGATCATGGTGATGACCCTGGCCGACATCCTGAGCCTGGGGGGCATCGTCGTCATGATGGTCATCCTGGACTGGAAGCTGGCGCTGATCACCTTCAGCGTCATCCCGGTGCTGTTCTTCCTCATGGCCTACTGGCAGCGGTTTGCCCGGCGCTCCTTCCTGCGCATCCGGCGGGCCATCGCCCTGGTCAACGGCGCACTGCAGGAGAACATCGCCGGCGTACGGGTGGTGCAGAGCCTGAACCGGCAGAAGCGCAACCTGGAGCAGTTTGACGCGTTGAACCGGGAGCACCGGGACGCCAACATTCACGCCACCCTCTTTGCCGGCGGGGTGCAGCCGCTGGTGGAGCTGCTTACGGGAACCTCCACCGCCCTGGTCATCGTCGTCGGCGGCTGGTGGGTGGTCAACGGGTCGTTGCAGGTGGGGGTGCTGGTGGCCTTCGTGCTGTTCATCCAGCGGTTCTTCGACCCCATCCGCAACCTGACCATGCAGTACACCCAGCTCCAGCGGTCCATGGCTTCCGGGGTACGCATCTTTGAGCTGCTGGACGTACAGCCCGAGGTGACGGACCAACCCGGCGCCCCGGCCATGCCGCCCGTTCAAGGCCACATCAAGTTTGAGGACGTGGACTTTGCCTACAAGCCGGGCGTGCCGGTGCTGCAGAATGTGAACATTGACGTGCGGCCGGGGGAGACGGTGGCCCTGGTGGGCCCCACTGGCGCGGGCAAGACCACCACCGTGGCGCTGGTTAGCCGCTTCTATGACGTGACCAGCGGCCGCATCACCATTGACGGCCATGACGTGCGCGACGTGACCCGAGCCTCCCTGGTGGGCCAGATGAGCATGGTGCTGCAGGAGCCGTTCCTGATCTCCGCCACGGTGAAGGAGAACATCCGCTACTCCCACACCGAGGCCACCGACGAGAAAGTGGTGGAGGCGGCCAAGGCGGTGGGGGCCCACGACTTCATCATGCGCCTGGAGCAGGGCTACGACACCATGCTGCGGGAGCGGGGCAGCAACCTGAGCATCGGCCAGCGGCAGCTCATCAGCTTTGCCCGGGCCATCGTGGCCGACCCGCGCATCCTCATACTGGACGAGGCCACCGCCAACGTGGACACCTACACCGAGATGCTGATCCAGGAGGCCCTGAAGCGCATCCTGGTGGGACGCACCTCCCTGGTCATCGCCCACCGGCTGTCCACCATCCGCAACGCCGACCGCATCGTGGTGCTGGACCACGGGCGGGTGATTGAGCAGGGCAACCACTGGGAGCTGTTGCGCCTGGGCGGTCTCTACGCCCACCTCTACTCCATGAACTACGGCGACGAGGGCGTGGCGGCGGAGCTGTCCCGCAACGGGACTGGCCCGGTGTCGCCGGAGATGTCCCGCAACGGCGGGAGCCCCGGCGCGGTGGCGCCCAGCCCGGCGGTGGGTGACTGAAGCATATCCTGAGAAGCAGTCTCAGAACTTGGTAAGATCATCGGCCACAATGTAGGGGCGGGTTTTAAACCCGCCCCTACACGTTGCCCCAAATCCGGCCCGCCACCCCCTCAGTACAGGTGGCAGGACACCTCGTGGTCCGGCTTCAACTCCTTCAGCATCGGCAGCTCCTGGGAGCAGCGGTCCATCACGAAGGGGCAGCGCGGGTGGAAGGCGCACCCGGAGGGCGGGTTCAAGGGCGAGGGGATCTCGCCGCTCAGCACAATGTCCTCTCGCTGGATGTCCGGGTGGCTGGGCAGCGCCGCGGAGATGAGGGCCTTGGTGTAGGGGTGCATGGGGTTGTTGAACAGCTCCCGGGTGGGCGCCTGCTCCACAATCTTCCCCAGGTACATCACCCCCACGTTGTGGCTCATGTACCGCACCGTCGCCAGGTTGTGGGCGATGAGCAGGTAGGCCACGCCGTAGCGCTCCTGCAGATCGCGCAGCAGGTTCATGATCTGGGCGCGGATGGACACGTCCAGGGCCGACACCGGCTCGTCCAGGACGATGAGCTTGGGTTGCAGCGACAGCGCCCGGGCGATGGCGATGCGCTGGCGCTGCCCGCCGCTGAATTCATGGGGGTAGTAGTCCCCCTGGAAGCTGTGCAGGCCCACCTCCTCCAGCAGGGACTCCAGCTTCTCCTTGGCCTCCCCCTTGTCCAGCTTCTGGTTGGTCAGCAGCGGCTCCAGGATGATGGACCCCACCCGCATGCGGGGGTTCAGGGAGCTCCAGGGGTCCTGGAACACCGCCTGGACCGAGGCCCGGTACTCCCGGTACTCCTCCGAGCGAAACCCCGCCAGGTCTTTCCCCTGGAACTTGATAATACCGGAAGTGGGCTTCTCCACCTGCAGTATCATCTTGGCGGTGGTGGTCTTGCCGCACCCCGATTCTCCCACCAGGCTGTACGTCTCACCCTGCTTGATCTTGAAGGAGATACCGTCCACCGCCTTGACGTGGCCGATGGTCTTCCGCATCACCACCCCCCGGGAGACCGGGAAGTACTTCTGACACTTTTCCACCGAGATGACCGCCTCGGTGGCTGCTCCATTCTGACTCATACCAACTTCCAGCAGTGGGCATAGTGGCCTTCGCCCACCGTCACCGGCGTAGGATACTCGTGCAGGCACCGTTCAAAGGCATAGGGGCATCGCGGGGCGAAGGGGCAGCCCGGGGGCAGCTTGTCCAGGGCGGGAGGCTGTCCTTCAATGGCGTACAGCTTGTCCACCTCTTCGTCCACGTTGGGCACCGAGCGCATCAGCGCTTCCGTGTAGGGGTGGGATGGCTTGTTAAACAGGTCCCGCACCGGCGCCAGCTCCACCATCTTCCCCGCATACATCACCGCCACCCGGTCGCACATCTTGGCCACAATGCCAAAGTCGTGGGTGATGAAGATGATGGACAGCCCGGTTTCCTTCTGAATCTCCTTGAGTAGCATCAGGTACTGATATTGGATGGTAGCGTCCAAAGAGGTGGTGGCCTCGTCGGCGATGAGCACTTTGGGGGATCCCGCCATGGCAATGGCCCCCACCACCCGCTGCCGCATGCCGCCGCTCATCTGGTGGGGATAGTTGCCCATGCGGTTTTCGGGTGAAGCGATCTTCACCTTGGACAGCAGCTCCACCGCCCGCTCCTTCAGTCCGCGGCCGAGCCCTTCGTCCCGCATCCGCAGGGTTTCAATGAGCTGGTTGCCCACGGTATACACGGGGTTAAGGGATGTCATGGGGTCCTGCAAGATCATGCAGATCTTGCGTCCCCGGATATGCTGCATCTCATTAGCGGACTTTTGCAGCAGGTCCTCCCCCTCCAGCAGCACCTTGCCACCTACCGTTTTCCCCGCGGGCTTGGGCACCAGCCCCATGATGGACAGGGCGGTCATGCTCTTGCCGCTGCCCGACTCCCCCACTATACCCAGCGTTTCCCCGGGCAGCAGGGAAAAGCTCACCCCGTCCACCGCCTTCACCACGCCGGTGCGGGTGAAGAAATAGGTCCTCAGGTCCTGAACTTCCAGAACCGGCGCTTGGGCCAAAGTATCTCCCTCCTATACGCCGGCTAGGCTCGCCGAAGCTTGGGGTCCATAGTGTCGCGCATCCAGTCGCCGAAGAAGTTGAACGCCAGCACCACGATGGTGATGGACAAACCGGGCAGCAGGGACAACCACCACACGTCGACGATGACGGTGCGTCCCTCGGCCACCATAATGCCCCAGGCCGGTTCACCGGGGGGCAGCCCCAGCCCCAGGAAGCTCAGGGAGGCCTCCAGCAGGATCACCTGGCCGATCTGCAGGCTGGTGATGACCAACAGGGTGTTGACGATGTTGGGGAAGATGTGCCGGGCCATGATCATGAAGGGGGATACCCCGGCGATCTTGGCCTGGGTGATGAAGTCCAACTCCTTGATGCTGAGCACGTCGCCCCGGATCATGCGGGCGAACCGAGCCCAGACGGTGAGCAACACCGCCAGCACGATGTTCTGTATGCCAGCTCCCAAGAGCACCACGATGATCATGGCCACCAGGATCGTGGGAAATCCCAGCGCGGCGTCGGCGATGCGCATAATCAGCGCATCAACCCACCCGCCGCGGTACCCGGCCATCAGGCCTAGCGCGGTGCCTGCCACCATGCCGGTGCCCAGCGCCACCAGGCTGATGAACACGCTGGTGCGGGCCCCGTAAATCAGGCGGCTCAGCATGTCGCGGCCCATGACGTCGGTGCCCAGGGGATGGTTCCAGCTCCAGTTGGCGTCTTCCCCGCCCCAAAATGCGCTGATAATCGCCGGCGACATGCGTGATTCCAGCATGTTGATCTCCACCGGATCGTGGGGCGCCAACACGTTGGCAAAGGCGGCGCAGGTAACCAGTACCGACACAATGGAGATAGATACCCAAGGCAGCTTTAGCCTGCGGCTTCGGCTCCTCAGTTGCCTGAGCCATCCAGCCCTTGAAGCGGTAGTTGCGACGCTGGTTACGGTAGCCATAGCATCCTCCGCGCTGAGTATTTAATCGTATCTGATTCTGGGGTTAACATAAGCGTACAGGATGTCCACCACCAGGGCGGAGACAATGTAGAAGAGCCCGGCCGCCAGCACGGTGGCCTGCACTATGGGGAAATCCCGGGTCTGAATCCCCTGGAGCATGAGGCGCCCGATGCCGGGCCAGGCAAACACCACCTCCACCGCCACCGAGCCGTTGAGCAACCCGGCCAGGGTCAATCCCGAGAAGGTCAGCAGGGGGATGATGGCGTTCTTGAGGGCGTGCTTGAAGATGACCAGCCGCTCCGCCAGCCCCTTGACCCGGGCGAACTTGACGTACTCGCTGTCCAGCACTTCCAGCATGCTGGAGCGGCCCAGGCGCACCATGCCGGCCATGGCGGCCCAGCCCAGCACGAAGGAGGGCAGCACAAAGTGGTCCAAGCCCCCGCGGCCGAAGGTAGGCAGCCAGCCCAGGATCGCCCCGAAAAGCAGGATTAGCATGATGGCGATCCAAAAACTGGGGCTGGCGATGCCCAGTACCGCAAAAAACTTGGCGAAGAGGTCAATGGGCGTGTCGCGTTTCACCGCGGAGAGGATGCCCAGGGGGATTCCCACCACTAGGGCTATGGTGAAGGCCGCGGAGGCTAGCTGCAAGGTGGCGGGGAACCGCTCCAGCAGAACTTCCCGGGCCGAGCGGCCCAGGATGTGGGACTTGCCAAAGTCGGCCCGCAGCACGTCGCCCATGAAGGAGATGTATTGAATGTGCAGGGGGCGGTCCAGCCCCAGGTTCTTCTTGAGCTGCTCGTACTCGGTACGGCCAGCCTCGGACCCCAGGAGGTACTGGGCCGGGTCCCCAGTGAGGTGTACGCTGAGAAAGATGGCCAGGCTCAGGATCCACAGGGTGAACAACGCCTGAAACACGCGAAACAAGATGTATCGCTGCATATCCACCTCATGTGCCGACTGTGCTGGGCCGCTACCCCGACCCTGCTCTCATGGGCAGGGTACCTCTCGTGGCCGCCGAAACCAACCTGTGGAAACCAATCCCCAAGCGCCGGGACAACTGCGTCCGGCCAGCTACCCATTTTGGTGACGCCGTCACCAAGGGAACGTCCCTCAGCAGGCGCCTGGATACTAAAAGCGAAGCCACGTCATGCGCCCATCTCTTAGTCAAAAGAGCGCGCTTGCGTGGCCGCCGTTCTGACTCACCGTGCTATCCGGAACTGGTTAGCACACCTAAGTCAAGTACATCACCGAAGTTAATTGATAGTATCATCTGAGGTCAAACGTGTCAATCTGGGGGGGAAGTTCCGGCGCAGGCGTGGGCAATCAGCTGGGCGCCTGCGCCGGAATTCGTCGCGCTACTTCAAAACCATGCCGTGAATGTTAGAAGGGAAGAAGGCCAGCGGGTAGGGTTGCCACTGGACCACCCGCGGGCCCACGGCCCAGGGGATGTTCATGTAGCCGATGCCCAGCTCGTAGGACTCGTCCCTCCCCCGCTTGGCCAGGATGTTATTCTGCCTCTGCCGCTCCACCGGTTCCACCACGCCCAGGGCCAGACCGGTCAGGTCGAACAGGTCCGGGGTCTGGTGCAGCCGGGCCCCGTGGGTGGGGCTGCCGTAGGAAGAGAGCCACACGGCCGTCTTGTCCTGGCCGGCCTCATTGTCCCGCCACAGTACCTGGCCGTGGAGGGCGTCGGTCAGGGTGTCCCGCTTCAGGGCGGCCTCGTCGCCCACCTTCACCTCCACGTCCAGCCCTAGCTCCTTGCGCCAGAAGTCGGCGGCCAGCTGGGCCGACTCAGGTAGGAAGGGCATGGCCGTGGAGACCCAGGTGTTGACCACCAGCTTGCCGAAGCCCTGGCCGTTGGGGTAGCCGGCCTGGGCCAGGAGCTGCTTGGCCTTGGCCACGTCCTGGGGCCAAACGTCCAGGTCCTTGCTGTAGCCGATGGTGCTGGGTGTGACGTGGGCCCAGCCCTTGGTCTGGAACACCTCCGGGCCGCCAAACAGCTTGTCCCGGATGATGTTCTTGTCTATGGCGTAGTCCAGGGCCTGGCGCACTTCCTTCTTGTAGCAGGGGTTCGCGGGCTTATAGCAGCCCAGCAGCATCACCCGCACGTACAGCCCTTCCGGGCCGAAGACCAGGCGACCGTTGCCCGCTTCCACCTGTTTCTTGGTGGCGAGGCTGGCGGGGGCGATGTCGGCCTCGCCGGCGCGAATGGCGGCCACGCGGGTGGCCTCCTCCGGCACCAGGCGCAGCTCCAGGTTCTTGAACTTGGGCCGGCGGTCCTCCGGCAAGCCGTTCTTGGTCTGGTAGTAGTAGTCCTCAAACCGCTCGAAGGCCATCACCTCGGCGGGAACGTGCCGCGTCATGGCGAAGGGGCCGGAGCTGATGGGCTTCTTGTCGTAGGCCTCTTCCTGGGCGGTATCGTGGACCTTGGGCCGCTTGGGGTTGATGCCGTACCAGTTGCCCGCCGCTTCCGACACGTAGGCCCCGGCGAACCCGGCGTTGGCCTGGGTGAAGTTCATGCTGACCTGATTGGGTTGGGGCAGGGTGACGCTGCCCACGGTCCTGGCCAGGGCCTGGGCGCTGCTCTGGGTAGCCCGCTCCACCGCGGAGCCCGACTCGTCCTTGCCCCAGTAATGCATGAAGGTCCACCAAACGTCCTGAGCGGTGATGTTGCTGCCATCGTGGAACTTGCCGCCCTCCCGGATGGTGAAGAGCCAGGTCTTGCCGTCGGGGGAAACCTCCCATTTGGAGGCGATGCCGGGGATCAGCTCGGTCTTCTCGTTGGTGGCAACGAGGTATCCCTGGAGAAACCGGGCGAAGTTGTTGCCGCCGCCCACGGCGAAGTTGTAGGTGAACCGCTCGTTGCCCCAGCCGGCAATCATGAAGACCAGCTTGCCGGAGCTTATCGTCCCGGGGGCGGGGGCCGTGGTGGGCTTGGGCATGGCGGTGGGCGTGGCGGCGCCGGCCGCGGGCGCTGCGGTGGCGGTGGCCGCCGCGGGCGTGCCGGCGCCACGGGTTGGGGCTGGGGCTGCCGCCGTGGGGCCGGCGGTGGGAGCGGGCGTGGCGGTGGCGGCGGCGCCGCAAGCCACTGCCAGCAGCATCACCAGGGCCGCCGCTAGGCCGACCATGCCCAGCAAGCCGGTGGAAGTCCGTTGGACCCGCGGGTCAGGCCGCCGTCCCTCTGGCGGAGTTCCCATGTCATCCTCCTGCTGCGCCGCCCCGTGAACGCAAGAAACCGCTACATGGTTAGGCTGAATGTCACGAATACTTACCATCGTATTGCGGTTTACCTCAAGCTGTGTCGGGTAGCGCCATAAACTGTGCAGGATGGTAACAAGAGAGGTGGGCATTGTCAACGGAAGCGTATCGGCAATGAACTGGAGTCGTAGTGACGGATTGCGGACTTGGGTTATACCAGAACGTGGCGGGCCAGCGGTGGCGCAGACTGGGGGAAGCGAGAACAGACGTGGCCGTCCTGCGCCGGACCTGGGACAACCCGACGAGTGGCCCGAAGGGAAGGCCCCAGGCGGGCTAGGAGTGGCCAAAAAAGGGGGGAGCCGCGTTGGGCTCCCCCAGTGGGTTTCCGTTGGACTGGCCCCCACGGCACGCCGTGGGGGCCTTGCCGGAGCAGAGGCTACTTCAAGGTGATGGTGTGCAGCCCGGAGGGATAGAACGAGAAGGTGAAGGGCTGCCAGGCGGTGACCCGGGGGCCAACGCCCCAGGGGATGTTCACGTACCCGATGCCCAGCTCGTAGGATTCGTCCCGCAACCGCTTGTAAGTGGCGTTGAGGGCCGCGCCGCGCAGGGCCGGGTCGGTGACCGCCAGGGTCTTGGTAACCTCATCGAACAGCGTTTGGTCGTGGTGCTGGCGGTCGCCCTGGGTGGGCGTGCCGTAACCGGACCGCATGATGCTGGCGCCGTCCATCCGCGCTTCGTTGTCCCGCACGGTAATCTGGCCGTTGAGCTCGCCGTTGCGCCGGGCCGCATTCAGGGAGGCCTCTTCGCCGACCTTGACCTCCACGTCCAGCCCCAGCTCCCGCCGCCAGGTGTCGGCCATGAGGGTGGCGGCCTCGGGCATGAAGGGCAGGGACGCCGAGACCCAGGTGTTGACGATCAGCTTGCCAAAGCCCTGGCCGTTGGGGTAGCCCGCCTCGGTCATGAGCTGCTTGGCCCTGGCCACGTCCTGGGGCCAGGAGTCCAGGTCCGGGCTGTAGCCCAAGGCGCCGGGAGTCACGAACTCCCACCCCTTGGTGGAGAACACCTCGGGCCCGCCGTACAGGTTGTCCCGGATGACGTTCTTGTTCAGGGCCAGGTCCAGGGCCTGGCGTACCTTTTTGTCCTTGCAGGGGTACTTGGTGTAGTTGGCTTCCCAGCAGCCGCTGAGGACGACGCGCATATACACGCCTTCCGGGCCGAAGATCAGGCGGCCGTTGCCGGCCTCCACCTGCTTCTTGGTGGCCAGGCTGGCGGGGACAATGTCGGCGTCGCCGGCCCGCAGGGCGGACACCCGGGTGGACTCCTCCGGCACCAGCCGCAGGTCCAAGAACTTGAACTTGGTCCGGCGGTCTTCCGGCAGGCCGTTCTTGGGCTGATAGTAGAAATCCTCGAACCGCTCGAAGGACATAACCTCAGCCTGGGTGTGCTTGATCAGCTTGAAAGGGCCCGCGCCGATGGGGTTGCGCTCGTAGGCAGCCACTTCGGCATCGTCGTTCATGTTGGCCCGCTTGGGCAGGATCATGCCGATCCAGTTGGGGCCGGCCTCAGCCAGCAGACCGGACGGGACGCCGGAGTCCACGTTCTTGGTGGTCATGCTGACCTGGTTGGGACCGGTCTGCTCGATCTTCTCCGCGTTGCGGGCGGCGGCCTGGCCGGTGGTGCCCTTGTTGTAAGCCAGACTATCCGGGCTCCATTCGTGGTTCATGGTCCAGGCGATGTCCGCGGCGGTGAGGGGCGAGCCGTCGTGGAACTTGACGCCGTCGCGGACGGTGATGGTCCAGGTCTTGCCGTCGGCGGAGACCTTCCAGTCGGAGGCGATGCCCGGGGTCATGCTGCCGTTGGGGTTAGCGGCGATGGGGAACCCGTGGATGAGACGGGCGTACTGGTTGCTGGTGCCGGTGCCGGCATAGACGTAGTCAAACCGCTCGGCGCCCCAGTTGCCGATCATCATGGTGAGCTTGGCGGGACTGACTGTCGTGGAAACTGGGCCGGCGGTGGGCTTGGGCATGGCCGTGGGTGTGCCGGCGCCAGCCGTGGGCGCCGCTGCAGTGGGGTTGGTTGTCGGAGCGGGCGTTGCGGTGGCGGCGGCGCCGCAGGCCAGCGCCAATAGCGATACCGACGCCACCCCTAGGCAGAGACCGTAGTGGACCAGTGACCGTGATCGGGACAATGAGCGCATAATCCTCCCTGGTGCATTGGGCTTGACCGGTTGTCGTCGCCCGACGGCTGAAGAGACACAAAATGGCCCCACGGCGCCTCGAAATACGTCGCGGGCAGGCTTGCCAGGTTAACAGGTCGCCTTGGCCCTGTCAATAAGCGTGGCGGTCCCGAATCGGTGGGTTTGGGTGTGAAAAGGCATCGCTGGAATCGGGACATGGCCGGCGCGCCGGCGGCAGGGGCCGGGGTAGTGGTCCGGTTAGGCCCGCGTCATTGCTATGAAAATAGCATCGTCATGCTGCTTCAAGGGTGACTTTATCTTAATCCCTCACGTGGCCTTCTCAAGGCCATCCCCGATTCCGGCGCAAAGCCTGCCCCGGCGAAAGCCGTGGGCCGGAATCCAACAGTGCTATCCAACCACGGCTGCGTGTGGACACCGGCCTTCGCCGGTGTGATGGATAGATTCTCCGTTCCCTAGCAACAACGAACTGAACCACTGCCGGGGCCGGCGGTTGCTGGAATTAAGCTACCGCGTTGGATAGAATGGTAGCTGGGATATTCGCGCGCGGTTGGCACGGAGGCCGGAGTTGGCCCGACACCAGGTGTTTGTGACTCGGCAGATCTTTCGTGAGGCCCTGGACATGATCTCCAGGGAGGCGGAGTTGGAGGTGTGGCCGGATGACTACCCGCCAACCCCTGAGCAGCTTCACCATAAGCTCGCCGGCGTGGACGCGGTGCTGACCACCGTCATGGACCGGATGGACCGGGCGGCCATGGAGGCGGCCCCACGGCTCAAGGTCATCAGCCAGTTGGCGGTGGGGCTGGACAACGTGGATGTGGCGGAGGCCACTCGGCGCGGCATCCTGGTGGGGCACACTCCCGGCGTACTGGCCAGGGCCACTGCGGACCTCACCTTTGCGTTGCTGCTGTCGGCGGCCCGCCGGGTGAGCGAGGGCGATCGCTGGGTGCGGCAGGGCCAGTGGCAATTGGCGTTCCATCCCATGCGCTGGTTGGGAATGGATATCCACGGCGCCACCCTGGGCATCGTGGGCCTGGGCCAGATCGGCCTGGAGGTGGCCAAGCGGGCGCGCGGGTTCGACATGACCCTGATTTATCACTCCCGCTCCCGCAATCCCCAGGTGGAGAACCAGTACGGTATCAAGTATGCGGAGCTGCCGGCCCTGCTGGCCGCCGCCGACTTCGTGACTCTCCACGTGCCCCTGACGCCGCAGACCCGCCACTACATCGGCCAGAAGGAGCTGCGGATGATGAAGCCCACCGCCATTCTCATCAACGTGGCGCGGGGCGCGGTGGTGGACTCCAAGGCCTTGTACGTTGCCCTGAAGGAGGGCTGGATTCGCGGCGCGGCGCTGGACGTGACCGATCCCGAGCCCATCCCCGCCGATGACCCGTTGCTGACGCTGGAGAATCTGTTGGTCACGCCCCACGTAGGCAGCGCCACGGTGGCGGCCCGGCGGGCCATGTGTCTGCTGGCCGCGCGCAACCTGGTGGCCGGGCTGAAGGGGCAGCGGCTGGAGAGTTGCGCCAACCCGGAGTTATACCAGGCTAAAGGATCCCAGCCGGGCGCCAGTGCGGGCGGCCAGCCGGCTCCCGAGTAAACGGCGCCGCGCCCTGGGTCAACCCGGAAACGCCGTAGACATGAATCATCCCGGAGTTTGGTATCCAGGAACGCGCTTGGGGCAACTTCGTCGTTCCGGCGGAGGCCGGAACCCAGAGTGACAGTTCTCCATCCATCTTCCGTCTCCAGGCGAAATGGTTGGATTCCGGCTTTCGCCGGAAAGACGAGAGGTATGCCGCCGCGATTTGTGCTAGGGCGTACGGCGTTTCCTCTCTGGCGGCGCCCATTTGCCCTTCCCACTTTCTGCCCGAAAAATCCGGGACGACTCATGTCTGCACCTTGCCGCAGGCTGGCCCACAGGTTTACTCTCTGTGGTGCCGGCTCCGCTCATACCGGCCGAGGAACTCCTCCACGGGCGTGCCGGCAATCGCCCGGCCGATGGCCTCCAGGGGCAGGTCATCCAGCTTCTTGAACCGCACGCAGGACTTGCCCATGTTCGGCTTCTTCCCGGCTTTGGCAAACTCGGTCTGCAGCCATTCCACCGCTGTCTTGTCCTGGTACACCGCGGTCAGGTGCAGGGAGCAGTAGTTCTTCTGGGACGCCAGGGCGGCGTACGCCAGCGGCTGCTTATTGTAGGTCTTGGGGTACCGCTCCAGGGGCGCCTCGTAGCAGAGCCCGCCCCACCGCATGGTCTCCACGTAGCCTGGGGGCAGGTTGGCCAGGACGAGTTGGCGCACGGCGGCAATCAGGCGCCGGCGTTCTTCGGACAGTGCTTCCAGGTATGCCTCGGGCGTGGCCGCGGCGTTCTTGACCACGGGTGCTGTTTCTCCGCGAAGAGGCAGGGTGGTGGTGGGAACCGTTTCTGGCTGGCGGAGAGGGCGGGATTCGAACCCGCGAGAGACTTGTGAGCCCCTACACGATTTCCAGTCGTGCCCGTTCGACCACTCCGGCACCTCTCCAGCAAAGCGGGGCGCGTGAACCAGCGGCTATTATAGTCAGGCGTCACTTCCCCTGTCCATGCTGCCCATCGCCGGTCGGGCCTTTTCATTCTCCCCGAATGCAGGGGCAGCACAATCTCCTCTTCCCTTGTGAGAGAGGATTAAGGCGAGGGGTATCGCCCTGACCCCAGCCCTCTCCCAGAGGGAGAGGGGGCGGTGGCGAGAGTTCCCCATTCGCCCTCAGGGAGAAGGGGCCAGGGGGATGAGGGCTATTTTGTTAGAAATGACATCTGTCAGAACTAGCCTGACGGTCTCTCCGCCTCCACCGTGTCCAGGAACTCCTGGTAGCTGCCGAACCCGGCCACCAGGTGCAGAAACTCCGCCACCGACGCGCTGTCCCGCCGCAACTCTTGAAGCTGCTGGCCGATGGGGCTGACCGACCCGCCGCTGGTGGCGTAGGAGCCGTGGAAGGCGAAGTAGGCCTGGTTGAGCTTGCGGATGTAGTAGCCTTCTGCGGCCAGCAACCGGCGCCGCTGCTCCATGTAGGCCTCGGCCTCGTCGATCTTGCCCTGGGCCAGCAGATCCTCCGTCCGCAGGCGCGTCTCCCGCATGGCGGCGTTGAAGTCAAAGCCCGCCGCATTCTCCTTTGGCACAGGAGGGTTGGCGGGAGCTTCCGGGCGGTCCACTACCTCCCCGGTAAGCGCGGTGAAGGCCCGGTCGCCGATCTCCTCACCCACCAGCGTGGCCACCGTTTCGTTGATGGTGGTCAGCTCGGGCGTGCGGTCAAAGCCCTGTCCCAGCGGGTGGAAGAACAGCCACTGGTGGACCCACTCGTGGGCCACCGTGACCATGCCGTAGTGCAGCCCGTAGATATCTGCCACCACGCTGGGGTAGGAGGCCACGCCCCCAGTGCCTTCCACAATGGCCGACAGGCCGCGGTCCTCCAGTACCCCCGCCTCCACCAGCTCCTTGGCGCGGTCGTCCAGGTCCGGCTCCAGGAGCACTGCCCACTCCCGCTGGATGCGGTCCCGGGGGGACGCCACCAGAATGCCCGGCGAGCTGGAGAGCACCGCATCCACCGGCGGCAGCACTACCCCGGCCCGCCAGTCCAGGCCCGCTTGAGCCAGGGCGTCGCTGATGGCCCCCTCGATGGTCTCCTCCACCAGGGGCCGCAGCCGCACCCGCCGCCGGCGGATTTCGGCCAGCTCCTGCAGGGCTTGGCGGACCTGCTCCCCGCTCAGCGCGTCCGGCGGGTCGCTGGGAGGGCCTTGGCCCTGCAGGGACCGTTCCACCTCACCGGCGCGCCGGGCCAGGGAGAAGTACTCCTGCGCCCAGGCCTCCCTATCCTGATGTGAAGGGGCGGGATAGAGCCTCAGCCACCGGCCAACGGCGTGGTCCACCTGGTGGAACCACTTCTCCGGCAGGTGCTCCAGCTCCCAGGTCAGCAGGCTGTACAGGTGGGGCGCCAGGAGCAGGTCCAGGTTGGTCGGCCGGTAGCCCCCGCCGGAGGCTACCAGAAGCCAGGCCAGAAACACCCCCAAAATACCGCGGCGGAGCCAGCGCATGCTCTAACTATAATACGTCCGCGGGCCCGCCGGCGCGCCCCTCACCGCAAGGTTGGGGGCAGGGCCAGGCGACGGAGCCAGGCGCTGAGCAGGTCCACGCCGGTGACCAGGATCATGTACCAGAGCAGCAGCAGGGCCACGTCGGTGTAGTGGAAGTAGCTCAGGCTCAGGCGGAACTCCCGTCCCATGCCCCCGGCGGCCACAAAGCCCACCACCACCGTGGTGCGGATCACCACCTCCCACCGATACAGCAGGTAGGTGAGAAAGTGGGGCAGGGCCTGGGGCAGGATGCCGTACAGCAGCATCTGGGTGTTGCTGGCCCCGGCGCCCCGCAGGGCGCGGGACGGCGCGGGGTCCAGGTTCTCCACCACCTCCGCCGACAGCTTGCCCACAATGCCGAAGTTGTGCAGGGCCAGGGCCGCCGCGCCGGGCAGCACCCCCGGCGCCAGGAAGAACACGATGATCATGGCCCAGACCAGCTCGGGCACGGCCCGGGTCAGGTTATAGACCAGGCGGATGAGGTGGTGGAGCACGCGCCAGGGCCGGGACGACGCGCCGCCCAGGCCGCCGTGGCTCACGTTGCGGGCCGCCGGCAGGAAGGTCAGCAGCACCCCAATGCCCGCCAGCCCAATGGCCAGCACGCTCATGGCCAGGGTCTGGTAGGCCAGCTTGCCGGTCTCCAGCCACCGGTCCCACTGGGTGAAGGCCGGGGGACTGGTTGCGCCCAGTCCAAGGAGCTGGCTTCCCAGGCGCCCGGCCCCCTGCCAGGTATGCGCGGCCAGCAGGTTGGGGAAGTCCCGGTCCTCGCCGAAGGCCAGGTAGGCCCAGGAGGCCGCCGCCAGGGCCAGCAGCCCCAGCAAAGAGAGCCTGGTGACGCCCACGGAGGAGAGGCGGCCGTAGATCCCGCCCCGATAGGGGCCGAGAAGGGGAGGGCGCCGGGGCCATCGGCCTCGCCCTGGTCCAGCCACCGCGGGCGGAGGGGATTCTCCCCGCGCCTCCATCAGGACGCCAGCTTCCGGCGCACCAGGGAGCTCCACTGGTCCACCAGCACCACCAGCGCCAGCATGAACAGCAGTAGCGTCCACACCTGGCGAAACAGCAGGTCCTGCAGGGACAGCTGGATCTGGTACCCCAGGCCCTGAATCCCCACGAAGCTCATGATGGCCGCCGACCGGATGGCGCATTCAAAGCGATAAAAAGTGTAGCCCACCATGTCTGGCAGGGCCAGGGGAAGGCGCCCGTAGAGCAACTGCCGCACCGGGGACGCCCCGGCGGTGCGCAGCGCCCGCAGCGGCTCGGCGGGCACGTCGTGGAGCAGCTCGGAGTAGATGCGGCCCAGGATGCCCCCGTAGGGGATGCCCAGGGCCAGCACCGCCGCCAGGGGCGAGAGGCCAAAGGCCGCCACGAAGAGCACCGCCCACACCAGCTCGTGAATGGCCCGCAGCCCGCCCAGGGAGAACCGGGACGCCAGCGCCACCGGCCACCGCAGGCGCGGCGTGGCGATCACCGTGCCCGAGGCCAGAATGCCCAGGGGCACGCCAATTAGCACGGCCACAGTCATGCCCGCCACGGCGTAGGCCAGGGTTGGCCAGGTGGCGGCCAGGCTCACGGCCAGAAACTCGGCGGACAGGTCCGGCGGGAAGAGGGCCAGGAGGAAGCGCCAGGCGGCCGCGCCACCGCCGCCATGTACCAGGGAGCCGCCCCAGTCCACGCTGGTCAGGCTCCAGAGGAAGGCCCCCGCCAGGAGCAGGGTGAGCAGGCCGCGGCTATCCGAGAGTTTCAGCGCCTCACTCCTTCCGGTTGGGGCCAGGGAGAGGGCGGCGGCGGTCCAGGTCGTAAAGACGGTCCAGCACCGCCTCGGTCAGCTCGGCGGCGGGCAGATCGAACTGCATCTGGCCGTGGCGCAGCCCGATGACCCGGGTGCAGTACTTCCTGATGAGGTAGGGCGAGTGCAGGCTGGCGATGAGGGTCTTTCCGGAGCCTTCCACCAGGCCCGCCAGCAGCCGCATCATCTCCTCCGCCAGGGCGGGGTCCAGGGAGGACACCGGCTCGTCGGCCAGGATGATGCGCGGCGACTGCACCATGAGCCGGGCGATGGCCACCCGCTGCTGCTCGCCCCCGGAGAGGCGGGAGGTGCGCTGGTTTATCTTGTCGGCCATGCCCAACCGGGCCAGGGCCTCCTCCGCCAAGTGGCGCTCCCGGGGCCAGATGAGGGATAGGATCGAAGCCCCCAGGCTCCACTGGCCCAGCCGTCCGGCCAGCACGTTGTGCAGCACCGGCAGGGAGGCGACCAGGTCGTACTGCTGGTGCACCATCCCCACCAGCCGGGCCAGCTCCCGGCCGGGCCGCAGCTCCGCCAGGTCCCGCCCCTCGATGAGCAACTTGCCGGCGTCGGGTTGCAGCAGGCCCGCCAGCAGGTGCAGCAAGGTGGTCTTGCCGCTGCCGCTGGGCCCGGCCAGGGCCAACCGCTCCCCAGGGCGCACGCTGAAGCTCAGCGACGCCAGCGCCTGCACTCCCGGGTAGCCCTTGGCCACGTCCTTGACCGCCACGTGGGTGGCGGCGGGCGCAGTGACCACTGACCTGTGAGCGGAAACAGCCATCTACCGCTACTTGATGATGCCCAGGGTGCGGGCGATCTGCTCAATGGGCGCGTAGTTGGTGTTGCTGGTCTCGATGAACCGCTGGGTGGCGAACAGTTCCAGAATCTCCTTGTTCTCCTGCATGTTCAGCTTCAGCAGCGCCTGCTTGGCCTTGTTGGTGAAGCCGGCGCCGTAGGTCTGGTCCAGGTCGGCTCGGGCCGTCCAGTGGTAGTCCACGTACTCGGGTGTGGTGTAGAACTCCCGGACCTTGGCCGGGTCAATCTTGCCCTCCTTGACCGCCTTCAGCCACACGTCCTCGTTCAGCGCCCCCACGTCAAAGGAGCCGCTCTGCACCAGCTGCCAGGTCAGGTCGTGGGAGCCGGAGAAGTTGGGCACCGTCTTGAAGGCCGTGGCGGGGTCTATGCCGGCCTGGACCAGGAAGTAACGGGGCATCAGGTGGCCCGAGGTGGAGCTCTCGCTGCCGAAGGTGATGGTCAGGGTCTTGGCCTGGGCCTTCAGGTCGTCCAGAGAGTTGACCGGAAGCGAGCTGCGCACGATGAACCTGGAGTGGAACTTGGCGTCGTTCTCCCGCTGGGCGATGGCCTGGGCGCCGGGGTTCTGCAGCCGGGCCTGGACTCCGGTAAGTCCGCCGAAGAAGGCCAGTTGGATGCTTCCTTGAGTGAAGGCAGTGACCACCGCAGCGTAGTCCACCACAGGGACATACTCCACCCGAACACCCAGCTCTTTGGACATATAGGCGGCAAAGCTGTCGTAGCGGCGGGCCAGGGTGGCCGCGTTCTGGTCGGGGATGCCGCCGATCTTGAGCACCGGCGGCACTGGGGTTGGTGCCGGTGCGGCGGGGTTGGAGCCGGCGGAGGGCCCGCAGGCCACCATGCCTGCCGCCAAAATCAACACCGGGAATACCGCCAGGAAAAACCTGCTTACACTAAACCCGCGAACCATTCAGAACCCCTCCTGCGAAACACATTGTCTGGGCCGGCCCAAAGGGGAATGCAGACAATCAGATGCGGCAGTCCAGCAGCATGCCTGAGGGCCAGAACGCAGGAGGACCAGGGGTGGCAAAGGGTCAGGGAGCTAAGGGGTAACGCCGCCGTGGGACCGCCAGCCTGTCCAGGCCCCGCAGGCGGGACCTCAAGTGAAGCCGGCGGCCAGCCGCCGGGGACGGCGCAAAGTCACGGCATGTGGCATATTCACGCAGTTTAATAACAGGTATATAGTTTGTCAACATGCACGCTTGTGGTGGTTCCAGGGCTGCTTCATTTTCCACGAGGGTAGGGGCAGACCTATGGAGCCTGCCCTTCGGCCGAAGGGTCCGGCCAGGTCGCATCCCGACACAGTCGGGACGCCCCTACGGGCAGGCCGAGAATGAAACAACCCTGTGGTAGTTCCACGGCTATTCGATTATCCGGCTGACGTTGGTCGAGCAGGCGTCCCGACACGGTCTGGACGCCGTATCCAGACCGCGCCCGTGTCTCCTCACTGCCGGTCCTTGGGCGAAGCCGCCGCCACCGATGCCGCGACGCGGACCGCATCGAACAGCGCCCCTTCACTGAGCTTGCCAGCCTCAACCCCGGGACCTGACAGCCATCCGAAGGCGGTATCGGCAATCTGTTCGCCCAGCTTCCGGTACGCCTCGAACTGGGCTTCGTCGAAAAACTGGTCCATGGTGAGGTGATTGGGAAAGGCAGGCTCCCGACGGTGGTAGGCTTCCAGGTCCGGCGCGGTGTCTTTGGCGGTGAGCACCGCCTTGATGTAAACCAGGACGCCGCACAGGCCCTCCTTCGCCATCGTACCGCCGGCAGCTTTGGCCGCTGGGTATTGGATCTTGCCTGCCACAAAGCCGGAAGCTGGACGGGTCTCCCCTTCACCGGCCAGCAGCGGCGTCAGATCAATCTGGATATCCACACCAAAGTCAACCCGCACCAGGTGGCATACCTCGCCCAGTGTGCTGAACTGGGGGTCTTGGCCGGCAGGCTCGCCGGAGCCGTCCACCGCAATGATATACCGGCAGCCCCGCCGGACCAGCTCATAAATCCCCAGGGTTTCGAAGTGCCCCCCGTCGCTCAGGTAGATAAAGGGGTCCTGGGGCCGGGCCACGGCGAACAGCTCCCGCAGGTAGTAGAGCCAGAGGGCGTACCGGTCCGGCGCCATCCGGCGGCGCAGACTCCGCGACGCCGGTTCGTAGAGCCGCGGATTGGGGAACCATTGACCCAACCGGACATTGAGCAGGGTCAAGAGGATGGACGTGGATGGGTTGGTGTAGGAGCCCATGTTGGGGCTGACCGCCGCCCCGGAGATGGACATGGCGGCGCCCAGGGTCAGCCAGGGATACGCCTCGGTCCGCACAAAGCCGGTGTCCACAGAGCCGGAGTACAGACAGGACAGACCGAAGGAGGCCGCCTTGCGCTGCAGACCGCGGCCCTGGACGGCGCCGTCGTCGCTGCTGCCCATCATGTTGAGACAGGTGGTGACGATATGGTAGGGCCCAACGGGAGTCCGGTCCTGGGCGGGAAGGCTCTCCGAGGCGTCGAACCTCCTGGCCATCTCCCCCAGTCTCCGCCGCAGCCGCCGCATCCCCGGCAGCCTGGCGCCGGCGCCGCGGGGGGTGTCCGCCTGCAGGCGCGCCAGCGGGAAGTCGGCCCCGGCGCCCAGGTCCGCGTTGGCGCCGGGCGTCCGCATAATGTAAGCCTGGCCCAGGCGGTGCCGGTAGATGGAGTGCAGCGACACCCAGTTCATCAACCGCACCATTGACTGGGACGACCTATGCGCCTCGGCCAAGACGACCGCCACGCCAGCCAGCGCCAGCAGCGCCAGCACGATGGACGTATCCCGGGGGCTGAGGTAGTCCAGCCCGACAAAACCCAGGGCGATGCCGGCGCCCAGGACCAAGTAGCCACCCACCTTGAAAGGGACCTGGAGGGCCCGGTCCACCCAGCGGACCCTGGCCGAAGCCCCGCTGCGCCCGCGCTCCACCTCCCCCAGGCTGGTGAATGCCCAGCGGGACAAGGCCAACACCCCGGCTAGTCCACCGCCAAAGCCCATGGCCAGGGACTGGAAGGCCAGGTGGGACAGGTACACCGCCGACACAAATCCAGCCCACAGGGCACCCACTGCCACGCCGCCAATGAGCCACGACTGCGCGGTGTGGACCCAGCCGGACGAATGGGTGGAACGCCAGAAAACCACCAACACCACGGAGATCAACAGCGCCGACCCGGCGAGCCCGGCCGCCGGCCACACCACCCAGGGCGTGGTTAAAGGATGCGCCCGGTTCCAGACCTCGCCCGGAATGAGGGTCAGGGCCACCAGCACCAGGACGAAGGGCATTGTTACCAGGGCCAGATTTATGACCATCCGGACCGCCACGTCCAGCACCGTCTGCCAGGTGAGGGGATCGAGGGGCCCGAACCGCGGCGCTAGGTAGTTGCTGTGCCGCCGTAGGTGCCGCACCGGGCGCGGCTCCGGCCAGCGGCTGCCCAAGAGGAACCCGTCCTTGGACAGAGGGTGCGGCGCCGTGCTGCCGGCGGGGTCGGTCCGGAGCCCCGCGGGGGACCGGTGATGCAGCAAGGAGCTGATGGCCGAGCCAAGGTAGCCGCCCCCAGATACGGTGGAGAGATAGTCCACTCGCTCCAGCACGCCGTGCTTGGCCAGGGATTGGCAGACCCCCAGGGAGAGAGTCGCCGAGCGGATGCCCCCGCCGGAGAGCGCCAGCCCCACGAATTCGTTGGCGGGGTCCGGCCACTGGGGATTCTTGATGGGATGGCCGTCCCCGGCCGCCTGATCACGCCACTTGGGAGTGCGGGCTACCCACTGCTTGATCTCCTGCCGGAACACCTCGTGGAACTGGTCTCCACTGATGTAGGTGCCAGGGCTGCCCGAGCCGGAGGTCGGGACTGAATTCATACAAGCGGCCTCCTGCCGGCCAATCAGGGCGCCCTGGAACGTCTGACCAGATTAGTGCCCTCGGCTCCACGGCGCTATAGAACTGGGGTCACGGTGGGTCTCCCCGTGGCGGCCCCCGCCGCGGGGGCGGGACATCGCGATGTGGAACATATAGACCCTTGCATAATATCTTGAACCGTGGCGGACGAAATCCCCCCAACCCCCCTTTGCGAAAGGGGGGCAAGGGTGGAGGCCCGCCGCAAGCCCCTTCCAACCGGATTAGCTACTTATACCAGAGTCGTTAGCAGGCGGGTCAGGCCACCGGGCTGGGGCGGGACTGACCGGCCCGGCGCCACAGGGCGCATCCCAGCCAGACCAGCCCGGACCCAAACACCACTGCGCCGATCACCCGGACCACCCACGGCACTGGGCCCACGGGGTGCACCGGCACACTGAACAGCACGATGCCGGCCATCAACAGCGCCAGTCCCCAGCGGGGCAGGGCGCCGGCCCGCAGCGCCATCGCGCCGAAGAGCAGGTAGCCCAACACCATGAAGATGTAGGGGGCCATGGTGACCCCGGAGGTGAGAGGGTGGTTGAACATGGGCCCCCCAGGCTCCACAAAGCTGGGGTCGTGCCCAGCGATGACCGGCCAGATGTAGGCGGTGATCAATCCGGTGCCCACGAACATGGCCGTGCCGATGAAGGCCAGCACGAAGCCCGTCAGTCCCAGCCAGCCCGTGGCTTCACGCTGGGAGGAGTACAGGCCCCCCAAGCCCAGCAGAGTGAATAGCGCACCCAGGAAGTGGAAGCTGTGGGCGGCCACCCACACCGGCCTCACGGCCACCGGGCCTTCCAGCTGGTCAAAGGGGTGCAGCAGCATGAAGATGGCGAAAAATACGCCCCCCAGCGCCAGGGCCACGCCGCTCCACCGGACTACGGTGGTCTGCGAAACACTCTTCAACGTGATGGCCTCCCGCGCCTCAACGCGCCTTCCGCGGCCATGGCGCGAAGGCGTTGTTAACCTGCCCCAGGAAGGGCGCCAGGCTGGGGTAGTGCCGCAGCAGGACGGTGGACATGGTGTTGTTGTCGATCCAGTCCATGCCCAGCTTGGTGTACACCGCCGGTGTGTAGTCGGTGGTGAAGAACCGGTCGCTCTTCAGCCGCCGGGATGCCATCAGCACGAAGATGCGGAAGGCGGTGTCGCTGAACCCAAACCCCCGGGGCGTGGGCTCGGCATACATGCCCACCATGGTGTCCACCCGGTCCACGTCGTTGTCGTAGACCTCCCGCAGTTCCTCCGCCCAAACGCGGTTCTTGGTCAGCTGCTCAAAGCTCTTGACCCGCGGCTTGTGCAGGAGCTGCCGGAACTGGTTGTAGCGGGGCACCCCGCGCTCCCGGTCCCGCAACACGTCCACCGCGGCCAGGTCCACCAGGGCGCCGGTGGGCTGCTTCAGCTGCCGCAGGAAGCGGGGGAAGTTGTGCAGGGTGACCGCGCCCGGATTGGAACTGCCCAGGGAGTAGAATAGGTCCGGCATGGCGATCTGGGACTGCAACTTCCGGACGTTCCTCCCCTCCACATCTGGAAAGGTCTGGTCCAGGAGGGAACGGTCCCCATCCAGTGAGCGGAAATTGAAATCGTCCGGGATCAGGGGGTGCAGCCGGTAGACTGCAGTGAACTCCTCGGTCATGGCGTAGGGCGCCCCGTGGTGCGCAGTGAGCGAGCCGGGAATGCCGCCGAGGAAATCGCTGCGGCCCAGCCGGCCAAAGCCCCGGTGGAACCGTTCCCCCATCAAGCCCCACCAGTTGCCCCGCATGGCGAAGCGCAGGGTGGGTTGGGCGAGAATGCCGGGGGTCCACTCCACCGTGTGGATCTTGGCCATCAACGCCCCGTTGATGAGCCGGGCGCGGTCAAACACCTGGTCGTCGGACCAGTCGGGGTACTCGGCGGCCAGGCGGTCGCAGATGGCGTTATGCTCCTTGGTGAACAGGGTGTGCAGCAGGCTCAGGCCCACCCACCAGTTGTCGTTGATGCCGGTGCGGTCGGTGCCGGTCTTGGGGTCCAGCGGCAGCAGCCCGTCGGCGCCCACGATGAGCTTGCCCTTGTCCCCCGACCGCAGGCTGGCCTGGGCCTCCGCGGTGTTGCCGTAGATCTGGGACGCGTCCCACCAGTGCACCGAGGTGTTGATGGAAGTGGGAGGAAGGCCCCGGTCCTTCCCCTCCGGCGCGTAGGTTGGGTCCCGCCGGGTGCGTCCGATGCGCATGGGGCGTTCCGGCCACGGGTCGGCCTGGTCCAGGGGCAGCTCCCAGGGGTTCTCCGGCTCCGGCATGCCGTGATTGAACCAGTCGTGGACCTGGAACTGGATCCAGGCCGCGGCCAGCACGTTCAGGGAGGTGGCGGGGATAAAGGTGTCCCGGGCCAGCAATCGGGCGCTGACGGTGCGGGGATTGGGCGTAAGGAGGGCGGCGGGCGCGTCCGGGAATCCGAACTTCAGCGGAACGTTGCGGGCGAACCTCGTCCCAACGCTGCCCATCGTGGGGTACTTCAGGTCGTTTAGGGTTCCGTCCACGGTGCGGGCGGTGCGATATCGCTGCTGCTCGGCGGTAAGCTCCGGACCGGGGGTGGACATCGTACCGGTGGTGTCGTGGAGGTTCCGCTGCCGCAGGGTGTCGCGGATGGCCACCAGGTTCAGCACCGCCAAGGGCTTGGGCAGTCGGTACCACGGCACCACCCGGTTGATGCCGCTGAAGGTCTTGATGAGCAGCCAGGATAAGGGCGATCCAGCCATGCCAGAATCTCCTTCCCTACTGGGTCTTCAAATACTCCAAGATGGCTTCCTTCTCCTCGGTAGCCAGGTTGGTGCCATAGGTGTGGCCGCCGTTGCTGTTGCCCCTGGCGGTGGTGTCGTACCGCCAGCCCAGGCGCTCGGCTTCCGCGCCGGCGGACTGGAAGCCCACGTCGGCGAAGTTATAGACCGGGTAGCCCCGATAGAAAGCCTTCGGGCGCTCTTCCGGGGGCTTGAGCAGGTCCCGCAGGGTGGGCACGGAGCCGTTGTGCAGGTAGGGCGCCCGCAGCCAGATGCCGTCCAGGGGCATGTTGGCGTAGCCGCCGGTGGTGCGGAAGTGGGAGAACTTCCATGGATAGCCGGTGCCCAGGGTGTTCATGCGCTGGGCCAGCTCCGGGCTGAAGGACCTCAGCCGCTCAGGGTCTGTGCCCACGGCGCTGAGGGGGGTGACCTGCCCCACGTCCCGCCCGTCCAGGGCATGGCACTGGGCACAGTTGGTCTGGAACAGCCTCTCCCCGGCTTGGGCGCGGCCCTGGTCGATCCGCGCCGCCGGGAACCGGGGCGGCGGCAGGTCCAGGATCCAGTCCTCGATCCGCTTCATGCCTGCCAGGTCCAGGGATGCGGGCGACGCTCCGGCGCCAATGGCCGCGCTTTTGTTCCGCTCCTCCACTGAGTTGTTGTTGCCGTCCCAGTGCAGCCACATGTTGGCCCGCGCCCGCTGGTTCCACAGGGAGGGCAGGTCGGCGGTGCCCACCGTGTCGTCGCCCGCCAGGTCCATGCCCAGCAGCCGCTTGTAGGGGTTGAAGGTGTCCACGCGACCCGGTCCCAGGGGCGGGCGCGCCTCCATCCAAGAAAAATTGGCGGCCTCCTGGAGCAGGGCGTCTTTGGTGCGGGGAATGATTAGATAACGGTAGATCAGGCCGTCCAGCCAGGAGAAATCCGGGTTGGCCGCCCGGATGGCGGGCAGGAGGGTGCCGGCGGTGAAGCGCGGGTCCCGGGCGCTGGCAAAGAGGAACCCCAGGTAGCCCGCCAGGTTGAACTGGCCGGCCGGCATGCCCAGGACCAACTGGGCGGGCGCCCCGGGCGACTCCTGCACCAGGCTGCTGTGGCATAGGGAGCAGTTGAGCCCCACCATGGGGAACGGCTTCTCCCGGTAGCTGGTGCCGATGGGGCGCTGGTGGGCGGGGGACTCGTAGATGAAGCCCAGGCGGGCGTAGCCCTCCCCCGGCCCCGGGGGCAGGCGCTCCGGGAAGACGGTGGGCAGGACCCGCCAGATCCAGTAGGGGATGCCCGACCGGCCTTCCGCACCGATGGAGCCGTACTTGAAGTGGTCCTCGATGCTGGCGTGCAGCTCGGGCACGTTCCGCTGAAACCAGACCAGGGCGTAGATGCCGGCCACCACCGCCACCGCCAGCAGCCCGGCGAGGGCCGCCAGGGAGATTCTCCAGCCACGGGACAGCCTGCTCAGCTTCTTCATAGGCTGCTACTTGGCCGGGAAGGGGGGCGGCTCAAACACCGACATGATCTCCCGCAGCATGGCTTCCCGAGACTCAAACCTGGACTCTTCGTAGCAGCCCATGGGGTTCTTCAAGGCGTTCACCGCGCACTTGTTGCAGTAGGTGCATGGCTTGGGCGCGCGGTTTTGCCCCTGGGCGAACAACTGCACCAGGTTGTTGTTGGCCACCAGGGGGCGGGCGATGGACACCGCGTCGCAGTCGCCGGCGCCGATGGCCTGGCGGATCACCGACGCGGTCTGGAACCCGCCGGTGCACAGCACCGGTATCTTCACCGACTGCTTGATGACGCGGGCGTCCGCCAGGTTGATCCCCTCAATCTGCTTGCCCCGGTTGTGTACCCACCACCAGTGGAACAAGCTCCGGAAGGGCCACCGGCGGAACATGAAGTAGTTCCGAACTCCGTGGCTTCCGCTGGAGATCATGATGTCGTAGGTCTGGGCTACCTCCTTCATGGGCAGGTCGCCCGCGGGGTTGCGGGGGTGGGGGAACATGCTGCCGCCGGAGACGTGGATAGCGTCCACCCCGGCCTGCTCCAGCCACTGGCACACCTGCACCGACTCCTTCAGGATGTTGCCCTTGCCCTCCCAGGGGATCACGGCGTTGTTGTAATCGGTGCCGTTGATCTTCATCTGCAGGTGGAACTCCCGGCCCACCTTGGCCCGGATGGCCTGCACCACCTCAAGAACAAAGCGGGCGCGGTTTTCCAGCGAGCCCCCGTACTGGTCCCGGCGGTCGTTGATGCCGGAGCTGAGGAACTGGGTGATTAGGTAGCCGTTGGCCCCGTGCAGCTCCACCCCGTCCAGGCCCGCCTGCTGGGCCCGCCGCGCCCCCTCAGCAAAGGCGTTGACGGTCTCCCCTATCTCCTGCACGGTCATGGCCTGGCACGGGAACCCGTGCAGCGGCTCCTTCTTGCTGGTGCTGCTCAGCGCCGTGGCGAACTCCACGCCGCGGACGTCGCGCTGCCGTCCGGAGTGACTGAGCTGCAGGATGTACCGGCAGTCGTGCTGGTGGACCCGCTCTCCCAGGGCGCGCCAGAACGGGATGTACTCATCCCGGTGGATGGTGGCGTAGTTGGGCATAATGCGGCCCCGGATGGTCACCGGCACGAAGGACGAGATGATGGCGCCCACGCCGCCCTGGGCGAACTTGGCTTCCCAGTTGATGCGCGCCTGGTTGCCCGAGCCGTCGTAGTTGTCGAAGCGGCCCGAGATGTTGGACCGGAACACCCGGTTCTTGACGGTGAGGTTCCGGAACTTCAGCGGCTCAAAAATGACGTCGGTAGACACGGCGATATCACCCTTGGCCCGTGAGAGTCACGCCAGTTCACCCCAATTTCCCTGGGATGTCACCCGAAGCGGGCCACAGTCTAGCACCGGCGTCAAACCAGCGTCAACTAACCGCTGTCATGTTGGCGATCCCGCAGGCGGCCGGTCCGGCGAGGGTTACCCGGTGGGGGGCAGCCTGAGGGGATGGAGCGGGACCGCGCCGAGGCGGCGGAGTTTCTGAACACGATGACTCTGGAAGGCAATTATCTCAATCGGTTGGAAGGTATTTCCGGCGCAAATCCCCCCAACCCCCCCTTTTTAAAAGGGGGGCGAAGGGGGGATTTCGTCAGCCTCAGTTAAGAGATTTATGCAAGGCTCGGTAAGCAGCGGCGCGCCTGAGCACTTTTCACACCCACGGGGTGCGCTTGGACCGCTCCTTCTCCGAGGTGTAGGTGGGCTGCCCCTGGCGCTCCAGGGCCTGGGACAACATCTCCTTGAACAGCCGGCGCTCCGGACCCCGGATCACCGCCTGCTCGTGGGACTCGGAGATGGCCACCGGGTAGCCCTGCCCCCGGCGGCACTGGTCCAGTATCAGGCTGTGCCCCAGGGCCAGCAACGCCTCGTCCTGGGCCACCCACTGGGGCACCTCCACCCGGCCCAGCTCTTCCCCGGTGTTCAGGTAGTAGAAGTACACCTGGTGCTCCCCATAGTGCTCCCGGGGCACGGAGGACGTGGTGCGGTAGATGGGAGACCGCCAGCCGGGGGGCAGCACCTCCTGGAACAGCTCCCGGTCCAGGATGCCGGTGGCGGCGCTGCAGGGCGCCAGGGCGGAGCGCCGGTTGCCGCAGGACTCCCGGCAGCGGCCCAGGTCGTGGGGGCAGAGGCAGCAGCGGACGGCGTTGACCACCTCGGCGCTGCGGGGCAGGGAGACGTAGGCGGCCACCGTCACGGCGCGGGTGGCGGACAGCTCCCGCAGCTGTTCCAGGGAGGACAGCAGCTCCCCGATGATGGCGTCGCGCACAAAGGGCCGGTAGCCCTGCCCCGACAGCCCCCACAGCACCAGGGAGCCGTCCACCAGGGCCAGGGTGGGCAACCCGGCGGGCGCTTCCCGCACCACCTGCACCAGCCGAGCCAACTCCCGCACCGTGCGCACCAGCCCCAGCAGGGCGCCGGTGACGGTCTCTTCGTGGGCGGAGTTGGCCGGGTCGGTGAGGTAAAGGTCCGAGTCTGAGGACGCCAGTTGCGGCTGACTGAAGAGCTGGGCCGCGGGCCGCGCGCCGTAGGTCAGCACGCAGCCGCCCAGGTTCAGGAGGTAACAACTTATGGGCAGGTGGCGGTCCACGTCGATATGGGAGCCGTCCACCGCGGCCACGCACCAGTCGGCCGGCGTTGCCGAGGGCGCATAGGCGCCCAGGAGGGTGTCCACCACCTGGGCCGCCAGGAAGGGACGGTCCGCCGCGTACCGGGTCTGCTCCACGGCGGTGCTGGCGCTGACCCGTCCGGCAGCCTCCACCAGGGCGGCCAGCCTGGCCCGGCGGTCCTCCCGGCGGTCACCCGCCTGCCGGGCCGCTTGGTCCAGCTGGAGCAGCGTTTCGCCCAGGTCAAGGGACACGGTGCGCTACCTCAGCACCCGTTCGTCGCCCATGCGACGGGTGACGCGCTGCTGGTCCAGGTGCTCCAGCAGGGGCAGGATGTACTTGCGGCTGGTGTTCAGCATGGTGCGGGCCTCCGCCACGGTGATGCGCCCGTTGGCCTTCAGGTGGGCCACGATCTTGTCCGAAATCTCCTGGTAAGCGCCGGCGGTGAACACCACCGACTCGTTGACCTTCACCACCTTGCCCTGGTCCACCAGGACGCCCAACAGCTCGGCGTCCAAGGGCAGGTCGGTGGGTGGCGAGTAGGGGTCCTGGGCCAGGGCGCTCAGGTAGGTGGCGGCCTGGCGCTCCAGGGCTGGGGTCAGGGCCACCTGATGGCTGGGCAGGCGCAGGTGCTGGCCTTCCTCCATCACCAATCCCTCCTGGGCGGCGCGGGCCAGCACCCGCAGGTACACCGGCTGGGCCAGGCCCAGGCGGCTGCGCAGCTCCTGGGAGGGCATGCCGCCCCGCAGCGGGTGCTGCCGGTGGTAGGCGGTCAGGTCGGTGAGGGTCTGGTCCCTGAGCCGGTTCCAACCCGCGCGGGAGTAGACCACGGCATCGGCCTCCGACGCCAGGTCGCCCAGAGCCACCATGTCTCCGGCAGTGGCAAGCTGGGCGGCGCGCTGCCGCACCTCGGCCAAGGGCAGGTTGGCCCGCCGGGAGAGGGCCCCCAGGTCGCAAGGACCCCACTGGTCGGCCAGGCTGATGAGCACGTCCTCGCCGGTGCCCTGGTCCAGGGTCGTCAGCTGCGCTACCACGTCGGCCTGGTAGCGACGGTGTCGCCTCCGGGGATTGGGGTCCACCACCTGGCCGCCCCCCAGGGTGTCCTCGGCGGAGCGGAGGATGAAAAAGTCGCCCTTCACCACGGGCACCGGGTTCTCCAGCAGCAATTGCACCCACCCTTGGGCGCCCGCGGCCAGCTGGTCCACCTCCAGCAGCCGCACCCGCGCCGGGGTTTCGCTGGAGAACAGGTGAAAGGTCACCCCCTCGTTGTGGCGCAGGGCATGGGGCGCGCTGCGCACCATGCGCAGCCGGGCGTCCACCCGCTGGGTGGCGCGCAGCCAGCCTGGGGTCGTCAGAATCTCGCCGCGCTGGATATCGGTGCGGGCCGCCCCGGACAGGTTCACCGCCAGGCGCACACCCGGCCCCGTGCGGTCAATCTTGCTCTGGTGGCTCTGCAGGCCGCGGACCCGGCAGGTCAGGCCCGAGGGCACCAGCTCCACCTCCTGGCCCACCTCCAGGCTGCCGTCAATCAGGGTGCCGGTGACCACCGTGCCGAAGCCGGAGACGGAGAAGCAGCGGTCCACCGGCAGGCGGGGCCGGCCCAGGTCCCGGCGGGCGGTGGTCTGGTCCAGGATGCCGTCAATGGCCGCCTTCAGCTCCTCGATGCCGGCGCCGGTGTAAGACGACACCGCCAGCATGGGGCAGCCCTGAAAGGCGGTGCCGGCCAGGGTGTCTTCCACTTCGGCCTTCACCAGCTCCACCAGCTCGGCGTCCACCAGGTCGGCCTTGGTGATGACCACCAGGCAGCGGCCGATCTGGAGCAGGTCCAGAATGGCCAAATGCTCCCGGGTCTGGGGCATGACGCTCTCGTCCGCCGCCACGATGAGCAAGGCCAGGTCAATGGCCCCCACCCCGGCCAGCATGTTCTTGATGAACCGTTCGTGGCCGGGCACGTCAACGATGCTCACCTCCCGGCCGCTGGGCAGGGTCATCCAGGCAAAGCCCAGGTCAATGGTCATCTCCCGCTCCTTCTCCTCGGGGAGACGGTCCGGGTCGATGTTGGTCAGGGCTTTGACCAGGGTGGACTTTCCGTGGTCCACGTGGCCGGAGGTTCCGATGACGTACATGGCGGGTGCCTTCGTTGGTTCGAATCGGGTTCAAGCACAAACGGGAACTGGCGACCGCTCCAGCATAGCACCCAGGGCGAGGGATGGGTAGGGCGAGGTGGGGGGAGGGCAGGGCTGTTTCATTTTCCCCAAAGGTAGGGGCAGACCTTTGTGTCTGCCCTACGGCTGAAGGGGCAGACCAGGGCGCACACGCAGGTGCGCCCCTACGGGCAGGCCGAAAATGAATCGGCCCTGGGGGGAGGAGGGACGGGCCTTTGCTTTGTCGGCGTGCTCCGGCCTTCGGGGAGGGAGCAAGGGCCCTGAGTTGGGAGGTGCTGGGACAATCCCAAAAGAAACGGCCGCCCTTGCAGGAAGCACCGCAAGGACGGCCGGCCAGGGGAGGACAAGCCCGGAGGGCTACCGGAGGATTAGTTGAACTGGATTTTGTCCACCCAGATGCCGTCCGCCGGGGTGGCCCCCGCCGGGTCGTTCCAGAACTGCCACTGGAAGGATAAGGGCCGTATATCCGGCACCGCCACCTCAACGTGCGTCCAGGACCCGTCGCCCGCCAGGTCCACACTGACCTGCCTGGGGGCGCCGACCACCCGGAAGGAGGCGCAGCAGCCGGCGCCGGTGGTCCGGACATCGAAGGAGATGGTCCGCACCGAGGCGGGGAGCTCGTCCCTGTAGCCCAGCGACAAGGTGGAGTACCCGGCCCCTGTCAGCGCGGCCGATCTCAGGCACGGCGCCTCCTTGCATTCGCTGGTGAAGTGCACCATCCACGGACTGCCGACGACCTGGAATCCCCGGAACCCCAGGGCCTCAGCTTCCGGCGACGTAACTGGGATTTGTTCCAGAGGAAACAGAAAGGAGGTGGGCGCCGGTGCCGGTGTGAACTGGACACTCCCCGTGGCCGGCTCAGAAGTTGGGGGCAGGGAGGCGGTATGAGTCAGGTTGGGGGTCAGCACCAGCGTGGGTACGGGCGTAGGGTTGCTGGTGTGGAAGGAGATGGGCTGGGGCGCTTTGGGCCCGCGGCCACCGGGCAGCAGTCCCGGCAGGACGCCAACACCGAAGAGAACCGCCATGCCGATGGCGCCCGCGACAGCTATCAGTTTGGCCCGGCGCTCCAGACTGCGGCGGGGCTCCACCCTTGGAGGCGCCGAGTGCTCGGATGGTGGCTGTGAAGCGGTGGGAGGTTGGGCCCGCGGCGGCGGACTTGCCTGGTGGCTAGCCGTCACGCCGCTGGGTGTGGAGCCTTGCGCAGTGCGGGACTGGCACGCTTGGTCGTACTTGACCCGCCGCGGCGAGTCGGACAAAACCTCGTAGGCCTCGTGCAACTCCTGCATCCGGGCCGAGTTCAGCTCGGTGTCGCCAGACCCATCCGGACGGTAGATCTGCGACAACTGCTGCCAGACGCGGCGAATGGTCCCAATGCTGGCGTTGGACTTGACGCCCAGCACATGGTAGTAGTCCTTCCATGGGCTTTCGTACTGCTCTCGAGGCATCTGTATTTCACCCCATCGTCCGTTGCACTGGAATTGTTGCCGGAACTGTCGCTGCCAGTTTGGGCGCCGTGCGCAGACTTACCACTCCATGTTAGGCGCGGTAAGGAGCAACATGAACCGTTCCTACCAAAGGCACAACAATGTCGGACGGTGTCCACCACCCCTTTGGAGTGAGGGCTGCGGGAGCCGGGTTGACAGGCTGGGTTGATGGGCAGTCCCCCTTGGGGATAGTCCAGTCACCGGGTCCCAGCGGCGTAAGATTCGATGCGTAGGGTTTGATGATTGCGCAAGGCCCGGTCCGCCCAGGGGTCAGGGCGGCCGGGCCTGCAATGGTGCTAAATTGGGCTACTTGAACTGGATGTTGTCGATCCAGATGCCGTCGCCCGGTGCAACTCCTTCGGGGCCGCGATAGAACTGCCACTCAAAGACCACCGGGAGATAGCCAGGCAACGCAGTCTCAAAGTGGGTCCAGGAGGTGCTGTTGGGCAGGACCATGGCTGCTCCCGCAATAGGTCCGGCGATCATCTTAAAAGAGGCACAGCACGCTGGGCTGGCCGCCTTGATGTCGAAGGAGATGGTTTTAACTGTGGTGGTAAGGTCCCGAGGCTTCCACCAGACGCTGGAAACGCTGTTTACATCGAGGTACCCCGAGTGCAAGCAGGGCGCTTCCTGGCACTGGCTGGAGAAGTCCACCAGCCAGGCGCTGCCGGAAGCCTGGAAGTCCCGGAATCCCAGGGCCTCGGCGTCCGCCGACATAACCGGTATCGGGTCTCTGAGTATCGGCGCCGGCGTGACCGATGGCTCGGTCGGCAGCGTCACCGTGGAAGTAGGAGAAGATCCAGGCTGGGTAAAGGGTGCTGCAGGGTCAGGCGTCAGGGCGGGCACTGTAGCTGGCAGCGGCGTGGGAGTAGCCGGGCTGAAGTTGGCGGGGACTGGTCCGGCGGGCTCATTTTCCCGCATCAACGCCGGCCCCACTCCGATTGCTATCAGCACTGCAATGCCGATTGCCCCGGCGGCGGCGAGCAGCCCAGTACGCCGCTTTGGGCCGGGAGCCGGCGCTGAGGTTACCGGCGGCTCGTCCTTGTGCGGGGGCTGCGGGGGCTGGCCTCCAGACGGCGGCACGGCCCTGGGTGCGGGAGCACCCGCACCAGCGGCGGCCTTAGGCGGTGGTGCAGCGGCAGCGGCGTACCAAGGCGCGGAGGCAGCGGCAGCGGCGGCCTGAGGCGGGGGTGCAGCGGCAGCGGCGGCCTGAGGCGGGGGTGCA
>JBGPJN010000003.1:0-35193 GCA_041485445.1 Dehalococcoidia bacterium
GGTCCCGGCGTAGTCAAACTCAGCGGCCTGCCCGATGACGATGGGGCCCGAGCCGATGACCAGCACCTTATGTGGTTTGTAGCCTGGCGTAGCGTCCTCTCTTATAGCCTACCCAAGAAATCACCGAAATCACCGCTGAGCACGCAGAGACCGCTGAGCTAGTGGACGATCAATCGTAAGTCTCTCTGCGTTCTCAGCGCGCTCTGCGGTTATTGGTCCGGCTTTCAGCCGTTGCCGCGGCGGGGGCCGGCTTCCTCCACCATGCGGATGAAGTTGTCGAACAGGTACTCGCTGTCGTGGGGGCCGGGGGAAGCCTCCGAGTGGTACTGGATGGTGAACATGGGCAACTCCCGGTGGCGCAGCCCCTCCACGGTGCCGTCGTTCAGGTTAAGGTGGGACACCTCCAAGCCCGGCGGCAGGGTCTGGGCGTCCACCGCGTAGCCGTGGTTCTGGGCGGTGATGTGGACCCGGCCATTGCTCAGGTCCTGCACCGGGTGGTTGGCGCCCCGGTGGCCGAACTTGAGCTTGAAGGTCTGGGCGCCCAGGGCGCGGGCGGCCAGCTGGTGCCCCAGGCAAATGCCCATAATCGGAACCCGGCCCAAGAGCCGGCGCACGTTGTCCACCACGTAGTCCAGCCGCTGGGGGTCGCCGGGGCCCGGCGACAGCAGGATGCCCGAGGGCCGCAAGGCCAGCATGTCCGCGGCGGAGGTGGTGGCGGGCAGGGCGATGACCTCGCAGCCGCGGCGCTGCAGCAGCCGCAGGATGTTGTACTTCAGGCCGCAGTCAGTGACCAGGATGCGGTGGCGGGCCAGGCCGTCCTTCTCGGGAAGCACCGGCGCCGCGCCATCCCCCAAGCCGTCCCAAGAATAGCTCTCCGGGGTAGTGACGGTGCGGACGAAGTCCAGGTCGTCGTAGCGAGGCAGGTCCTCCAGCCGGGCCAGGGCGGCTTGGGGGGCTTCGTCCGTAATAAGGCCCATCATCACGCCCTGGGTGCGCAGGCGGCGGGTCAGGGCGCGGGTGTCCACGCCGCTGATGCCGGGAATCCCTTGGGCGTGGAGAAACTGGTGGAGTGTGCGCCGGCTCTGGCCGTGGCTGGGACTGGCGCAGTGCTCCCGCACGATGAACCCCGCCACCTGGATGCGCCGGGACTCCCCGTCCTGGTCGTTGATGCCGTAGTTGCCCACCAGGGGGTAGGTCAGGGCCACCAGCTGCCCGGCGTAGGAAGGGTCGGTGAGGATCTCCTGGTACCCGGTCATACTGGTGTTGAACACGACCTCGCCGGCGCCCCCCGACGAGCCGGGGTCCGCCCCAAAAGCCTCGCCCTCGTGCACCGACCCGTCGGCCAGCATCAGATACCGCGCGTTGGTCACGTTACCCCTTGGCCTCCTGTGCCACCGGACTTTGGAAGACCACCTGGCCCGCTACCAGCGTCGCCACTACCCGGCCCTTGAGCCGGACGCCTTCCAGGGGGGTGTTCTTGCCTTTAGATGCAAACTCCCCGGTGTCCACCACCCACTCCTGGTTGGGGTCGAAGACCACCAGATCGGCCCAGGTCCCGGGCTGCAGGGTGGCCAGCTCGGCGTACCCCGGACCCAGCACGCCCGCAGGGCCGGTGGTGAGGCGCTGGACCAGGGTCGCCAGCGGCAGCTTGCCCCCGTGCACCAGTTGCAGCAAGGACCCCAGGGCCGTCTCCAGGGCGCTGATGCCGAAGGCCGCGTCCTGGTAGGTGACCCGCTTGCTCACCAGGTCGTGGGGGGCGTGGTCGGTGGCGACGCAGTCGATGACACCCTCGGCCAGGCCGGCTACCAGGGCATCCACGTCGGCCTGCTGGCGCAGCGGCGGGTAGACCTTGGTGGAGGTGTCGTAGCCGTGGCGCCCAACGGCCTCGGCCTGAACTCCTTTGGCGCCCAGCACCCACTGGTCGGTGATGGTCAGGTGGTGGGGACACACCTCCGCGGTCACCGGGATGCCCCGCTCTTTGGCCCGGCGCACCAGGTCCACCGATCCGGCGGTGCTCAGGTGGGCCAGGTGCAGACGGCCGCCGGTCAGCTCCGCCAGGGCCAAATCCCGGGCGATCATGGACTCCTCGGCGGCGGCGGGAATCCCTCTCAGGCCCAGCCGGGTGGCCACCCAGCCCTCGGCCATCACGCCTTCCCGGGACAGGGCCCGGTCCTGACAGTGATTGCTGATGGGCCGGCCCAGGTCCAGGCTGTAGGTCAGGGCCAGGCGCATCAGGTTGGCGTCGTGCACTGGGTCGCCGTCGTCGCTGAAGGCCACCACGCCCGCGGCGGCCAGCTCCTCCAGCTCGGCCAGCTCCTTGCCATGGCGGCCCTTGGTGACGCAGCCGATGGGGAACACCCGCACCACGCCCTCCGCCTGGGCGCGGCGCAGGATGAAGTCCACCACCGCGGCGTTGTCGATGGCCGGGTTGGTGTTGGGCATGCAGCAGATGGTGGTAAAGCCGCCCCTGGCGGCCGCCCGGGTGCCGGTGGCGATGGTCTCCTTATACTCGAATCCCGGCTCCCGCAAATGGCAGTGGAGGTCGATGAAGCCGGGGCAGACCACTAGGCCGGCGGCGGGGATCACCCGGCAGCCCTGGGGAATCTCCGGGACAGGCACGGCGTCGCCTGCGGAGGCGATCTTGCCGTCCCGGCAGAGCACGTCTCCCACCTGGTCCAGGCCCCGGCTGGGGTCCAGGATCCGGGCGCCCTGAATCAGGATGGTGTCAGCGGCCAAGACCATCTCCTTTGCGGACACCTGATGTTGGTGATTTTGCCGTAGGGGCGCACCTGTGTGTGCGCCCAGGGCAGACACACAGGTCTGCCCCTACGTTACCCGCATTGGCTTCACGCATGTGGCAACGACGCAGCATGTTCTGCCCCTACCTGGGACCCGCCGAGAGTTGGTACAGCAGCGCCATGCGCACCGCCACGCCGTTGGTCACCTGCTCCTGGATCACCGAGCCGCCGCCGTGGGCCAGGGCGGCGCTTACCTCAATGCCCTGGTTCATGGGGCCGGGGTGCATCAGCAGCGCCCCGGGCTTGGCCCGGCCCATGCGGGCTTCGGTGACCTGCCAGCGCCGGACGTACTCCCGCAGGCTGGGCAGGAACCCGCCGCTCTGCCGCTCGGTCTGCAGACGCAGGGCCATCACGACGTCGGCGTCCTCAATGGCCCGATCCAGGTTGGTGTCGGTCTGCACCGAGGCCAGTTCCCCTTGGGTCGCTTCCCGCCGGCCGTTGCCCCGCAGCAGCTCCAGGGGCAGCAGGGTGGCCGGCCCGCACAGGGTGACCCGGGCGCCCATCTTGGTGAAGCCCCACATTCCGGAGCGGGCCACCCGGCTATGCAGCACGTCGCCCACTATGACCACCTTGAGGCCCTCCAGCTTGCCCAACTTCTCCCGCACGGTGTACAGGTCCAGCAGCGCCTGGGTGGGATGGGCATGCAGCCCGTCGCCGGCGTTGATGACGCTCACCCGGTCCAGGTGCCGGGCCAGCAGGTAGGGCGCGCCGGAGTGGGGGTGGCGAAGGACAATGACGTTGATGCCCATGGCCTGCAGCGTCAGGCCCGTGTCCAGCAGGGATTCCCCCTTCTCCGCGCTGCTGCCCGAGGCGGCCACGTTGATGACGTCGGCGCTGAGTATCTTGCCCGCCTCCTCAAAGGAGACGCGGGTGCGAGTGCTGGGCTCGTAGAACAGGGTGACGATCACCCGGCCCCGCAGGGTGGGCACCTTTTTAATGTCCCGGCCCAGGACCTGGCCCATGGCCCGGCTGTTGTCCAGCACCGAGGTGATTTCCGCTGGAGAAAAATCGTCCAGGTCCAGCACGTGGCGGCGTGCCGGCCTGCCGGAGCCGTCCTCGCGCAACGCCGTGGGCAGGGGGGCCGGGCTTGCCGCGCCTGGGCGCACGTCAGCCGGGGAGGTGTGCTGGATGCTCACTGGCGTCAGTCCTCCCGTCGCACCAGGGCCACCTGGTCCACGCCGTCGGTCTCCATCAGGCGCACCTGGACCTGCTCGTCCTGCCCGGTGGGGAGGTTCTTGCCCACGTAGTCGGCGCGGATGGGCAGCTCCCGATGCCCACGGTCCGTGAGAATGGCCAGCTGCACCTGCCGGGGGCGGCCGTAGTCCTTGAGGGCGTCCAGGGCGGCCCGGATGGTGCGGCCCGTGTACAGCACGTCGTCCACCAGCACCACCGTCAAGTCTTGGATATCCACCGGGAAGCTGGTGGGGTGAAGCTTCAGGCCGGAGCGCCGGGACAGGTCGTCCCGGTACATGCCGATGTCCAGCTCCGCCACGGGCACCGAGCGGCCCTCAAACTGCAGGATATTCGCCGCCAGCCGGCGGGCCAGGGGCACGCCCCGGGTGTGGATGCCCACCAACACCAGCTCCTGGCTGCCCCGGTTGCGCTCCAGGATCTCATGGGCAATTCTGGCCAGGGCCCGCTGGATCTCTTCCGGGCTCATGACCTGGCGCTCGGAGGTGGGACTCCGCTGCTGCCCTGGTTGCGGTTTTGATTCTTGCGCCGGACTCACAAAAAACCCTTGCCTTCAGGTTGGCAAGGGGTCTTAAGGCCCGGCATCCAGGTTTTCCCGGAGTACCGGATAGCTTCGCGAGCCTTGAGGACACTTTGCCAGCCTCTCTGGACTGACTTAAAAGTTTGGCGGCGCGGTTGCCCGTACCGCCGGAAGTCCACAGTTATTCAGTTGTTGCTGGATTTATATTATCAGTTGGAACCGCTAGTGGGAAGCCCACTGGTGGTTTTCGGCAGGGGCTGTTGATTTTCGGCCTGCCCGTAGGGGCGTCCTTCCCCCGAAGGATGCGCCCTGGCAGGGACTTCAGCCAAAGGGCAGACACATAGGTCTGCCCCTACTTCGTGGAAAATAAAACGGCCCTGTGATGGCGATGTAGGGACGCACGGCTGTGCGCCCCTACGGGTCTTATGCCGCCACCCGCTTCTTGCGGTTATTGACATAATCCACCAGCAGGTACTCGCCCAGGTTGGACGCGCTACTGTAGAAGGCCCGCCCCCGGTTGATGCGAGTCATCCGGTCCACAAAGTTGACCAGCTGGAGTGTGTTCTCCAGCATGAAGGTGTTGATGACGATGCCTTCCTTGGTGCACTGCTTGACCTCTTTCAAGGTCTCCAGCTCGGTGCGATAGCTGGGCGGATAGCTGAAGTAGGCGCGGCCTCCCTCCAGGTGGGCCGTGGGCTCCCCGTCGGTGATGACCAGAATCTGGCGGGTGCTGCCCTTGTCCCGGGACAGCAGCTTGCGCGACAGCATCAGGGCGTGCTGCATGTTGGTGCCCGACACCCAGGCGTTCCAGTTGACCTTGGCCAGGTCCTGCTCCTTGATCTCGCGGGCGTAGTCGGAGAAGCCGATGACGTACAGGTTGTCCCGGGGGTACTGGGTGCGGATGAGGGCGAAGAGGGCCAGGGTGACCTTCTTGGCCGCCTGGAAGTTGTTGTACAGCCCCATGGAGCGGCTCTGGTCCAGCAGCACCGCGGTGGCGGCGCGGGTTACATGCTCGGTGCGGTAGATCTCAAAGTCCTGGGGGCTCATGTGCACGGGCAGGCCGGCGCCGCCCCGCAGCACCGCGTTCTTCAGGGTGGCCTGGAGGTCCACCTGGAACGGGTCGCCGAACTCGTAGGGTTTATTGTCGCCGGTGAGGTCGCCGCCGGCGCCGCGCTGGTTCTGCTGGTGGCTGCCGGACCGGTCCTTGCGCAGCTGGACGAACACCTCCTTCAGCGCCTTCTGCCCGATGCGGCGGATGCCCCGGGCGGTGAGCTCCAGCTTGTCGTCGCCGGTGACGTACCCGGCGTCTTTCAGGAGCTGGCGCAGCCGGTCCATCTGCTCCCAGGCGCGGCGGGCCTCCTCCCCAAGGAGCTTGGCCAGCTGCTCCGGGTCCACCCCGTCCATCTCCCCCGTGCGCATGGCCCGCTGCAGGGCCTCCTCCAGCTGGTCCATCCCCTGAAGCTGGCGCATCAGCTCCAGGGCCTGCTCCATGCTCAGGGAGTCGTCCCCCAGGAAGGGGTACTGGCGCCGGAGCTGGTCCATGGGCATCATCTGCTCCATGAGGGAGGCGAACTCGGCCATCTGCCGCCGGGTCTCCGGGTCCAGGGACGCGTTCAGCGCCTCTTCCAGCTCCCGCCGCATCTCCGGAGACATGCTCTCCAGCATGGACTGCATCTGGGCCAGCTGCTGCTGGAGATGCTCCATCAGCTCCTGGAAATTCTGGGGCGGGTTGTCCCCAAACATGGGCCCGAACTGGTCCATGAAGCCCTGGAAGTCCGGCTCCCGGCCGGCCATCTTGTCCCGCATCATCTGGTTGAGCTGCCGCAGCATCTCCTGCATGCCGGCCATGGCCTCGGGGGACATGCCCTGGGCCTGCTGTTGCATCTGCTGGGACATGTTCTGGGCCATCTGCTGCTTCAGCATGTCCAGCAGCTCCTGGAACATCTGCTGCGCCTGGGGGTCCATGAAGTCGTACTCCATGAGCCCCTGGATCTGGCCGCCCAGGCCCTCGGGCAGGTCGTCCAGCTTCTGCTTATTGCGCTGGGCGCGCTGCTCCAGCAGCTTCTGGAGGTTCTCCTGCTGGGGGCGGTCGGCCTGGCTGGCCTGGCCCAGCTGCTCTCTGGACTGCTCCAGGCGGCGGTCGATGCCCTCCCGCTCGGTGCGGAGGATGTTCTCCAGCCGCTCCTTCAGGTCGTCCACCACCGAGTCCATGTTGTAGCTCTGGAGCTGGCGGCGGCGCTGCTCCTTGAGCTGCTCCATCATCTCCCGCAGGCCGGTCATGCGCTGGCCCTGGCGGTTCTGCATCCCCTGGCGCAGCAACTCCCGCAGGGCGCGCATCACGTCGCCCTGCTTCAGCAGCTCGTCGGAGAGCTGGTCCATGAGCTCGTCGGCATCCAGGTTGAAGAGCTCCTGAGTGCCGTCCCACCGGGAGTAGCGATAGGTGCGGTACAGCATGGCCACCTCCGCAAGGGCTACGTGGCGCCATCATACTCCGTCGATAGCGGCGCAGGCAAGGCTGGCGACAGGTCCACTTGCGCCTGGAGCGAGCAGCGATTATAGTTTTTCCCAGGTTCCGCCGGCAAACGGATTACTGCGGGCAATGGGTTGAGGGCCAACGGAGTGCGCGTTTTGGTGCTGAATGCCCACCCGGACGCTGGTAGCTTCTGCGATCAGATAGCAGAAGCCTATGCAGCCGGTGCGAAGGTCGGCGGCCATCAGGTTGAGGCTGTGGCCCTTCGTGATCTGAGGTTCGACCTCGTTCTTCGGGGTGGGTACGCCCATCCGATTCCGCTTGAACCGGACTTGGTTGAGCAGCAGCGACTGCTGACTTGGTGCGAGCATCTGGCGGTGGTAAGCCCCAACTGGTGGTGGAGCGCCCCTGCCCTGCTTAAGGGATATGTCGACCGGGTGTTCCTGCCTGGGTTCGCCATGCGTTACCGCGAACGCTTTCCTTACGTAGAACCGCTCCTCAGAGGGCGGTCAGCACGAGTGATCTACGCCCAGAATTCGCCTCGACTGGTGGGCTTGCTGTTCCGAGGCGACTTATTTTGGCAGTGGATCAGGCGCGCCGTGCTGCGCCACTGCGGCTTTTCGCCAGTGCGTCGGCTTGTGCTCTATAACGCACGTAACACAGCGGAAAGCGCCCGTAGCCGGTTCCTGAACAAAGTCCGGGAACTCGGCACCCGCGCAATGTAGTGCCCGACGCATGCGGAGAACTGGCGAATGCGGTCTCGCAGCCGCCGCCCAACATGCAGACCGTGGACTTCGGCCACGGGCTTCCGCTTACAGACGCCGCAGCCGGGGGTCCAGCAGGTCCCGCAGGCCGTCGCCCAGCAGGTTGAAGCCCAGCACGATCAGCACCATGGCCGCCCCCGGCGCCAGCAGCAGCCGGGGCGCCGTCTGCAGGAAGGGCCGGGCGTCGTTAAGCATGGCGCCCCACTCCGGCGTGGGGGGCTGAGCGCCCAGACCTAAGAAGCTGAGGCCGGAGATGCCCAGCACAATCCAGCCCAGGTCCAGGGTGACCAGCACCACCACCGGCCCCAGGATGTTGGGCCAGATGTGGGTTACCATAATCCGCAGGGGGCTGGCCCCCATGGCCCGGGCGGCCTCCACGTACTCCCGCTGCCGGGCCGCCAGCACCATGCCCCGGACCAGGCGGGCGTAGCCGGCCCACCAAACGGCTGCCAGGGCCACCAGCAGGTTCAGCAGGCCGGGGCCCAGGGTCCCCGCGATGGCCACCGCCAGCACCAGGCCGGGAAAGGCCAGCAGCAGGTCCACCAGGCCCATGAGCACGCTGTCCACCCAGCCGCCGAAGTAGCCGGATATTGTGCCCAAGGTGAAGGCGATGCCCATGACCACCGCCAGCACCACCAGGGCCGCGCCCAGGGTGGTGCGAGCGCCGTAAAGCAGGCGGCTCAACTCGTCCCGGCCCAGGTGGTCGGTGCCCAGGAGGTGCTGCCCGCTGGGCCCCAGCAGGCGCTGCTCCAGGTTAACGGCGGTGGGGTCATGCGTTGCCAGCCAGGGGGCCAGCGAGGCTCCCGCCACGGTGACTAACACAATGCCCAGGCCCAGCATGGAGGCGGGGTCCCGGAGCAGCAGGCTCGGGGCGCGCTGCCGGCGGGGGGGGATTCCCCCAACCCCCCTTTGCCAAAGGGGGGCCAAGGGAGATTTCTCCCTCCACCTGTGGCTCATCCCCTTGATTCCAGTTCCCAGCAGCGGTCTCCTCGCAGCATTTTGGGTCCTTCAGCCCTTCTGGCGGCCGAAGTGGAGCCGGGGGTCCAGCCACCGGTAGCTCAGGTCCACCAGCAGGTTGACCAGCAGAAAGACCAGGGCCATGTAAAGCACGAACCCCTGGATGATGGGGTAGTCCCGCAGGAATATGGCGTCCACCGCCAGCTTGCCCGCCCCCGGCCAGCCGAAGATGGTCTCAATGATGACCGCCCCGCCCAGGAGGTGTCCCAGGCTGAGGCCGATGATGGTGACGGAGGGCAGCAGGGCGTTTTTGAGAGCGTGCCCAAGCACCACCGCCGTTTCCCCCAGGCCCTTGGCCCGCGCCGTGCGCACGTAGTCCTGGTCCAGCGCCTCCAGCATGCTGGCGCGGGTCAGCCGCATCACCTGGGCGGCGCTTCCCGTGGCCAGGGCCAATGCCGGCAGCACCAGGTGCTGAAGCCCGCCGTGGCCAATGGCGGGCAGCCAGTGCAGCTTCACGGCGAACAGCAGGATCAGCAACAGCGCCAGGACGTAGCCGGGGACTGCGGCGCCCAGCAGCCCAAGCAGGCGGCTGGCGCCATCCACCAGGGAGCCGCGCCACACCGCGGCCAAGACGCCCAGGGGCAGCCCCACTCCAACCGCCAAGGCCAGGCTAGCGCTGGTCAGCAGCAGGGTGGCCGGCAGGCGCTGCGCCAGCTCCAGGGCCACCGGACGGCCGGTGCGGTAGGAGTCTCCCAGGTCGCCCATCAGGGCTTGGACCAGCCACCGGCCGTAGCGCCACGTCAGGGGGTCGTCCAACCCCAACTCCCGGCGATACTCCAGCACCGCGGCCCTGGGCGGCTCGGTGCCCGGGTTCTGGAGGCGCAGCAGGATGTCCGCCGGGTCGCCGGGGGCCAGGTTCAGCAGGGTGAAGCTTATGATGGAGATTCCCAGCAGCATGACCGGCAGGGTGGCCAGCCGCCGCATCAGATAGGACTGCATGTCACTTCTTCCCCATCTTGTTGTCCACGAAATACCAGGAGAATGGGTGCGGGTTGTCAAAGCCGGTGACTCGTTTGGACACGCCAAAAAGGAAATTGGGGTAGAGCAGGGGCACCACTGCCACGTCGTCCACAATGGACTGGGAGGCGGAGCAGGCCAGGTCCTCCCTGGTCTGGCGCAGCTTGGCGACGCGAAGCTGGGCGGTTACTCCATCAACCAATGGGTTGGAATAGCCGCCGAAGTTGGCCGAGCCGCCGGTGTTGAAGTACTGGGACAGGTTCAAGTACGGGTCTCCGGAGATGCCCATGGTGGTGAAGTACATGGCGCCATCCCAGTCCCCCTGCCGTAGTGCGGCGTCGATCTGCTCCACCAGGGCTACCTCCACCTTGATGCCGACGGTCTTCAAAGCAGCTTGAATCGCCTCAGCCATGGGCGGCAGCTCCGGACGTTGCCGGTAAGTCAGCAGCTTCATGGCCAAAGGCTGGCCTTCCTTCTCCACAATGCCGTCCCCGTCGTTGTCACGGTAGCCAGCCTCCGCCAGAAGCACTCTGGCTCTGGATGGGTCGAAAGAAATGCCTCTAAGCTGCGGGCAGGCGAACATGGCGGGTGGGAAGGGACCGGTGGCCGTGATGGCCTGGTTTTGGCTTATGGCCTTCACCAGCCCCTCGCGGTCAATCGCTGAGGCCACCGCCTGCCGCACTCGGGCGTCCTTCCAAGGCCCGCGCTGGTGGTTGAGGTACAGAAACTCCAAATATATCGGCGGGGCGGAGCGCACCGCCAGATTTCGGTCCGCCGCAACGGTCGCCGCGCTCTCCGGCGCAATGTTGACCGCGATGTCAATGTCGCCGCTTTGCAGCGCCAGCACCCGGCTGTTGTTATCCGGCAGATACAAAAATATCACCCGGTCCAGTAGCGCCGGGGTGCCCCAGTAGTCTGGATGGCGCACCACTGCCAGCTCCTTGTCAAGCTGGAATCGCTCAACCATGAAGGGGCCGGTCAGCACCGGCTTTTCTGTAAAGGCGTCCCCCAGGGCCTCCGCGGCGGCAGCGTTCACAATGCCGGCGCTGAGCTCGGTCAGCAGTGCCGGCAGGATGGGGCTTGGCTTGTTGGTGGTGATGATTACGGTGGAAGCATCCGTTACTTCAAGTTGGCTTATATCCAGCAAGTTCTTGGCCCTGGGGGACTTGGCGCCGGCGCGGTCCAGGGAAGCCTTGACTGCAGTGGCATCCATCAAATCGCCATTGTGAAACTTGACACCCTGACGCAGGGTGATCTCCCAGGTCTGCTCATCCAGTTGCCTGGCGTTGGTGGCCAGCCACGGCTCCGGCTTCAGGTCGGCGCCCAGCTTGAACAGGGTCTCGGCCACCCCAGTTTGGACCGGTTGGAAGCCGCCCCTGACAGGATCAGGCGGCTGGCTGATGAAGGGAAGGCCGACCCGAAGCGTGCCCCCCGGAATACTGGCGGGGTTGGAAGCTGGCGGCGCCGGCGTGGGTGCGGTGGTTGGGCCGCAGGCCGCTGCCAAGAACGCCGACAGCATTAACACGACCGAGAATAGAGCCGGGACCAATGAGCACCTCCAGGACCGGTTCATGGGCAGGCACCTCCAGGACGCAGATTGACCCTCGGACGTTCACCGGACAAACAAAAAAACCCTGGACTCTACTCTGTCCAGGGTTGAAGGACCCCCGCTACGGGCAGCCAAAGGAACCGCGCTTGTTGGGCTGCCAGGGAGCTACCTCTGTTGGGCGCAGAGTAGAACTCCGCCGACCCAGGCAGGTCTCCTGGCTTACGGATCAACGCCGGCCCACGCCTTCCCACCCCGATATCGTCGGGACAGTGGCATTCCAGTGGACCGGCTCCCCGCTTACAGTGGCGCGACCGCGGCAGATTGAACTGCCTTCCCTTTTGAACCTTGCGGTACCTGGGGGCACCAGTCTAAGTTGTTAAGCTCCCCGGAGGGTTGGGCAAGATGATAATCGGGCGACGCCGGCCTGTCAACCCCAGGTTGACCGGGCCTGCCCTCGGGTATACACTGGCAACAGGTGGCCCCCAAGCTGGTGCGAGGCCGCAGCCCGCGAGGGCACTTAATCGTGTTATTTCTGGAGGACCAGGGATATGGCGGAACCCATTGAAGTCAGCGAGAGCACTTGGGACCAGGAGGTCCTCAAGTCTAACCTGCCGGTATTGGTGGACTTCTGGGCGGAGTGGTGCGGCCCGTGCAAAATGATCGCTCCGGCGGTGCATGATCTGGCCACGGAGTACGCCGGGCGGCTGAACGTGGCCAAGTTGGACGTGGATAACAGCCCCGGCATCGCCACCAAGTACGGGGTGCGCAGCATCCCGGCGCTGATCTTTTTCAAGGGTGGGAAGCCGGTGGACCAGATTGTGGGTGCGGTGCCCAAGGGGGCCCTCAAGCGGAAGATTGACGCGGTGCTGGCCAGCAAGTAGCCACCCAGCGGCAATTTGAGGTTGGGAGTGGATGGGGCCCGGTGGCCCTTGCGGACTTCAAATCCGTTATGCCTCGTGATGAGCGGGGTAGGTGGGTTCGACTCCCTCCCACTCTCGCCAGCTCCCCGGCAGTAAGCACCGCCGGGTGGGTGAGCGGGTTGGCGCAGTGGCCGGGGCAGGGTTGCCCAGGGGCAGCTTCTTCCCTGTGGGTAGCCCGACCCGGCGCGTCAGTTTGGTTGGGTGCGGCGCCGGGGCTACAGGTGGGTCACACCCACCGCCACCAGGAAGGCCAGGATCCCCAGCGTCACCAGCACTTCCACCCTGGTAAAAAGCCGAGCGCCGCCGGGCATTCGGGCCGTTGTCCGTGCCAAGAATTGCGCCATAAACTCTCTGCCGACCTCCACTTTCGATGCCCCTGACCGCCCCTCGTCCCTTCGTTCTTGCGTGTTCTAGACATTGTCGCCGATGAACCTCACAGGGCCAAAACAAGGTTGTGCCGGCAAATCACACGGCACTTACGGCAGGGTCTCAACAGCCTCTCGGGCCGGTCGCAGGCACGTCACAGGGGCTGGTCCAAGCCCTAACCGGGGCTGACGGATGGCGCAGACCGTCCGGGAAGGGCGGTGGGGTGATGGTTACTAATGGAGCGGACTATGGACCGGCGAGTCCCATGAAACCGGCAATGAAACCCGCGCTAGCTAATGGAAGGGGCAGACCAGCTTGAAGGCGCTGACGGCCAAGTTGTCGCCCGGTTGGCTCCCGGTTTGCCCGGCGGGCATGCCCCCATGGGCCGGGGACTGGAGAGAGGTCCCGGCGGCCTGACCTGAGGCAGCCCGGTACACCACCATGCCTGCCCCTGCCAAGGTAGAGACAGTCATCAGCACTACCATCGCCGCGCCAAAGGCCCGGACCTTCAACAATGGCCCTCCCGGATGCGCTGTTCAGTTGCCGCAGGAACAATTCTATTCTAGCCCGCGGGGCTCCAAATTGCCACCGGCGGCCCGCCTACAGCAGGGTCGTTTCGTTCTCGGCCGGCTCGTAGGGGCGCACCTGCATGTGCGCCCCCCTGGACAGACCTTCCACCCGAAGGGCAGACACCCTTCGACTCGGCTCAGGGCAAGCTCCGGTCTGCCCCTACATTCTGGGACAATGAAACGGCCCTGCCGCCTACAGCCTCCCGCGGCCCGTGATACAATAGAGCGCTGTTGCACACTGGGCGCTGCTCCATCCTTCTTCCGGCGCAGGAAAATGACGCAATTCCGCGACCTCCCCAGCGTGGAAAGGGTGCTGGCCGAGGAGATTCTGGCCCCGCCCGGTGCCGTCTACCAACGGGCGTGGCTGGTGGAGCTGGTTCGTCAGGAGCTGGACCAGGCCCGCCAGCGCCTGCGTCCTTCGGGTGAAGGACTGCGCCCGGGAGTGAAGGCGCCCAGCGCCGCTGAGGTGGCTAAAGCGGTGGCGGGCCAGCTGGCGACGCTGACCCGGGTGGCCCCCACGCGGGTGATCAACGCCACCGGGGTCATTATCCACACCAACCTGGGCCGGGCCCCCTTGAGCCAGGCCGCCACCCAGGCGGCGGTGCAGGCCGCCCAGGGGTACACCAATTTGGAAATGGACCTGGAGGGCGGGCGCCGCGGCTCCCGGCAGGCCCACTTGCAGCCCCTGCTGCGGCAGCTCACCGGCGCGGAGGCCTGCCTGGTGGTGAATAACAACGCCGCGGCGGTGCTGCTGGGGCTGTGCGCCCTGGCCGCCGGCAAAGAGGTCATCGTGTCCCGGGGCGAGGCCATTGAGATCGGCGGCGGGTTCCGCATTCCAGACGTGCTCAGTCAGAGCGGCGCCACCCTGGTGGACGTGGGCACCACCAACCGGACCTACGTCCGAGACTACGAGGGCGCCATCACCGACCACACCGGCGCCTTCCTGAAAGCCCACGCCAGCAACTTCCGCGTGGAGGGGTTCACCGCCGCGGTGGAGTCCCGGGACCTGGTGGAGCTGGGCCGCCAAAGGGGCATCCCGGTGCTGCACGATGTGGGCAGCGGGTGCCTTTTGCCCACGGAGCGGTACGGCCTGGCCCACGAGCCAACCCCCCAGGAGAGCATTGCCGCCGGCGTGGGGCTGGTGTTCTTCTCCGGCGACAAGCTGCTGGGCGGGCCCCAGGCGGGCATCGTGGTGGGTCAGCGGGACCTGGTGCAGAGGCTGGAACGGCACCCGTTGGCCCGGGCGGTGCGCATCGATAAGCTGAGCCTGGCCAGCCTGACCGCCACCCTGCTGCACTACCTCCGCGGCGAGGCCGAGCAGGAGGTCCCCATCTGGCGGATGATCGCCACCCCCGCCGACCGGGTCCGCCGCCGGGCACGGAGCTGGAGCCGCCGGCTGGGGGCCAACACCTCGGTGGAGCAATGCCAGTCGGCCATCGGCGGCGGGAGCCTGCCTGGGGAGACGCTGCCCTCGTGGGCGCTGGTCATCCCCACACCAACCCCGCGGGGCGCTGGGCCGGAGGACATCCTGGCCCAGTTGCGCCGGTGCAATCCGCCGGTGGTGGGCCGCATCGAGGCCAACCGGGTGCTGCTGGACCCCAGGACGGTGCTACCTGAGGAGGACGACCTGCTGCTGAGGGCGGTGGGCACGGTGTTGGGGTGTCGCCAAGGGCGTCCTGGCGACGAAGTGGAGCGCCCGGAGTGACCGACTACCTGCTGGTGCACGGGGCCACCGAAGGCGCCTGGGCTTGGGGCCGCGTGTGGGGTTATCTGACCGCGCCTGAGGAACACCCGCCGCGCCTGGACCGGCCCCGCCGGATCGACCGCGTCTATGCGCTGGACCTGCCGGGCCACGGCGCCAACCGCACCGTCCCGGCGTCCCAGGTTGGCGTGGAAGAGTGCGTCCAGGCGCTGGTGCAGGCGGTGGCGGCCCAGAGGCTGCGGCAGCCGGTGCTGGTGGGCCACAGCCTTGGCGGGGCGCTGCTGCTCCAGGCCATGGGCCAGTTCCCCCAGCCGCCCAAGCGACTGGTGCTGCTGGCGGGACTGGTGCCAGGCCCCCAGACCAGCTTGCTTGGCCTGCTGCCCCGCCGCGCCAGGGCGGCCTTTCGCGTCATGTCGGCCGTGGGCCTGGTGTCCCGCCAACCGATGAAGCTGCCCGGTCTGGTGATCCGCCGCTGCGTGTGCGACGGCCTGCCGCCCATGGAGGTGGCTCAGGCGGTGGGCCGCTTTGGGCCGCTGCCGGTGCGGCTCCTCAAAGCGCGTTTCGACCTCAGTGACCTCAAGCCGCCGTGTCCGGTGACCTACGTGGTGCTGACCAGGGACTCGGCGGTGCCGCCGCCGCTCCAGCGCTGGATGGCCCAGCGGATCCCCGGCGTGGAGATTGTGGAGCTGGACTCGTGCCATGAGCCGATGCTGCACCGGCCCCGGGAGCTGGCCCAGCTACTGTCGCGTTACGCCTGAGCCTGGGGCGGTGCTACGCTAACAGCCGGGGCGCCGGGCGCCGCAACCTGCGCGGATCACGTCCCACAGGGGACCGTTCTCATGGCCGCACTGGGAGCACTACCACGCGCCAGTCATCTGCTCAATCTCCTGCCAGATCCTTTCTCCCGCACCGGTTCGGCGGCATGCAATTTATCAACATAACCACCCTTGCACTGGTTTCTAAACTGGGCGCCTGACCCGCTCACCCTGAGCTTGTCGAAGGGCGCGGCCACGTGGTTCGACAGGCTCACCACGAGCGGTTTAAGAAGCAATGCAAGGCTCAGTAATATGCGGGCCAAGCGCCATCAAGAGGTGACCCAGTGAACATCCGCCGCATCCCCGGACGGTTCCTGCTCCGCCGGCCCGCCAGGCCGGTGGCCCTGGCCGCCACCGTGGCGCTCCTGCTGGCCGGCTGCCAGGGCGCGCCCGCGCCTACGCCAACCACCTCCCGGCCGAACCTGGCCGTCGCCACTGCGGCCGCACCCGTGGCCACGGCTACCGCTACCGCGACGACGGCAGCCCCAGTCACTGCGCCCTCTGCCACTCCATCGTCGCCGCCCTTCGGCACTCCGGTCCCTGCACCCTCCCCGACTCAGCCGCCCACGGCAACGGCCCAGCCAGCCGGCACAGGCGTGGTGGTGACCATCGGCCCTGACTCGGTGGCCCGTTACCTGGTGCGGGAGCAGTTCGCTCGGCTAAACCTGCCCAACGATGCCGTGGGTGTGACGTCAGAGGTCAGCGGAGCGGTGGTCTTGGACGCCGCCGGCCGGGTGGTTTCGGCCGAGTCCAAGATCACGGTCAACTCCCGAAGCCTGCGCAGCGACGAGAGTGACCGGGACGATTACCTTCGCGCCGACGGGCTGGAAACCGACAAGTTTCAGCAGATTAAGCTGGTGGTGGAGTCTGCGCCTGGGCTGCCCTGGCCCCTGCCCAAGGACGGGGAGGCGCAGTTTCAGCTCCAGGGCAGCATGACCGCCCACGGCGTGACCAGTCCCATCACCTGGGAGGTCACCGCGAAGTTCACGGCCAGCGGCGCCCAGGGGCAGGCCAAGACCAACTTCCCCTTCGCCAAGTTTGGGATGAAGCGTCCCAGCGCCTTCTTCCTGCTCAGTGTGGAGGACAACATCCGGCTAGAGCTGGACTTTGTGGCCACGGTGCAGCCGCGGACGTGAGCGGGGCGGCAGGGTAGTCGCAGCATCGTCGCCAGCCGGCGGCCACGTTGGGTGCTGGACTGTTGCCCAACTCATGAATCCAATCGGTCCTCCTGGACGTAAACGTCAGCGAACGGCCTTGAGCTTGCCAGGGCTGGCAGATAACATGAAGGGGGAATCCGATGTCTAGGTTGCTCTGGTCTCAGCACCACTTTGGGCGCGCCCCATCCGCCGCGTGGCTCTCTAGAAGACCGGCGTTGGCATTGGCCGGGGTCGTGGTTTCGGCGGGCATGCTGCTGGCCGTCGCCTGCGCCGGGCCGCTGGGCCCGCAGGGTCCCGCGGGCGTGGCCGGGCCTGCGGGCGCCGCCGGACCTGCCGGACCTGCCGGCGCCGCTGGGCCCGCGGGGGCAGCAGGGGCCGCTGCCGCGGCAGGGCAGAACGGCAAGGCCATCGCCGCAGTGGTCCAGTTCGGCGACGCCGGTTTCCGCACCTCCGGCGACAAGCGGAACTGGAACATGGGCCCCAACACGGTCCAGGCCAGCGCCGGCCAGACCTTGCGTTTCAACGTGAACGGTTCCCATCAGGTGGCGGTGTACAAGGTCGCCGCGGGCACTACGCGGGCCCAGGTGACCGCCGCGCCGGACACCTTCGTCAACACCACGGTCAACAGCCCCTTTGACAACCGGGATATCGGCGATGCCACCAACCGGGTGGCCCTGGGCCCCAGCCCCAGGGCGGTGGACACCGCCGCGGCCGACCGGGATGACGCCCTCAACATGGACGTGACCATTAACGAAGCCGGCAAATACCTGGTAATTTGCGCCGTCCGGGGCCACTTCCTGGACAAGGACCCCGCCTCCAACGGCGGCATGTTCGGGTTCGTGGAGATCGGCAAGCCCTTGACCGGAGAAACGCTCGCCGACCTGACCGCCCCCGTGGGCGAGGACGCCGACGTCACGGTGCGCTTCGGCGACCCGCGTTTCCTGGGCAGCGGGGACCGGCGCAATCGCAGCATTGTTCCCAGCACGGTGGAGGTCAAAGCCGGGGCGACGGTGCGCTTCCAGGTGGGCGGCAACCACCAGGTGGCCGTCTACAAGGCCCCCGCCGACGCCACTCGCCAGGCCGTGGCCGCCAATCGGGGCGCATTCGTCAACACCACGGTCAATGGCCTGTTCGACATGCGCGATATCGGCGACACCACCAACCGCGTGGTGCTGGGCGCCAGCCCGCGAACCGTGGACACCGCCATCGTCAACCAGAGCGACGCCACCAACACGGACGTGACCATTACCGTGCCGGGGCGCTACCTGGTAATTTGCGCCATCCGTTCCCACTACATGGACGACGATCCTTTGGCCAATGGCGGCATGTTCGGTTTCTTGGACGTGCGCTGATGCGGCGCAACCCAACATTGAGTTAGCGCCCCTGGGGCGTCATCACTGGAGCCGGTTCCTGGCCGACTGCACCGCCAGGAACCGGCTCTCCGGCCGGTTCAGTGCCTCAGGCCATCACGGTGGCAATTGTAGTGACCTGTGCTAGACTGGTGGCGTGAGCTACGCAGCAGACCTGCACCTGCACTCCCCATATGCTTACGCCACCAGTCCCTCCCTGACCCTGGAGAACCTGGCCCGCTGGGCCCAGCTCAAGGGCATCGACCTCCTGGCCAGCGCCGATTTCACCCACCCCGCCTGGCTGCAAGTGCTGCGCCGGGACCTGACGCCGTCGGGTCTGGGCGTCTACCGGTTCGCCGGCACGCAGTTCATCCTGGGCACCGAGGTGAGTTGCGTCTACTCCCAGGGAGGACAGGTCCGCCGGGTCCACCTGCTCCTGCTGGCCCCCGATCTGGAGACGGCTGCCCGGCTGACCACGGCCCTGGCGCCCTGGGGCAACCTGGAAGCCGACGGTCGTCCGACTCTAGGCCTCTCCGCCCGGGACCTGGCCGCCCTGGCCCTGGAAACCCACCCTGACTGCATTGTCATTCCCGCCCACGTCTGGACGCCCTGGTATGGAGTATACGGCTCCAAGACGGGCTTCGACCGGCTGGAGGACTGTTTTCAGGACCTGACCACCCAGGTGCGGGCCGTGGAAACCGGGCTCTCCAGCGACCCCGCCATGAACTGGCCGGTGCCCGAGCTGGATGACAAGACCATCGTCTCCTTCTCCGACGCCCACTCCCTGCCCAAGCTGGGGCGGGAGCTGACCATCTTTGAGGGGGAGCTGAGTTACCCTGGACTACGCCAGGCCCTGGCGGACCACCGGGTGGCCTACACGGTGGAGTTCCACCCGGAGGAGGGCAAGTACCACTACAGCGGGCACCGCAAGTGCGGCGTGCGCCAGGCGCCGGAGGACACACTGCGAGACGGCGACCGCTGCCCGGTGTGCCGGCGTCCTCTCACCCTGGGGGTGCTCCACCGCACCAGCCTGCGGTCGGAACGCGGCTTCTCGGCGCAACCCGGCGCCGATGGCTTCATCCGTTCTCCTCAGGGCCGTCCACCCTTTGTACGCCTAGTCCCCCTCATGGAGATCATTGGCCAGTCCCTGGGGCAGGGTCCGGAGTCCCGGGGAGTGCAAGCTCGGTACCAGCGCATCGTCCAGGAGCTGGGGAATGAGCTGAACGTCCTGCTGCGGGCCACCGCCGCGGACCTGACGGCGGCGGCGGGAGAAACGGTGGCCCAGGGCGTGCTGCGGGCGCGCCGTGGCGACGTCGTGGTGGACCCCGGCTACGATGGCGTTTACGGGCGGGTGCAGGTCTGGCCCGATGGTCCGCCTGACGCGGGGCCGGCGGCGCCCAAGCAGGCGCATCAGACCCCGCGGGAGGGTGCGCCGCCGGCCGGCTCACTGTAGCGGAACGCAAGGCTGAGGCGTAATGGTCCTGAGCGTACCGCCAACTCCGTCGCCGGGACTATTCGGCGGCCGTCCAGGGGTATGTTAAAATTGACGCAACTTTGGTCAGAGACCGGCAGATAGGCAATGGACGTTTCCCTGCGCCGCATGCGCGCCGACGACATTGAGCAGGTGGTGGAGATCGAGCGCGAGGCCTTCACCCCCATGTGGGTGGGCACGCCCTTCAAGCGGGAGATGGGCAATCGCTACGCCCGCTACCTGATGGCGTTGTCCCAGGAGGGCGCCTCCTCCAACGGATCGGACGCTCCTGCCTCCAGCCCAGCGATGCGCCGCGCTCAAGGCACGACGCTGTGGGGCTGGCTGCGCCGGCTGTTCTCCCGCGCCGGCGACGAGGCGACGCCTCCGCCCGCGCCCAGCGCGGCCTCCCCGGCGGCGGGTTACGTGGGGGTGTGGTTCCAGGGAGATGAGGCCCACATCACGGAGATCGCGGTGCGGGAGCGGCTGCGGGGCAAGGGGATTGGAGAGTTGCTGCTCATCGGGTCGGTGAGGGCGGCCATTGAGTACGGGTCCAGTGTGGTGACGCTGGAGGTGCGGGTTTCCAACTTGATCGCCCAGCGGTTGTACGAGAAGTACGGGTTCAAGCAGGTGGGCATCCGCAAGGCCTACTACTCGGACAACCGGGAGGACGCGGCCATCATGACCACCAGCCCCATCCACAGCGCCGAATACCAGGCTCTGTTCAGCAGGCTGCAGGAAGCCTACCAGACCCGCTGGCGACCCATCCGCATCGACCCCTGAGAGGGTTCTAAAAAGCCACCTTCTCCCCCTTGCCAAGGGGGAGATACAGAGGGGGTGGTCTGTCCTTCTGCGGGAAGGATGCCGTGCGGCGGCGGCGTATGGGCACGACCCCCCTGTAGTCCCTCCTTCGTAAGGGGGGACGGGACGGCCCTCCCATCTCCCCCTTGCCAAGGGGGAGATGGGGCCCTCCCCGCCTAAGCGCCCCTGGCGTCAAAGGCCGCTTTGGCCTCCTGCAGGGCCTCCTCCACGTAAGGCCAGCCCCGGTACCACCCCGCTTGGGAAAACACCTCGCAGATCTCCCGCTGGGTCATGCCCAGGTCCAGCGCATAGCCAACGTGCCGCCGCAACTGCTTCATATGTCCGCGGCACATCAGCGCCACCAGGATGCACACCGTGCGCTCCTTGGGGCTTAGGTCGGCCCGCGCCCAGACCTCGCCGAAGTTGTAGGCCTCCACCAGGTCCGCCACGTCGGGCAGGAGCTGCTGCGTTAAGGAGCCTTCCATATCCGAGTGGGCCTGCTCTCCCCAGTTGTGCCGCCGCAGCCGGGCGCCGCGCTCTAGCTTCTCCTCCACCGAGGCCAGCCACTGGGCCTGCAGTGGCAGCTTGTCCTCCTGTTGCCACATCGCCTGCTCGTTAATCACCTTCTGGGCCTGGGTGAGGGCAAACACCGTGGCCGGAATCCCGGCGTAGAACATGAGCTGCAGGAAGATGCCCTTGATCTTCTGGGGGCTCATGCCCAGGGTGAGCCCAACCCGGATCTGGTGGTGCAGGCCGAAGTCCCAGCCGTTGCAGCACTGGGCGGCGATGGTGGCCATGCTTCGCAGACTTATATCCAGCCCGGGCACTTGCCAGATGCCGCCCCACATCACCTCGTCCTGCAGCTTGACATAGTCCAGGCTGATGCCGGGCAGGGCGCCGGTCAACCGCCCGGCGGGGACGTACTGGTCGATGAAGGCGTGCAGGTTAACCGCATGCCGGTACAGCTCATCGGCGGTGGTCATCGTGGATGCTCCTGTTCACAGTTTGACTGGCGGATTTCAAGAGACGAACGTGACTCAACCAGAGTCTGTCCAATAAGCGCTTCTTCTCCCCCTTTCCAAGATGCGTGATGCTATAGACCCTTGCATAACTTCTTAAACTGTGTCGGACGAAATCCCCCCAACCCCCCTTTGCGAAAGGGGGGCAAGTGGCCGTTTCCACCGCAAACGCCTTCCAACCGGTTTAGATACTTATGCAAGGGTCGTTAGTTGTCCGACATCCCAATCTTACGGATGTCATTCTGAGCCGCAGCGAAGAATCTAAAGTAGTGGGCACAGCACCATCGCAGGTTCTTTAGATTCTTCGCCTTCGCTGCGCTTCGGCTCAGAATGACAGTTTTATAGATATGAAATGCTCCTTGGACTTCGAGGGTCTGACTAGTATCAGGCATCTTACCACGGGGGAGCTAGGGGGGCCTTCGGCTGAAGGACGACCCACCCTGACCTCCTTGGTAACGAGGGGGATTCCCACCCACCATCTTGGGCGACCTAGAGTCCCCTCTCCTGGAAAACCTTCTGGGCCTGCTCCAGGGCGTCCTCCACGCAGGGCCATCCCCGGTACCAGCCCGCCTGGGAGAACACCTGGCAGATCTCCTCCTTGGTCAGCCCTGCATTCAGGGCATACTCCACGTGGCGCCGTAGCTGCTTCATGTGCCCACGGCACATGAGGGCGGACAGGATGCAGACCATCCGTTCCTTTGGGCTGAGGTCATCCCGAGCCCAGACCTCGCCAAAGTGGTAGCCGTCCACCAACTCGGCGATGTGCGGCGCCAGCCGGCGGGCCACGGAGGTCTCCTCCGCCTGGTTTGCATCCACTCCCCAGTGCCGGATGCGCAGCTCCCTCCCGCGCTGGAGCCCCTCTGCCATGGTGGAGCGCCAACCCGCATCTATCTCAGGGGGCACGTCCTGGGACTTCCACTGGGCACGCTCGTTGATCACCTCCTGGGCCACGCGCAGGCCGAACACCGTGGCAGGTATTCCGGCGTAGAACAGGAGCTGGATGAAGATGCCCTTGATCTGCCGCGGGCTGAGACCCACCGTGAGGCCGGTGCGCACCTGGTGCTCCACGCCGAAGTCGTAGCCATTGACGCACTGGGCGGAGATGGTGGCGAAGCTGCGCAGCTTCAGGTCCAGCCCCGGCTCCAGCCACACGCCGCCCCACATGAGCTCATGCTGGACGCGGACGAAGTCCGCCAGCACCGGCGTGGGCCGAGCGTAAGGCAGGTGCTGGTCGAAGAACTTCCGGAGCTTGGCCGACTTCTGTTGCAGCTCTTCTACTGTAGTCACTTGGGTAGGCTTGGGGGTGGTCATGGGGTTTGGTCCCTCCGCTGGGCGAAGACTGCGGCCGCCTGCTCCAGTCCGTCCTCCACATGGGGCCAGCCGCGATACCAGCCGGCTTGGGAGATGACCTCACAGACCTCCCGCTGGTCAAAGCCCATGTTCAATGCGTAGCCGATGTACTGACGCAACTGGCTCCAGTGGCCCCGGGCCATCAGCGCGGCCAGGACGCACACCATCCGTTCCTTGAGTTCCAGGTCAGCGCGCTGCCACACCTCGCCGAAGTTGTACCCGTCCACGATGTCCGAGGCCTCCGGGACCATCTGCTGGGCCAGGGAGGTCGCAACCTCCTGGTCGGCCTGGTCTCCCCAGAGGCGCCGCCGGATGGCGCTGCCGCGTTCCAGCTTGGCCGCCACGGTGTCCAGCCAGGTTTCCTCGGCGGGCACGTCGGCGTCCTTCCACTCCCATCGCTCGTTGACTACCTTCTGGGCCTGGAGCAGCCCAAAGACGGTGGCGGGTATGCCGGCATAAAACAGCAACTGGATGAAGATGCCCTTGATCTTCTGGGGACTCATGCCCAGGTCCAGCCCCATCCTGATTTGATGCTGCAGGCCGAAGTCCCAACCGTTGACGCACTGGGCCGAGATGGTGGCCAGGCAGCGGAGCTTCAGGTCCAGGCCGGGTGACTGCCAAATGCCGCCCCAGGTCAGCGGCACCTGGATGCGGGCGTAGTCACCGCAGACCTCCGTCAGCTGCGCGTGCTCCGGCAGAAACCGGCCCAGGGCCGCCGCGCGGTCTTCCATCTGGTCAGACATGGCTACTCGTCTACCCCATGGTGGTTGGATTCAAGTTCCAACCCCTTGCCCGTGCTGGAAGTTTATCTGCCTATGGTAGTCAGTCAACCCGTTGGTTGCAAGGGTTGGGGGCGGTGGAGTCTGGCACGCGGGTCTTCAGTGGAAAGGAGGGAGAAGCGCTACTGGATCGCTGTGGAAGCCGTGTGGTGTGCTTGGTCGAGCCACACCTATCTGCCGTAGTGGGTCAGATAGGTTCCCGTCATTCCGGCGCAGGCCGGAATCCATCGGTGCATCTCAACCACGCTCGTACCTGGACACCGGCCTTCGCCGGTGTGACGGATAGAGTCCCCGTTCTCTGCCATAGCAAACTGACCCGGCACCCAAGCTGCGGGCATTGCTACGAAAATGGCCCCGTCTCCCTCTGGGAGAGGGTTGGGGTGAGGGTGATGCCCCTCACCCTAATCCTCTCACATAAGGGACGAGGAAACCCTCTTCATCCTTGCTGGTGCCCCGACTAGTCGGGGCATGAAAGATTCTGAGGGTGCGGGGAACGACAGTGGTCATTCCAAAGGTGACGGAGGGCCAGCCAGGCGCGGGGAGCAGGGCAGCTCAGGGGACGCCCAGGTTGTCCAGCACCTCTCGCAACTTCCGCGCCAGGTCGGAAGGCAAGAATGGCTTCTGGATGAACGGAACTTTGCCGGCCGGCATGCCCTGGAAAGTCACCGGCTCGGCGGTATAACCGGAAGTGAAGAGGATCTTGGCGCCGGGACGCAGGGCGCCGAACTGCTTGGCCAACTCAATGCCGTTCATGCGCGGCATCATCACGTCAGTCAACAGGAGGTGAATGGTCTGGTCCTGGTGAGACCGGACCACAATGATGGCTTCCTCACCGTTACCGGCTTGAAGCACCGTGTACCCCTGGGCCTGCAAGGTGGCGGCCACCATGCCCCGCACCGCCGGCTCGTCCTCCGCCAGGAGCACCGTCTCCGTGCCCCTGGGCATGGCCAAGTTTGCCGGGGGCGGTGTCCGGTGCTTGAGGGGTTCTTTGGTTTGGGGCAGGCACACTGTGAAGGTGGTGCCCTGGCCCACCGTACTCTGGACCTCCATGTAACCTCCGCTTTGCCGGATAATGTCCTGGCAGGTGGACAGGCCCAGGCCAGTCCCTTTTCCAGGCTCCTTTGTGGTGAAGAGCCGCTCAAAAATGTGGGCTTTGACCTCGCCGGACATCCCCGTTCCGGTATCCATCACTGAGAGTGACACATAGCTGGCGGGGGCCGCGCCGGCGGCATCAGGTTTGGGGGCGACATTGGCGGTGCGGATAGTAATCGTTCCACCCTGTGGCATGGCATCCCGTGCGTTGACCACCAGGTTCACCAGAACCTGCTGGCATTGGCCGGTGTTGGCCTTGGTGGTTTTCAGGTCTGGTGACAGCAGGGAGACAAGCTCGATCTCGTCCCCTACCAGCCGCTTCAGCATTCTGGCCATGTCAGTAACCAGCTCGTTCAGGTCCATGACGCTGAGGTCCAGGGTCTGACGCCGGGTGAAAGCCAGAAGCTGGCGGGTAAGGCTGGTGGCCCTTTCCACCGCCTGCCGGATCTCGTCCAGGTTGCCGGCCGCCTGATGGCCGGTGGCCAAGGCCAAAGTCCCCAGCTCGGCGTTGCCGGAGATGGCGGTCAGCAGGTTGTTGAAGTCATGTACCACGCCCGAAGCCACCCGCCCGATGACCTCCAGCTTCTGAGATTGGAGCGCCTGCTCCTGCTGCAGTTGTTTATTCTCCCGGCGCTGTTCGGCCTCCCGAAGCTCCCGGACGATGATGGGGATCAGCCTTGCCAGCTTGCCCTTGGTGACGTAGTCGTGGGCGCCGGCCCGCATGGCCGCCACGGCATCCTCATCGGACACCACGCCGGACACGATGATGAAGGGCAGGTCCTTGCCTGTTTCCTGGACCAGCTTCAAGGCGGCGAGGGCATTGAAGCCGGGCAACCGGTAGTCGGACACCACCAGGTCCCAGGGGTGCTTCGCCAGGGCGGCCCGGACGGCGTCAGGAGTGTCCACGCGCCGGGACTCGGGCGCATATCCGCCGCGCTTCAGCTCCTGGAGCAGCAGCAGGGCGTCGTCTTCCGAGTCTTCCACCATCAGGACGCGCAGGGGTGTCGGCATGTCGGGTAGCGTCCCGCTCCCTTACGCAGCCCGTGGCATGGGGTGATTGAGCACCAGCCAGTACAGGCCCACCTGCCGCACCGCCTCCACGAACTGGACGAAGTCCACCGGCTTGCGGATGTAGCTGTTCACGTGGTACTTGTAGCTATCCGCGATGTCTTTATCCTCGTTGGAGGAGGTGAGGGCCACCACCGGAATAGATTGAGTCCGGCGGTCCTCACGCAGGCGCCGCAGCACTTCCAGGCCGCTCACCTTGGGGAGCTTCAGGTCCAGGAAGATGACCGTGGGCTGGACCTCGGGGTCCCGGTCCGCATGGGCGCCGGTGCAGAAAAGGTAGTCCAGCGCGTCGGCCCCGTCCCGTGTCACCACCAATTGATTGGCGATATTGTTCTTCTTCAGGGCGCGGATGGCCAGGGCCTCGTCGTCCGGGTTGTCTTCCACCAGCAGAATCACCTTGTCCTCTATAATAGTTGCCATTATTTCCTCTCCGCCGCTAAACTAGGATGGTAAAGTAGAAGGTAGCTCCCTTACCCACTGCCCCCTCCGCCCAGATCCGGCCGCCGTGACGGTGGATGACGCGCTGCACCGTGGCCAGCCCAATGCCCGAGCCCTCAAACTCATCGGTCTTGTGAAGCCGCTGGAACGCCCCGAAGAGCTTGTCGGCGTAGGCCATGTCAAACCCGGCGCCGTTATCCCGTATGAAAAAGGCCGGCTTCCCGTCGCTTTGGGTCACCCCGAACTCGATGCGGGCCTGAGGCTGCTTGGCGGTAAACTTCCAGGAGTTGCCTAGCAGGTTCTCCAGGGCGATGCGCAGCAGCTTGCCATCACCCTTCACCATTGCTCCAGGGGCGATGGCGAACTCCGTCTGACGCTCCGGCTGCCGCTGTTTCAGGTCCGCGGCGACAGCCTCCACCAGCCCGCTCAGGTCCACGTCCTGCACCTCCATCTTGGTCCGGGTGGTGCGGGAGAGGCCCAGCAGGTCGTCAATGAGCTGGCCCATGCGCTGGGTGGCAGCGCGGACCCGCCTGAGGTACTCCTGTCCGGTGGAATCCAGCTTTTCCCCGTAGTCTTCCAACAGCGCCTGGCTGAAGCCGTCAATACTGCGCAGCGGGGTGCGCAGGTCGTGGGATACGGAGTAGCTGAAGGCCTCCAACTCCGAGTTGGTGGCAGTTAGCTCCGCGGTGCGCTCCGCCACGCGGTGTTCCAGGCTGTCAGCCAGTTGTTTGATATCTTGCGCCGCCCGCTCTGCCTCCTCCACCTGATGGTTCAGGCTGGCATAGGACGCCCGAAGTTGGGTGCTCATGCGGTTAAACTCCTCGCCGAGCTCCTCCAATTCGTCGCCGGTACGAACACGGATTGTCTGGTCCAGCATCCCCGCCCCAATGCGGGCGGCGCCGGACTGCAGGGCCAGGATTGGAGCCACCATTTTACGGGCCATAACCACGCTAGCCAGAAATGACAGCCCGAGGCCGATGATCACGAGGAGAATGGCTCGCAGGATAGAGTCGTATAGGGGCGCAAAGGCCTCATTCAGAGGCTGTTCCAAGAAAACGGTCCAGCCCAGCGGAGCGATGGGTTGATAAGTAGTCAGAACCCGGTTCTTCTGGAGGTTTCGCTCGATAGATACTTGTGGTCTCCCCAGTGTAGCTGGTTCAGCCGATGCCGCCAGGGCCGCTTGGACCTGTGGCAAGGAGGACAGGTCGGTCCTCCGCAGAACCAGGCTGATGTCAGGATGGGCGATGAGCTGGCCGGAAGTGTCCACCACGTACGCATACCCGCCCTCCCCAATCTTGATCTGGGAGACCAACTCCGAGATGAATTTCAGGTTCACTTCGGCCACGGTGACCCCCGCGAGTTGTCCGGCGCCTACCATCGCTATAGTCATATACGGATCGGCGGACTCCTTGAGGAAATACACTGGGCTGAAGTAGGTTTTCCCGGTCTTGGCCAAGAAAAACTTGGGATCTCGTGACAAGTCTGACTGGCTCCCTATCACGTCCACGGCCAGGCGGGAGACTCTGAGCTGCTCCATGCCCAACGGATCCAATTGGCTTATTGCAGTGATTGCCGGGACCTGGCGAAGAAGCCTCAAATAGTCTAAGCGTCGCTGGTTCACAGCTTCTGAACTGGTGTTCCACGGGTAATGGGTGGTCCAAGCGATCTGGTGCTCGGTCTCCTTAACAAACTGCTCTATTTGAGAGGCGGCGGCGATAGCCTTCTCCTGCTGGAGGAGGACCTCCGCCGCCTTGTTTTGCTGGTAGACAAAATAGATCTCGATGAAACCGCTCGTCAGTGACGCCACGCCGATCAGGGTCACGAAAATGACCATGTACTTTCGGAAGAGGTTGCCCCGAGACTTACTCAGAGATCCCATGGTGTCTATGCCCCCGGACAAGCAGTCATTCGTTCATCTCGTCGTCATTGCAGTCAGGCGCCGTCCCACCTGCCTGAGCCTGTCTTGTTTGACCGTACGCCGGGCCGCGGACCCTCATTCTTCAATCAACTTGTCTGCCAGAGCAAGGACCTCTCTGGGCAGCTCGATTCCCAAGGCCTTCGCCGTTTTAAGGTTAACGATGAATTCAAACTTCAGGGGGATTTGAATGGGGATTTCGCCAGGCTTTATGCCTCGCAATACTTGGTCCAGAGTTCCTGAGCACTGTCTTCCAAGCAGCCGCCATGACGGGCCGTACGAGGCGAGCATACCCCTTTTCGCGAAACCTTCTTCATGAGCCATGGTGGGAAGCTTGATTCTATTTGCCGCCTCAATGACCGCATCAGCCGCTCCAGTCACTTTTGCCTCGCCGAGATGGAAGAACGCATCATATTCGCCCTGAACAAGGCCATTCATCACTGTCACAACCTCGTCTTTGGACCCAACATGTTTCTCCGCGAGGGTAACGCCTAGTGTGGTTGCAGCTTCACGGAGGGTGACGATGGCATCTTGCGAGAATTTATTTGCCGGATCGTAAAGAACGAGTACATTCTGAAGGTTGGGCAGCATCGTCCTGAGAATTTCCAGCCGCTTTGGGCCGGTCTGCCCGACGAAGTTACTGCAACCGGTAAGATTCGCTCCCGACGCGGTTAGGCTTTTTGCCAAGCCAGCGCCGACCGGATCACTTACAATATTGAAAACAATCGGGATATCCTTTATGACCTGTGCCACCTCTAGTGTCACTGGCGTGGATACAGAGTAAATGGCATCGACCTGTTGGCTCAAAAACCCTTCAGCGGCAGCCTTTGCCTGCTCATTAGAACCCCCGGCATCGATGATGGTGTACTCAATGTTCTTTCCTTCCTCATAGCCAAGAGCGTTCATTCCCTGCTGCACGCCTATGATAACTTCGGTTTGCCCACCGCCAAAGGAAACCACGCCGACTCGATACGGCTTTTGAGGTTGCGCTTTAATAGTTTGTCCCAGTGAACCTTGACACCCAACCAGGGTGGCCAACATGATGACCACCATTGGGACCATAGTTAGAAAGGTTTTCTTCGTCCATGACCGGTTCATCGAATCCTCCTCCGTTTGCAGCTTTCCTACACAGTGTCAGGATTTGTAAATTGGAATAGGCACAGAAGGTGAGTTGCTTGCCGCTACCGGTTGGCGCTGCCGTAGAGCCACCCGAAGGACAAACTCGGCTGAGTCCCGCACCTTGAGCCGCACTACTATTGCAGCGATGACTGAAACACTCAGAAAGAAGTATCCAACCATTGAGAAGCCGCCCGTAGCGAGTATCAGTCCTCCAATTGATCCACCCACCAAAGCACCGAACTGGCTGCTAAAGCTTGACATCGCCGTAGCTGTGGCCCGAGACTTGCCAGCCAGCTCCAATAGTAGGGTCGGCGTAGCAGCGTTTGAGACTCTCAAGAGCGCCACGGCTCCAAAGGCCAGCGCCACCGTCACCCATGGAGACATGTTGGTAGTAAATACCAGTTCAGCCAGAAGTCCACCCCACAGGGGAAAAGCGGTGAAGAAGGCCAAGCGATGGGGATGGTCAGCTACTTTTCCACTGATAAATCCGGCCGCTACTATGCCACTTCCGGCCAAGGACAGTGGCAGAATTGTTTCTCTTACGCTCATACCGTGGGTCTGAATGAGATTGGCCGCCAGGTAGGTGAACACGCCGTAAACAGCCATTTCCTGGAGGGCGTTGGCTGCCAACGCATACCACGCCACCCTGTTTGATCCCACTTCCCTGTAGTGAGTCAGGAAGGATGGAGTGTGGTCCGCCTCGCGCTGGCTCCTCGGGCACCACACCCAGAACAGCGCCAATAGTATCAGCAGCAGAATGCCAATGACGAAAAAGGGGAGTCGCCAGCCACCTAAGTCGAGCAGGAGCGCCACCACACCAATGCCGAAGCCTGCGCCGAGCCCTTGTGCACTGACCAGCCTGCCAATAGCCTTCCCGCGTTTTTCAACTGGAAATATGTCGGCTACAGTAGCTAAACAATTGGCGTAAACTATGCCGAGTCCCGCTCCCGTGACTAGACGGAATACCAGGAGCGAACCGTAGCTCCAGGCTAGGGCTGCGCCCAGCACGCCCACCGCCATCAGCGCCAGACCGCTGAGAAGCATAGGACGTCTTCCGTAGGCGTCTGACAAGGGCCCCGACGCTAGCACTGTGAAAATCCGGGTTATGGCCATGACCGTTACCAGTTGCCCAGCGACGGCCAGCGAAGTGTCTAAATCTCTAGCCAGGTCCACAAGTAGCGGCCCCAGCATCACAGTCACTGTGAAAGTTGAGAAGGTCGCTGCGGCGAGCAATAAAAGAACAAGATTAGCGGGTGGCTGACGTTTAGCCTTACTCAACTCCTGCGCCGCAACCGGCGTCCTCGGCACGCCGCTGTCCATGCCTAGGGTAAAGTAGAAGGTAGCTCCCTTACCCACTGCCCCCTCCGCCCAGATCCGTCCGCCGTGACGGTGGATGACGCGCTGCACCGTAGCCAGCCCAATGCCCGCGCCCTCAAACTCATCGGTTTTGTGAAGCCGCTGGAACGCCCCGAAGAGCTTGTCGGCGTAGGCCATGTCAAATCCAGCGCCGTTATCGCGTATGAAAAAGGCCGGCTTCCCGTCGCTTTGGGTCACCCCGAACTCGATGCGGGCCTGGGGCTGCTTGGCGGTAAACTTCCAGGAGTTGCCCAGCAGGTTCTCCAGGGCGATGCGCAGCAGCTTGCCATCACCCTTCACCATTGCTCCAGGGGCGATGGCGAACTCCGTCTGGCGCTCCGGCTGGCGCTGTTTCAGGTCCGCGGCGACAGCCTCCACCAGCGCGCTCAGGTCCACTTCATGCACCTCCATCTTGGCCCGGGTGGTGCGGGAGAGGCCCACCAGGTCGTCAATGAGCTGGCCCATGCGCTGGGTGGCAGCGCGGACCCGCTTGAGGTAGTCATGCCCGGTGACATCCAGCTTTTCTCCGTAGTCCTCCAACAGCGCCTGGCTGAAGCCATCAATGCTGCGCAGCGGGGCGCGCAGGTCGTGGGACACCGAATAGCAGAAAGACTCTAGCTCTGAGTTAGTGTCCTCCGGGCCCACCGCGCGGCTTGTCAACTCCTCCTCCGCACGCTTACGTTGGCCTAGCTCACGCTGCAGCTTTTCATACATTCCGGCAAGTTGTTTGCTAGTGATTGCTCCGAAGAGCAGGAGCAGGAATAGGGAGGCCCCAGAAAAGCCCCAAACTATGTCGGTCAGAAGTTTCCGGTTGGATTGAAAGTTGGCCTGGGCTGCTGCGGTCTCTTGCGCTCCATCGGCAATGGCCTGGCGCATGAACCCTTCCAGTTCGTGGGATACCTTGTGCTCCTCGTCCAGGTGCAGCTTCAGGGCGGCGTCAATTTCCCCGGCTTCGTACAGGGCCAGCACACGGGCGCTGGCTTGGGAGAAGCGGAGATCAGCCTCCTTTACCTTGGCGAAAAGGTCCGCTTTGTCGGGCTCAAGTCTCTCCAACTCCTCTAGGTCAACTGAGAACCCTGCCTTGGCAGTAACGATCTTGGCATTGTTGGCATCGTCGCCCGTGAGGAGTGCCATGGCCCGGAAGTGGCTCTGGGAGGTGATGGCGTAAATCATCTGCTGGACTCGGCTTTCGTACTCTTGGCGGACCCCCAGCCGTTCCACGCTCACGCTCATGCGCTGGATGACGGCCATGCTGAGGCCCGCCATACCCAGGAGGAGTAAGGCCCCCACCATAAAGCCGGACAGCAGCTTGAAGTGGACCCCCAGCTTCGCCTTGGCCGCCAGGTCTACCAGGGGGCGCAGCGGGTGGGCCCAGAGGGGGAGCAACCCGCGGGAGGTTTTCACCGGCGCGTCGGCATTCCGCGGTGCCTTGGGCGGTGGGGTGCCTTCCTTCACCGCTTTAGGCGCCGCCTTAGGTGGCGCCGCCTTAGGTGGCGCCGTCTTGGGGCGTTTCGGTGGCCGCTCCGGGCCAGCCGCGTGGTGGGCTTCCACCACCCAGCCGCGCCGGACCGACGTATCCGGAGCTTCCTGCTGGGGTGGTATTTGTGGAGTTTTGGCCACGGTGGCAGTCCTCACATTGAACGGGTCAAAATTGACGCCCGGGATTCATCGTTGCTGGAAGGGCATGCTATCTGCGCCGCCAATGCCGGCGACGCCCTGGGCGTTAGTCCCGGTCGTCCTTCGGCTTCCAAATGCTGGCGTAAACGGCCAGAGAAGCGGCCACCCAAACCACGTTCTTGATCACGTATTCCCCAATCTTGGTCAACAGGAACGGGTTGCCGTGGCGGAAAGCCACCTCCGGCAGGACCGGCAGCACCAGGAAGGTGCCGCCCATGTGGATGAAGAATGCGAATAAGCAAAGGTGCAGAAAGAGTCCCCGACCCACCAAGAACCCCGACCCTATGATCATCTCCCCAACCCCCATCCAGGGGATCAGGTCCTCGGGCGCGGCAGGGAACCAATACAGCGTGTCGGTTACCAACTTGAAGTTGGAGTCGGGACCGATAACCTTTTCGGCGCCGAACCAGACGTAGACTAAGCCCAGGGATAAGCGGATGGCCGGGACCGCCAGGACCGCCAACAACCGGGCCAGCCGCCGGTCCTCACGAGTGACGGCCGCGACCAGCCCGCCAGGTTGGCTAATCCCGGAGAGCCTGGAGCCCGCCGGGATGCGATGAAACCGTGATGCTGCCACGCGTTCCTCTTTCGTCTCGCGCTTCCGTGGTCCACTCGTTGTCTCTGCGCGATGGTGCCCGGTGCCGGATTGGGTTTCTCGGTGCTATAACCCCAACCAGAAGTAAACGGGCGTGTGACTCTTAAGTTACCATCACGGCGAACTTAATCCCAAAGGGCAGGCACCCCTTTGCCAAGGTTGGCCAGGTCGCCCATTGAAAGAGCGTCAGGGATTAGTGGGGACAATGGGGGTGATGTAGTCTGGAACCGGTTGGGTTGCGGCAACGAAAGGCCCACCGGCTTGGAGCCGGAGGGCCTGGCAAGGGATGCGGGTTAGACGCCGGCGCGGTCCGCGGAGGGGTCCGCGCCAAAGGCGCGCCGGCCGGGCCTTACTCCAGGGTGCGGGCGCTGCGGTCCAGCAGAATGCGCTCCACCTCGGCGGCCAGCTGAGCGGCACGGGCCTTGCACTCTTCACCGGTGAGGCTGGACAGCGGGTGCTGGGCCACCACGAACTCAAAGCCGGGCACGCCCATCATCCGGGTCATGGCCTTGGCGGTGTTGAGGAAGACGTGGGTGATGATGGACGCGGTGGGGATGCCCAGCCGCTCCATTTCAATGCCGTCGTGCACACTGCACGAGCTGCAGGACCCTCAATCGCCGATGCCGGTGATCAGCACATCCACCTGGTTGAGGATGTCCTGGATCACCTCCGGCCTGGTGGGCAAAGAGGCGTGGTGCTTGCTGAAGTAGCGCACCTCCGCCAGGTCATACTTCTGCCGGAGAATCTCCCCCAGCTCATGGAGCACCTTGTCGGAGTTGGCCTTGGAGTTCTCCAGCAGGCCCAGGCGCTTGCCGCTGAGGCTGGTGAGGCGGGTGTTCAGGTGGAACTCGCCTGGGGCCAGGTCGGTGCCCCGGGGGTTGACCAGCCGCATGTTGCGAATGGTGACGGTTTCTGCCATGTGTACCTCCTTGCCAGGGTATGTAACGGGGATATCGGCGTGACTCCTATGATACACCGGAGGCAGGGAAGCGCAAGATATGGCCTTGGGGAGTTGGGACTTGCCAGCCGCTACCCCCCTTGCTTCCGGCCCAGGGCGGAGCAGCAGTGTTTACATCATTTCTTGGCGCGGAGCCTGGCTTTGACATCGCCCCACGCAATTCCAGGTTTGGCCGAGGAATGATGCGCCTCAAGGCGATGTTCCAGCTCATCTCGCTGCGCCTGGGTTACCTCCACCGGACGCAGGTTTAGCCAGTAGCAAATGGGCAGGCTGAAACCCAGGCCGCCCAGGATGGAGAGGACAACGAACCAGGGCCAGCGCACCGGGCCGATGGGCCGCCGGGCGAAGTACGCCGTGATGATGGCCAGCGCCAGGAGGGCGTCCAGAATGAAGGCCAGGGCCAGCTTATCCTGCAGCACCGGCATAATGCCGTGGAACTCGGCCAGCAGCCAGTAGATAAAGAGACCGTTGGGGACGGTTAGGCCGAAGAGGGCAACGACCAGCAGCCACATGGCGGTCATGCCTCCGAGAGAGGGCAGGGACGACGATGTACGCCGCGCGGTGGACGCAGGCGATGGGGCGCCCCCGTTGGTTAGGCCGCTACTTGCTCATAGGTGACCTGCGTAATATCGGCGCGGTCCCTGGCATGTTCGATAGTAATAGCGCAGATATTGCCGTCGCGGTCCAGATCAAGCAAGGTGCTCTCGTCGAGATCCCGAGTCTCGGCGACCTCGGCATCCTTGAACTCAACGTAAAGGGTATCAGTATCTTGGAAGTATTTGATCTTCATAGCGTGAACGAGCGGTCAAAGAAGGCGTTGTGTACTGTATCCCCATCTGGAAGAAGTATAACACGCAGATACCTGCCGTCCATCTCCTCAATCGGCGCCCAGCGACGGATGCGGTCGTCTCCTTGGATGACTTCCTTCACTGGATGCTGGACGACACGCTGAATCCACTCTAACCTAATCATCGCGCGGTCAGGACGCCGCTGCATGGCATGGAAATACTGGGTGAACTTCACGCCCCCGTTCCTTGTGCAAGTTAGGAAGAACGTCCTTTCAGCCACCTTTTGAAGGAAGCCTGGCTTTCGCCCGACGGCCGGCCCGCCAGCAACCCTTCAACGCTGATGTCCTCGTCCAGGTCTTCCCAGTGGATGCCCTGGCCCTTGCCGATTAGCCGCCACCGGTGGCGTTCCTCTTGGGAGCCATGCAGCAGCCTGGGGAACCAGGCCAGGGGGATTGAAATGGTCCGGCCATCGCTCAACTCAACGGTCAGCGTGTCTTCGTTCACCGTTACATTCTCAGCATTCGGGATCCGAACCTCACTGGCGGAAGTAGACATTCCAGACCTCCACTAGCTGGGCGTGGTGTTCAAAGATGAGTCTTTGGATACGGGCCACCTCCGTCCGAGAA
>JBGPJN010000004.1:0-31873 GCA_041485445.1 Dehalococcoidia bacterium
AGGATTAAGGTGAGGGGTATCACCCTCACCCCAACCCTCTCCCATCGAGGGAGAGGGAGCCATTTTCGTAGCAATGACAGGTCCCAATACTTGCCGCTTCCCCTACGCCGGCACCGGCAGGTCTATCTGGTACTGGGCCACCACCTGGTCAATCTGGGCCGCCGAGTGCGCATCGGCGGGGATCAGGGGCAAGCGGGGCTGGCCCACCTTGAACCCCGCCTGGTTCAGGGCGTGCTTGACCGGGATGGGGTTGGAGACGACGAACAGCACCTTGAAGATAGGCAGCAGCCGCCGGTGCTCCGCCGCCGCCCGCTCCACGTCGCCCTCCAGCAGCAGGCCCATCATGTGCTTGATCTGGGCGCCCACCAGATGGGAAGCCACGCTGACGATGCCGTAGCCACCCATGCCCATGATGTAGAAGGTCTCGTTGTCGTTGCCGCTCCACACCCGGAAGCCGTCGGGCGCGCCGTCAATGATGCGGGCGATCTGGTCCAGGTCGCTGCCCGCCTCCTTGATGCCCACGATGTTGTCCACCTCGCTCAGGCGCAGGGTGGTCTCGCTGGTCATATTCAGGCTGGTGCGGCTGGTCACGTTGTACAGCACGCAGGGGGTGTGCACGCTGCCGGCGATCTTCTTGAAGTGCCGGTACAGGCCCTCCTGGGGCGGCTTGTTGTAGTAGGGCACCACCAGCAGCAGGCCGTCCACGCCCGCCTGCTCCGCCTCGCGGCTGAACTCGATGCTCTCCGCGGTGTTGTAGTTGCCGGTGCCGGCGATGACCGCGCCGCGGTCGCCGATGGCGGACTTGACCTCAGCGAAGAGGCGCAGCTTCTCCTCGGTGCTGAGGGTGGGCGACTCACCGGTGGTGCCCGACACCACCAGGCCGTCGCTCCCTGAATCAATCAAAGCCCGGGCCAGGGCCTTGGCCTGGAGGTAGTCCACCTTGCCCTCATCATCAAAGGGGGTGACCATGGCGGTGATCAGCCTGCCTAGCTCCGTCATACCGGCCCTCCTGGATGCTGGTTGGGGTAATTATACACCGGTTTCGGGGCGCCATCACGGCGCCGGCTTGATGTTGGGGTTGAGCCGGAAGAGGTTGGTGGGATCGTACCGCTTCTTCAGCGCCGCCAGTCTTCGGTAGGTGTCGGCGCCATAGGCCTCCCTGACCCGGGCGTCGCTTTCCGGCGCATCACCCATCTCGTTGACATAGACCCCGTCGGAGAAGAAGGGGCGCATGGACTCCCACGTCTCCCGTGCCCAGCGGAGGTTCTTCTGGTCATCCGCCCGGTTGTCCCATAGGGACAGGACGACGAAATGGTAGCCCGCGTCCCGGTGGCTGAAGGCGGTCGCCTTGGGGTCCACCCGCCCCACCGCACCGCCAAGCTGGAACAGGGCCAGCATTGAGAGGGGCGAGGGCACGGCGGCGAATCGCGTCACCAGGGTATCCACGGCCTGAGACCCCAGCTCGTTCATGAAGTTGCCCTTGAAGTAGTTGCGGCGCCCAGGCGGAAACGCCGCATCCAGCATGCCCTGGAGGGCCGCATACGGCATCGGGTTGATCAGATCGGCCATTGGGGGGCCGAACTGCCGGAGGGGACGCAACACGCGCTCCCCTGCCGAGATCGGCCCGTTGTAGCAGGCGATGATGGCCAGAGCCTTCTGTCCCTCGGGCGAGGTCAGCAGCGCGGCACCCAGCATCACCTCGTCAGGAACCGAGGCGGCAAAGCTGTGGAGGAACTTTAGCGCCTCTTTGGCCTTATCCAGTGGGTGGAGCACCATTCCCCCCAGGACCGTGCCCACTGAGTGTAGCTGGTACTGGAAGGAGGTAACGATGCCGAAGTTCCCACCGCCGCCCCGAACGCCCCAAAAGAGGTCCGGGTTCACCTCGGCGCTGGCGGTCTGTAACTGGCCGTCGGCGGTGACGATGTCCACGGAGAGCAGGTTATCCACCGTAAGGCCGTGTTTGCGGCAAAGCCATCCGATGCCGCCGCCCAGGGTGAGTCCGGCGAGGCCGGTGTCGGTGAGGGTTCCGCCGGTGGTGGCCAGCCCAAATGCCTGGGTCTCCCGGTCGAACTCGCCCCACTTGACCCCAGGCTCGGCCCGGGCAGTACGCTGGGCCGGGTTGACCCGGACGCTCTTCATCCGGGACAGGTCAATCATGATCCCGTCATCGCACACCGAGTTGCCGGGGACGCTGTGGCCGCCGCCCCGCACTGCAACCAGCAGGTTGTTGGCGCGGGCGAAGTTGACCGACTGAATCACGTCGGAGACGCCGGCGCAGCGGGCGATGAGGGCGGGCCGCTTGTCGATCATGGCGTTCCAGAGGGTGCGGGCCTCGTTGTAGCCGGGATCGCCGGGCAGCACCACCTCACCCCGCAGGCTCTTCTTGAACTCTTCCACCGCGGCTTCGCGGAGAGTGGTATTGCCGCCGGTCAATGTGGCCGCTCGCAGGTCTGCCATGGTTCACCTCCCTCTTCACTCTGGTTTGTCCTGGACCCGCCCTCACCCCTGGCCCCTCTCCCACTGGGAGAGGGGCCAGGGGTGAGGCTGCCAGCCCTCTACCCCTTGATCACCTGGCTGTAGGGGGGCTTCATGGTCAGGCCGGTGCCGTCGGTGAAGATCTGCTTCACCTCCATGAAGTCCTCCAGCCCGTAGTAGCCCAGCTCCCGGCCAATGCCGCTCTCCTTGTAGCCGCCCCAGATGCCCTCCACCGGCTGGGCGTAGTTGTCCCAGATCCACACCGTGCCCGCCTTGATGCGCCGGGCCACCCGCATGGCCCTGGGGTAGTTGGCGCTCCACACGCCGGCCACCAGACCAAAGTCTACGGCGTTGGCCAGCTGCACCGCCTCCTCCTCGTCCTTGAAGGTGGTCACCGCTACCACCGGGCCAAAGATCTCCTCCTGGCCCAGCTTGGAGGCGTTGTCCACCCCGTCGAAGATGGTGGGCTCCACGTAGTAGCCGTAATTGTAGCCGTCGCCCTGGAGCTTGTGGCCCCCGGTCACCAGCTCAAAGCCCGCGTCCAGGCCGAACTTGATGAACTCCTGGACCACCCGCTCCTGGCTCCGGGAAACCAGGGGGCCCATGTCGGTGGTGGGGTTGGGCGGCGGGCCGACCTCGATGTTCCGAGTCAGCGTCACCACCCGGGCCAGTACCTTGTCGTGGACGCCCTCCTGCAGCAGCAGGCGGGTGGTGGCCCCGCAGGCCTGGCCGGCGTTGCGGAACATGCCGAAGATGGCGGCGCGGGAGGCGGCCTCCACGTCGGCGTCGTCGAAGATCACGTAGGGCGCCTTGCCCCCCAGCTCCAGGCTCAGCCGCTTCACCTGCATGGCGGCCCGGGCGGCAATGTCCTTGCCGGTGGTCGTCTCGCCGGTGAAGGAGATCTTGTCCACCTTCTTGCTGGACACCATCTCTGCCCCCACCACCACGCCGGGGCCGGGCACCAGGTTCACCACGCCCTTGGGGATGGCGGTGGTCTGGATCAGCTTCACCAGCTCGTAGGCCGCGGCGGGGGTGTAGCTGGCAGGCTTGATGACCACGGTGCAGCCCACCGCCAGGGCCGGGGCCAGCTTGCGGGCGGTCTGGGTCAGGGGGAAGTTCCAGGGGGTGATCAGCCCCACCACGCCGATGGGCTCCTTCACCATGTTGATCATGGAGCCGCTGGGCAGGGTGAAGCTCTCGCCGTACAGCTTGCCGGCCAGCCCTGCGTAGAACTCAAAGATGTCTGCGGCGGCGGCCACGTGGGGCGTGGCCTGGCGCATGGGCATGCCCACCTCCAGGCTCACCACCTGGGCCAGCCGCGGGGCATTCTCCCGGATGAGCTGGGCGGTGCGGTACAGCACCTGCTCCCGCAGCTTGTAGTTGTTCAGCCAGCCGCCGGCGTTGCCGTCAAAGGCCTCCCGGGCGGCGTCAATGGCGGCGCGCACGTCCTCCAGGGAGCCCTGGGCGGCCACCGTGGCCACCTGCCGGGTATCCGCGGGGTTCTCGCGGGTGAACTGCTTCCCGCCGGTGGCGGCCCCCTCCTGCCCGTTAATGATCAGGGGGCAAGACAGGGGCATCTTGATGGAGTAACTGCCCGTGGTGGTCATGCTCCTCTCCTCGATAAAGCAAAGGGCAGAAGATCTCTGCCCTGCTCACCTCTGGCGTGAATCTGGTCGTGTCTCAGGAGGGCGCTGGTTCACTCCTGGAGGATATCCCGGTCCGTGCTACCCGGCGCTTCGGTGCGGACCCATCGAACATCATGCCCACGTCGCCGCAACGCATCCACTGGCTCTCCAGGAAAGTTTTCATCGGCCAGGATACGCACGCTCCTACCGACCCTTGCATAGGTATCTAAACTCACGCTGGTTCTTCAGGGCCAGCACGCCAGGCCCGGTCTGTAGGGGCGAGGCTTGCCTCGCCCTGCCTCGCCATAGACAGGCGCCTGGGCGAGGCAAGCCTCGCCCCTACGTCGAAGGGGGTTTCAGCCTTCAAGCCGACATGACCACTAGCATCACAGATGCTTGCAGGGTAACAGATTAGCAATTTATGCAAGGCTCAGTAAGCCCTCAGCGGGTAAACCTTCTCAGAGTGCAGCAGGGCGCTGGTATAGCCCAAGCATGCCTGAATGTCCTGGTGAGTTAGTCCGGGGTAATTGCGCAGAATCTCGGGCTCTGGCCAATCATGGGCCAACAGGTCAATGATGAACTCAACTGCCAGGCGCGTGCCCTTTATCACCGGCTTCCCCACCAGGATTTCAGGGTCCATGACGATCCTTTCCTGCCAGTTCATGGCTTCATGTCGCTTTTTTCCAGCCCAACCAAACGCGGGGAATGAAGATTGACCACCATAGGTTCGGCTTCCACTCGAGTCATCAAGATAGCCTTGTACCCGTGTCTCGCGTATACCCGCTTGGCCAGAGTTGCAAACTCGGCGTCAGTATCAACCACCGACCCCTTGATGATGGCGATCCATCTCCCGCGGTAATCTCGCAACAACTCTTCCAGGTGCGACTGGTAAAAGGCCAGGTCATCGTCAAACGTTCCCCGTCCCGCCTCTGTTGACACTTCCCCATGACGCTCAGACCTGGTTTCCGGGGGCGCCTCAGACTTGTGGTGACCGTCCCCCTGCGGCCGCAGGCAGTCCCGCCGCACCAGCTCCTCGGCAATCTGGAGGGAGTTGAGGGCCGCGCCCTTGCGCAGGTTGTCCGACACCACCCACAGGGCCAGCCCGTTGGGGTGGGACTGGTCCCGCCGGATGCGCCCCACAAAGACGTCGTCGGCGCCCGCCACGTCCCAGGGCATGGGATACTCACCATGCTCCGGGTCATCCAGCACCCGCACGCCGGGCATGCGGGCCAGCAGCTCCCGGGCCTCCTCGGTTGGCATGGGCCGGGCGAACTCCAGGTGCAGCGCGGCGCTGTGGGAGATGGACACCGGCACCCGCACGCAGGTGGCCGAGACGGCAATCTCCGGGGCGTGCATGATCTTGCGGGTCTCGTCGGCCATCTTCTGCTCCTCCCGGGTGTAGCCCGAGGGCAGGAAGCTGTCAATGCGGGGGATCACGTTGAAGGCGATGGGGTGGGGCAACGCCGCGGGCGTCGCCGGGCCGCCGTCCAGCACCCGGCGGCTCTGCTCCCGCAACTCGGCCACCGCCGCCGCGCCGGCGCCCGACACCGATTGGTAGGTGGCGGCGGTAATGCGCCGGATGGGGTTAACGTGGTGCAGGGGATGGCCCGCCATGACCACCGGCGTGGTGGCGCAGTTGGGAATGGCAATGATGCCCCGGTGCCACGCCACGTCGGCGCCGTTGATCTCGGGCACCACCAGGGGCACCTCAGGCTGCATGCGGAAGGCGGAGCTGTCGTCAATGACCACCGCGCCGGCGGCCACGGCGATGGGGGCCAGGCGCCGGCTGATCTCCGTGCTCACGGAGATGAAGGCGATGTCCACGCCCCGGAAGGACTGGTCGGAGGTCTCCTCCACCACCAGCTCCCGGCCGTTGACGGTGAGCCGCTTGCCCGCGGAGCGGCTGGAGGCCAGCAGCTTGATGTGGCGCAGCTTGGGGTGGCGCTGCTCGATAATCCGGATTAGCTCGGTGCCCACCGCGCCGGTGGCGCCCACGATGGCGATGGTCAGGTCTTGCACAGGTAAACCCCTGCTTTCGGCGGTCAGCTATCAGCCCTTCCCCCACATGAAGGAGGGACGGGGGCTGACGGCTGATTCCTGAAGGCTGTCTGCCCGCAGGGGCGCACAGCTGTGCGCCCCTGCTACAGGCCCAGAATATTTTCCAAGCCTACCACAAGGCCGGGCCGCTTCACAACTTCGCGGATGCAGCGCAGCACCCCGGGCATGTAGCAGTCCCGGCCCAGGGTGTCGTGGCGCAGGGAGATGGTCTGGCCGGCGGCGCCCATGATCACCTCGTGGTGGGCGCTGCGCCCCGGCATGCGGATGCTGTGCACCGTGACCCCGTGGTACTCGCCGCCCCGGGTGCCCGGCAGGTTCTCCTTCTCCGTGTGGTTGCGGGTGAACTCCTTGCGGTCCCCCAGGCTGCGGGCCAGGGCCAAAGCGAAGCCCGAGGGGGCGTCAATCTTGGCCTCATGGTGCGACTCGATGATGTCCACGTAGTCGAAGTAGGGCGCGGCCTGCTCGGCCAGCTTCTTCAGCACCACCGCGCCCAGGGCGAAGTTGGGGGCTACGATAATGCCGACGTTCTTATCGTGGGCCAGGGCGTCCAGCTGTAGCAGGTGGTCGGGGTTGAGGCCGCTGGACCCCAGCACCATGTTGACCGAGTAGCTGGCGGCCACGGGGGCGGAGGCCATGCACACCGAGGCGTTGGTGAAGTCCACCAGCACGTGGGGGCGGGTGAGTTGCAGCAGCTCCTCCAGGTTGGTGGACAGGGGCACCTCGCCGCCGCCCGGCAGGCTCAGGGTGGCGCCGCGCTCCCGGTGGCAGGTGGCCCCCACCAGCGCCAGGTCCTCCTGACGCACCACCGCGCCAATGGTCTCCAGCCCCATCTTGCCCGTGGCGCCCTGGACCACCACTCTAATCGGCGGCATAACCTCCCTCCCCTACCTGTTCTGTGGGTTCCAGAATTGGGTAATCTTATCACGGGCCACCCTGCAGAGGTAGAGGGAGAAGGTGACGGCAGGGCCTTTTCATTCTCGACCTGCACGTAGGGGCGCACCTGCGTGTGCGCCCCGGTCTGCCCCTCCAGCCGTAGGGCAGACACATAGGTCTGCCCCTACCTTTGGGGAGAATGAAGAGGCCCTGGATGACGGCGCCAATCCCATGCACCTTCACGTTGTCGGGCAGGCGCTAAGGCTTCGGCGCCGGCAGGTCTCCGGCCAGGCTACGCCGCTGTTTCAGTCTTTCAAGCCCCAGTCCCGTGGCCATGGCCGGTGGAAGCCGTTGGATGAGGAGGCTCCCGGCCATCAGCCCCAGGACACTGGAGAAGGTAGCCAGCACCGCGCTGCCCAGGATGTCTGATGGGTAATGCACCCCCGCCGCCACCCGAGCAATGCCCACCGCCACTGCCCATAGGACCAACCACCCCCCCACACGGGGCAGGCGCCACAGAAAGGGCGCCACAAATGCAACTCCGATCAGAGCATGATCACTGGGGAAAGAGGAGTCGGCAATGTGGGCGAAGAGTGGTTGAATGGGCAAGACGACGAAGGGTCGTGGCCGGTCAATGACGGCGCCCAGGGCAACCATAAATAGAGCGGCAAACGCCACCGACAGCACGCCTGCCACCACCGCACGCCGGGCCGGTGAGTAGCCTCGCTTAGGCCACAGGGCTACACCGCCGGCGGTCAGCGGGAGCAGGAAGATACCCCGCTGGGCGATGAGGGCCGCCCAGTGGGCGGCCCACGGATGCGCCCAGGCCCAGTGGTTCAGCGCGAGCACAATGGTTTGATCCAGAATTTGCCAGGTTGGTATTATCTTCTCCTCCTCTTGTGCCCAGCCGGCCCTTTTGCACCGGAGCGCGATCGGGGACCGTCATAGCTACCGAGCCTTGCTTAAATAACTAACCACATCGGATGTAAGGTAGTTGCGGCGTAAATCCCCTCGCCCCCCTTTGCAAGGGGGGGTTGGGGGGACTTCGTCAGCCTAAGTTAACCACCCTTGCACTGGTTTCTAAACTGGGCACCTGACCCGCTCACCCTGAGCTTGTCGAAGGGCGCGGCCACGTGGTTCGACAGGCTCACCACGAGCGGTTTAAGAAGCAATGCAAGGCTCAGTAAGAGCTTTAGGCAAAGGTCTATAAAGATGATGGCTCATTACTCCCAAGCCCGACAGAACCGGGCTTGATTTTTGCTTGGAGCCGGGTTTGCGCCAGGCCGTCAACCCGCTCCGGCGGCGCTGGGCTGCCTGCCCCGCCACTTGGTGATCTCCAGCCAGGAGGGCAGGATCAGCGCCGCTGCCAGGGCCACTCCCCAGGCCATGCCGTTCAGCGGCGCCAAGTGCAGCCGCATCGTGAGGAACGGCACCGAGACGCCCAGCGCCAGCAGCCCCAGCGCCGCGACGGACCAGAGTAAGAAGGGGCGGTTGGCAAAAACCCCGCTGCGGAAGATTGATTGGCGTTCGGCGCGCATGTGGGCCGCCAGCACCAGGTGGCCCACCATCCAGGTGGCAAACGCCACCGTCTGCGCGCCGGCCAGCCCCAGACCCTGCTGCCAGGCCCAGCCAAAGGCCAGGAACACCGCCAGGGCCAACGCCAGTCCCCCGCCAAAGATGCCCACCAGCATGGGCCGGTTGATGAACGGCTCCCGCAGCGGGCGCGGCCGGCGACGCATCAGGTCGCTCTCCGGCCGCTCCGCGGTGAAGGTCACCGACGCCCCCAGGTCCATGAAGAGCTCCAGCACGATAATCTGCACTGGGGAGAAGGGCACGGGGAGCCCGAACAACACGGCCAATAATGCGGATCCAATCAGGCCGACTTTGGCCGCCAGGTAGTAGCGCACCGCCTTGTGTAAGTTCTCGTAGAGCAACCGGCCGGCGCGCACCGCCACAGTTAACGTCGCCAGGTTGTCATCCGCCAGCACCAGGTCAGCGGCCTCGCGCGCCACATCGGTGCCGGAGCGGCCCATGGCCACGCCGATGGAGGCCTCGCGGAGCGCGGGCGCATCATTAACCCCGTCGCCGGTCACCGCCACCACCTCCCCGCTGCTCTGGAGGGCGCGCACCACCCGCAGCTTGTGCTCCGGGGTAATGCGGGCAAAGACGGAGGCCATGCGGACTTTCTCCAGTAGTTCAGACTCGGTGGTGTTTTCCAGGTCTCGGCCCACCACCACCGGGCTGGCGGCAATGCCCACCTGCCGGGCGATGGCCTGGGCCGTGGCGGGATGGTCGCCGGTGAGCATCAGGACCCTGATTCCGGCGCCCTGCAGCTCGGCGACGGTGGCGGCGGCCTCGGCGCGCGGCGGGTCCTCCAACCCCGCCAGGCCGACCCAGGTCAACTCAGTTTCGGTCCCTTCCAGACCCACCGGGGCATCAGCGGGCAGACGACGCTCGGCGAAGGCCAGCACCCGCAGACCCCGGGAGGCCATGGCGTCCGCCACCTTTTGAATCTGGTCCCTCTGGACTGCCGCCAGCGCGGTCACACCACCGTTCCCCCGGACCGATGAGGACACGGCGAGGATAGACTCCGGCGCGCCCTTCACCGCAGCCCAGCGCTCACCATCCCGGTCATAGACCACGGACATGCGCTTGCGGGTGTCGTCAAAGGGAAACTCCTCCAGCACTCGGGCAGTGCTGCGCCAGGTGGCCACGGCGCTGTTCCCGGCCGCGGCCAGCAACGCCACCTCGGTGGGGTCGCCCACCAGCTTGCCCTGCCCCAGGGCGTCCAGTAACTGGGCGTCATTGGCCAGCGCACCAACCTCCAGGGTCCGCAAGGCCGAACCGAGCAGGGGGCCCTCCCCCAGCTTGTGTACCGCGCCGTCGGTGAAGATTTCGGCCACCTGCATCCGGTTTTCGGTCAAGGTGCCCGTTTTATCCGTGCCAATCACCGAAACGCTGCCCAGGGTCTCCGCGGCCCGCAGGCGCTTCACGATGGCGTGCTGCCGCGCCAGGCGAAAAGCCCCGATCCCCAGCACAATAGTGATCAGTATGGGCAGCTCCTCAGGGATGGTGGCAAAGGCGATGGTCAACCCGGTGAGCAGCATTTCCCGCCAGGGACGGCCCGCCACGAAAAACCCCAAGACCGGCACCAGAATGCTGAAGGCCACCGCCACCCACAGCAGATAGCCGGACAACTGGCGCATCCGCATCTGGAGCGGGGTCCTTGGCTCGCGGGCCGTCTCGGCCAGGGTGGCGATGCGGCCCAACTCGGTATTCCGCCCCGTGCCTACTGTCACGCCGCGGCCCTTACCCGCGGTGACCACAGTGCCCGCGAATACCAGATTTCGGCGGTCGCCCAGCGCGGTGTCCGGGGGCGCCACCAGTTGAGCATCCTTGGACACCGAGACGGATTCCCCCGTCAGGCTGGACTCGTCCGCCCGCAACGCCACCGCTTCCACCAACCGCAAGTCGGCGGGAACCCGCTCCCCCGGTTGGAGCAAAACCACGTCGCCGGAGACCAGGCCGGCGGCGGGGATGACGGAAACCTGGTTGTCCCTGATGGTGGTGGCGTGGGGAGCGCTCAGCACGCGAAGGGAGCTGATGGCCTTCTTGGCCCGGCTTTCGTTGAACATCTCCACGGACGCCACCGTCAGGATTACGAAGAGGATGGTCAAAGCATCGGCCAACTCCCCCAGAATGCCGTAGAGCACCGCCACGGCCAGGAGCAGCAGCACCAGCGGCTCGGTGAGGGGCTCCAGGACCTCCTCCCACCAAGGTTCCTTCTTCCGGGCAGTGATCTCATTGGGACCCGTTTGCTGGAGCCGGCGGGCGGCCTCGGCGTCGGTAAGGCCCCGCTCCGGGTCGGTGCCGACCAGGCTGACGCTCTCCGCGATGGAGCGGGAATGCCAGGGCTGAGCTGGGGTAGACTCGACAACTTTGGTGACTTTCATCCCTCTCGTCCTCCGGCTTCAGGACTCGCTTAGTGCCTATTCTAATAACTCACCGCGGAGCACACAGAGACCGCTGAGACAACGGTAAACCAATCGTAAACTCTCTGCGTACTCTGCGGTTATCTGGGTTAGGGTCTTAGCGGGCGACGTTCTCCACAGACCCTGTTCCCATCAGACTGGCCCCACCGGCGGCGTCCACCGCGCCAGTGGGCTGGCCCATGTTAGCATAGCGCAGGATGTGATGTCACTAACGTTACAAGTCACATAAGATGCGTTAATCATGCTTTTATTCTACCGGCGGTTATAATGGGCAGGCGCCAGAAGTCGACAGCAAAGGCGAGATGGAAGTCCAATGGGAAGTGAGCTAGAGCAAGCCCCCATGCGGTGGTTGCTGTTCATCTACCGGGTGCCCCAGGAGCCGCCGGCGCGGCGGACCTACGTGTGGCGTGCGCTGCGGCAGCTGGGCGCGGTTTATCTTCAACAGGCCGCGGCGGTCCTGCCCGATCGCCCCGAGCTGCGGGAATCCCTCAACCGGCTGGCGGCCCAGGTGGGGGAGTTCCAGGGCGAGGTCTCGTTATTGGAAACCACGTCTCCCGAGCCGGCCTGGGAGCGGCGTTTAATCGAGCAATTCAATCAGGCCCGGGCCAGGGAGTATGCCGAGGTGCTGGAGAACCTGGAGCGGTTTGAGGACGAGGTGCGCCGGGAGACCCGCAAGAAAAAGTTCACCTTTGCCGAGCTGGAAGACCTGGAATCGGACTGGGAAAAGCTGCAGCGATGGCAGGAGCGGGTGGAACGCCGGGACTTTTTCCGGTCACCCTGCCGCCTGGAAGTCACCCTGGCCCTGGACCGTGCCAGGGTTCTGTTGGGCGGCTTCTCCGCGGCGGTATATGCCGCTGAAGGAGCAGAGGCGGCAAACCCTGCCGAGCAATCCGGATCGCCGGACTGAATGGGGTGGGGCATGGCTCTGGCGGTCTTTGCGCGCGGCCTGCTGGGGAAGGCCCCGAGGGACATGCTGGGTGGTAAGCCAGCGATAAGCAGAACGCCGCCAACACACTCAGGGGGCATCCCGATGCATCGGGATGCCCCCTGAGTGTTTAACTCTTGGAATAGGCCGCTCAGTGGTTACGGTTTACGGCCTGCCGGGTCCTCTGGGCCCGCCGCCGCCGCCCAGGAACCGCCGGTCCGATGGGCTGCCGCCGGGTCCCGGCCTGGTGCCCAGCCGGGGCGGGCCGCCGGGGCCGGGCCGTGGGGCGCTGCCGGGGCCGCCAGGGCCGCTAGGACGCGGTGGGCCACCAGGTCCTCCGGGGCCACCGGGTCCGGCAGGGCGGGGGCCGCTGTTGCGGGGGCCGCCCTCGCCAAAACCGGGGCGCCGGGGCCGGTCACCGCCGGGGGGGCCGCTGCGACCACCCATGGGGCCGCCGGAGCGGGGAGGCCGTCCGCCCCGGTCAAAGGACCGGGGCCCCGACCTGTCGGGGGGCCGCCGCTCGGAGGGCGGGGTGGGCGTGCCGTCGTCGCCAAACAGCGCCTTGCGGGACAGGTTCAGCCGCCCCATCTGGTCAATCTCCTGGATCATCACCGTAATCTCCTGGCCGATGCGGGCCTCCTCTGCCATCTCGCCCAGGTCCTCGCTGCGCACCAGGCCCTCCCGGCCGGGCAGCAGCTCCACAAAGACGCCGAAGTTGGTGAGCCGGGTGATCTTGCCGGTGAAGATGTCCCCCACCACCAGCTCTCGGGTCAGGCCCTCCACCCGGCTGCGGGCCAGCTCCAGCATGGCCTGGTCGCTGGAGCCCACGGTCACCGAGCCGTCGTCCTGCACGTCGATGGTGGCGCCCGTCTCCTCGATGATGGCGCGGATGACCCGGCCGCCGGGGCCGATGAGGGCGCCGATCTTCTCCACCGGGATCTGCAGGCGGATCATCTTGGGGGCGTAGGGACTCATGTAGGTGCGGGGCTCGGCCAGGGCCTCTTTCATCTTGTCCAGGATGTGCAGCCGGCCCACCCGGGCCTGCTCCAGGGCCTGGCTCAACACCTCCTGGGTCAGCCCGCCGCTCTTGACGTCCATCTGCAGGGCGTTGACCCCCTGGGCGGTGCCCGCCACCTTGAAGTCCATGTCCCCCAGGAAGTCCTCCACGCCCTGGATGTCGCTGAGCACCGCAAAGCGGCCGTCCTCGCCGGTGACCAGGCCCATGGCGATGCCCGCCACCGGGGCCTTGATGGGCACCCCGGCGTCCATGAGGGCCAGGGTGGAGCCGCAGACGCTGCCCATGGAGGTGCTGCCGTTGGAGCTGAGCACCTCAGAGACCACGCGGATGGAGTAGGGAAACTGGTCCTCGGGAGGCAGCACGGGCAGGATGGCCCGCTCGGCCAGGGCGCCATGCCCGATCTCCCGGCGGCCGGGGGAGCCGATGCGCCCGGTCTCGCCAACCGAGTAGGACGGGAAGTTGTAGTGGTGCATGTACAGCTTGGTGTTGACCGGGCCCACCGTGTCCAGGGTCTGGCGCATTTGCAGGGAGGCCAGGGTGGCCACGGACAGCACCTGGGTGTGGCCGCGGGTGAACAGGCCGGAGCCGTGGGTGCGGGGCAGCAGGGCCACCTCGCAGGTGATGGGGCGGATGTCCGCCAGGCCGCGACCGTCGGGACGGATGCCCAGGGCCAGGATGCGGCCGCGCACCACCTCCTTGTATACCTCTTTGAACCCCTCCTTCAGCTTGTCGGGGGAGTGCTCACTGCCCAGGTTCTCCAGCACCTCCGCCTCCAGCTGGCTCTCCACCTCCTCCCGCGCCACCTTTTCCAGGTTTTCCTCCAGGATGGCCGACAGACGGCCGTTAACGATGCGCTTGATGGCCTTTTGCAGGCGCTCCTGGGCGTCGGTGTCCTCCACCACGGCCACCTTGGGCTTGCCCACCTTGGAAGTCAGCTCGTCAATCATGTCAATGACCAGCAGGTTCACCTCCTGGGCGCGGCGGATACCCTCCAGGATCACCTGCTCCGACGCGTCATCGGACCCTGCCTCCACCATCATCACTGAGTCTCGGGTGCCGGCCACCACCAGACCCATCTGGGCCTGGTCAACCTCCTCGTAGGTGGGGTTGACCAGGAACTGGCCGTCGCGGTAGCCGATGCGGCAGGCGCCGATGGGGCCGTTGAAGGGTATGGGCGAGATGGACAGGGCGGCGGAGGCGCCGACGATGCCCAGAATGTCCGGGAGGTGTTTCTGGTCGGCGGAGAGGACGGTCAGGACCACCTGAATGTCGTTGTGCAGGCCGTGGGGGAACAGGGGGCGGATTGGCCGGTCCGTGAGACGAGCGGAAAGAATGGCGTCCTGGCCGGGGCGGCCCTCCCGGCGGAAGAAGCTGCCGGGGATCTTGCCCACGGAGTAGAGGCGTTCCTCAAACTCCACGGTCAGGGGCAGGAAGTCGATGCCCGCCCGGGGTTTGGCGGCCATCACCACGGTGGCCAGGAGTATGGTCTCGCCGTAGGTGATCACGACGGCGCCGTGGGCCTGGCCGGCCAGCTTGCCCGTCTCCATGGAGAGTTTCTCATTGCCAATAACGCGTTCAACAACTGTAGGCATAGTAGGGGGTGGAAGACCTCACTTAAAAGATGGGCAAAGAAGGGGGAAGGGCCAACGCCAATAGCCCCGACTGGTCGGGGCTATTTGTATCTGGGGTGTTAACGCCTGAGACCCAATCGGGAGATCAGGGTTTGGTAGCGGCCCACGTCTTCACGGCTCAGGTAGTTCAGGAGCCGCCGCCGCTGGGATACCAGGCCCACCAGGCCCCTTCGGGTGTGGAGGTCCTGCTTGTGGGTGCGGAGGTGCTCGGTCAGGTGCGTAATCCGCGCCGTGATCAAGGCTACCTGGAGTTCGGTGGAGCCGGTGTCGGTGTCGTGGCGCCGGTACTCCTGGGTGATGCGATCCTTCGTCGCGCCGTCTATCATGCGGTCTTTGACCCTTAGCTTTTCTTCTTTGTCGGGGGGATTATAGCACAGCCGCGGTTGCCGCCGCAACGCTAACCTGGCGCCGGCCCCGAGGGTTATCCTCCGCGCCGGCAGGGCCTACCCGAAACGCCCGGTGATGTAGGCCTCGGTGCGCTCGTCCTTGGGGTTGGTGAAGATCAGCCGGGTCTCCCCGTACTCAATGATCTGCCCGCCCAGTTTCTCCACCCCCATCAGAAAGGTGGTGAAGTCGGAGACCCGGGCGGCCTGCTGCATGTTGTGGGTCACAATGACAATGGAGTACTCGGTGGACAGCTCCCGCATCAGGTCCTCAATGGCCAGGGTGGCGATGGGGTCCAGGGAGGAGCAGGGCTCGTCCATGAGGATCACCTGGGGCTGCACCGCCAGCGCCCGGGCGATGCACAGGCGCTGCTGCTGGCCGCCCGACAGGGACAGTGCGCTGCTGGTGAGCCGGTCTTTCACCTCCTCCCACAGGGCGGCCCGTATCAGAGAAGATTCCACCAGCTCCGCCAGGTTGCCCCGAAACCCGTTGATCCGCGGGCCAAAGGCCACGTTGTCAAAGATGGACTTGGGGAACGGGTTGGGCCGCTGGAACACCATGCCGATCTGGTAGCGGATCTCCGTGGGGTCCACCGTGGGCGAGTACAGGTCCCGGCCTTCAAAGAGCACCTGGCCGGTGGCGCGGAACTTGGGGATCAGGTCGTTCATGCGGTTGAAACACCGCAGCAGGGTGCTCTTGCCGCAGCCCGATGGCCCGATGATGGCGGTAATGCGGTGCCGGACCACGTCCAGGGTGATGTCCGACACGGCCTGCTTGTTGCCGTAGTAGACGCTCAGGCCGCGAGTCTGGAGGATGGGGTCACTGGACTGCAACCGACTACCCCTCTGGCCGCCGCTGGAACTGGTTGCGCAGGACGATGGCCGCCGCATTCATGGTGAGCAGGAGGACCAACAGTACGATTATACCGGCGGCGGCGGCCTCATGGAACCCGGCCTGGGGCCGGGAGGTCCAGTTGAAGATCTGGATGGGCAGCACCGTGAACCGGCTCAGGGGCCCGTCGGGGGCAAAGGGCACAAATGTCAGGGCGCCCATGACGATTAGCGGCGCCGTTTCCCCCAGGGCGCGACTCACCGCCAGGATCAAGCCGGTAAGGATGCCGGGCATAGCCTGGGGCAGCACCAGGTGCCAGATGGCCTGCCAGCGGGTGGCCCCCAGGGCGTAGGCGCCCTCCCGCAGGGAGGGTGGCACGGACCGGATGGCCTCCTGGGCGGCGATGATGACGATGGGCAGCACCAGTAGCGCCATGGTCAGCCCCCCCGCCAGCACGCTGCGGCCCAGGCCCAGGCTCCGCACAAAGATCTCCAGCCCCAAGATGCCGTAGACGATGGACGGCACCCCCGCCAGGTTAGTGATGTTCACCTGAATTATCCGGGTGCGCCAGTTGCGCACGGAGTACTCTTCCAGGTAGACGGCGGTGCACACGCCCAGGGTGAACGCCACCACCGCGGCGATGGTCACCACGTAGATGCTGCCCAGCAGGGCGGCCTTAATCCCGGCTTGCTCCGGGACCCGGGAGGGGAAGCTGGTGATGAACTCCCAGCTCACCCGGGACAGTCCCTGGTGCGCCAGATACACCAGCAGCACCACCAGCAAGGCCAGGGCCACAGCTACGGCCAGCAGGCACAGCCCTTGGAACGCCCGGCCCTCCCACTGCCGCCGGGCCATGCGGCGATCGAACTGGGGGTGGGAGGCGGCCATTACTCGTACTCCTCCCGGAACCGGCGCACGATGTACTGGCTCAGCAGGTTCATCACCAGGGTGATGAGAAAGAGGGTGAGCCCCACGGCGAAGATAGTCTGGAACTCCAGGGTGCCGGTGGGGGTGTCGCCCAGGCTCACCTGCACAATGTAGGCGGTCATGGTCTCAATGGGCACAAAGGGGTTCAGGGTGAAGGTGGGGTTCTGCCCGGCGGCAATGGCCACGATCATGGTCTCCCCCACCGCCCGGGAGATGGCCAGGATGAAGGCGGCGGCGATGCCCGACAGCGCCGCCGGCATGACCACCCGGGTGGACACCTCCAGCTTGGTGGATCCCAGGGCGTAAGCCCCTTCCCGCAGGGACCGGGGCACCGCCCGCATGGCGTCCTCGCTCAGGCTGGAAACCATGGGCAGGATCATGATGCCCATGACGATGGAGGCGCTCACTCCGTTGAACACCGAGATGCCGGGCGCCAACTGTCGCAGCAGGGGAGTCACAAACAGCAGGGCAAAGTAGCCGTACACCACCGTGGGGATGCCGGCCAGCACCTCCAGCACCGGTTTGAGGCCGCGGCGCACCGGGTCCGGCGAGTATTCGCTCAGGTAGATGGCGCTCAGCAGCCCCAGGGGCAGGGCCACCATCATGGCCCCGCCGGAGGTGACGATGGTGGCGGTAACCAGCGGCAGGATGCCGAAGTGCTTGGATTCGAAGAGGGGGGTCCACCGGGTGCCGGTGAGAAAGTCCCAGATGGAGACCTGCTGGAAGAACAGCACCGCCTCAAACAGCAGCACCGAGACGATGCCCACCGTGGTGAGGATGGACACCACGGCCGCCGCCGCAAGAAGGAGCCGGATGAGGCGCTCGGAGAGAAGGCGTTTCCAGTGACGGGGCAGCAACGACAGGGCCTTGGCGGTGATGGCCGTGCGTACGGACCGGAAGTCTCTGGCCAAGGCTGCTCCGTGCTGGGGGATAGGCGTCAGGCAGTTCTGGATAAAGGATACCGGCGCCCGTGCGTTAACGCAATACGGGTTGTTCCGGTCCGGAGGGGCGTTTCATTCTCGGCCAGCCGGTAGGGGCGTCCCGACTGTGTCGGGATGCGCCCCAGGGACAGACTTCCCTCCCGAGGGCAGACACGCAGGTCTGCCCCTACATTCGGGGACAATGAAACGACCGGGGACAATGAAACGACCCTATTCCCGTCCGGAGGGTCGTCCCGGCGACGCAGCAGGGGCGCACAGCCGTGCGCCCCTACACAGGTGGTCTCATCCGGCTTCCCCCCGCTCCCCCTACGGGTTGGCGGTCAGGACCGCCTCAACGGTGCCGTGCTGAGGGCTGGCCCCGCCGAAGATGGTGCCCAAAGTGCCCTTCTGAAACCGGGCCAAGGCCAGCTCGTAGACCTGGCTGGTGTAGGGGATGTAGCCCACCTCCGCCACCAGCCCTTGGCCCCCGGCATCCAGATAGCTGCGGATGAACTCCCGGACGTGGGGCTGGGCCGCCGCCTCTTTCCGCACGTAGATGAACAGGGGGCGGGACAGCGGCTTGTAGCTGCCGTCGAAGATGGTCCGCTCCGTGGGGGCGACACAGCCGGCGCCGCCGTCGATGGCCACTGCCTTGAGCCTGGCGGTGTTCTCCACGTAGTAGGCGTAGCCGAAGTAGCCCAGGGAGTACCGGTCTCCCGCGATGCCCTGGACCAGCACGTTGTCGTCCTCGCTGGCGGTGAAGTCGCCCCGGGAGGCCTGGGCCTTTCCATTCACCGACTCGGTGAAGTAGTCGAAGGTGCCCGAGTCGGTGCCGGGGCCGTAGAGGCGAATGATCTCGGCGGGCCACTCCGGGCGCACCTGGTTCCAGCGGGTAATCTTGCCTTCGGCAGCCGGCTCCCAGATGGACTTGAGCTGGGCCACGGTGAGGCACTGGACGAAGTTATTCTGCGGGTTGACCATCACCGTCAGGCCGTCTATCGCCACCGGCAGTTCGATAAACTCGATGCCGGCCTTGGCGCAGGCGGCGGCTTCCACGGCCTTGATGGGCCGGGAGGCGTTGGAGATGTCGGTCTCGCCGGCACAGAACTTGCTGAAGCCGCCGCCGGTGCCGGAGACGCCCACCACCACCCGCACCTTGCCGCCGGTGCGCCGGCCGAACTCCTCGGCCACCGCCTCGGTGATGGGGAACACGGTGCTGGAGCCGTCAATGTTGATGCTGCCGCTCAGGTTGCCCACATTGGGTCCCGGCGACGCCCCTGGCGATGGCGTCGCCGTGGGCTGGGGCGCCGCGCCGCCGCAGGCGACGACCAACGCAGCGGCCAGCGGCAGCAGGACCGTGACGATGGTTCTCCGAACGGGGCAGCGGCCTGGGTTTTTCACGCTGACTTTCATGATACCTCCCATGTAGTGTTTCTTGAGGCGGATTGGGAATTGCGCCACAATCTGCGGTCACTGGTAGTAGAGGATGGAGGGCCTCGAAGGTTGGTGGGATGGAATAATGAGCGTTGAAAATAAAAATGGCTGGTACAAAATATACCAGCCATTCTCATCCTGTCTTCACCCGCCCCGGCCTCCCGAGGAGGGGGACCAGTCAATGTCGCTCAGCGGGGGCCGGGCTTTCACCTGGGCCAAGCGCCGGGTAGCCAGCGGAGCTTGTAGCCCATCGGGCAATTGGGATACCATAACCCAACGGGCTGGAGTGGAGGAGGTGTCTGTAGAGTTTCTCGTAGGTAAGGGTGTCATTGAAGACACTAATACGTATCGTGATCTACGATATACAACATCGCGTATTGTAGGTATTGGGTCATCCCTTGTCAATAGGTTGTACGGAGATGGGTGTGGCTGACCAGAAGCTTAGCCTGAGCGTGGTGGACCAGTCGCCGGTGCGCCAGGGGTGCACCGCCGGGGAAGCCCTGTGGGAGTCGGTGGAGCTGGCGGCGGCGGTGGAGAAGCTGGGCTACCAGCGCTACTGGGTGGCGGAGCACCACAACCTGCCCAACTTCGCCGGCACCAGCCCGGAGATACTCATCGGCCAGCTGGCGGCCCGCACCAGCCGCATCCGGGTGGGCAGCGGCGGCGTCATGCTCTCTCACTACAGCGCCCTAAAGGTGGCGGAAAACTTCCGGGTGCTGTCGGCTATGTACCCGGGGCGCATTGACCTGGGCATTGGCCGCGCCCCCGGCAGCGACCCCCTCACCGCCTCTGCCCTGGCCTACCCCGGCCGCGCCCGGGAGGTGAGCCAGTTCCCCCGCCAGGTGACGGACCTGCTGGCCTACCTGTCGGAGGGCCCGGCGGAGGGACATCCCTTTGCCGGGGTGCGGGCCGGACCAGGGCCGGCGACTGCGCCGGAAGTGTGGCTGCTGGGCTCCCGGGTGGAAAGCGCCTACCTGGCGGCCCAGTTGGGGCTGCCCTTCAGCTACGCTCACTTCTTTGGCCACGGCGTGGAGGACGGCCCTGACATTGTGGAGGGCTACCGGAAGCACTTCCAGCCGTCGCCCCGCCGGCCGGCGCCCCTGGTGAACGTCACGGTGCACGTGCTCTGCGCCGAGACGGAGGCCGAGGCCCGCCGGCTGGCCGCCAGCCGCGACCTGGCCCGCCTCAACTCCCGCCTGGGCCGGGCCAACGGCATCCCGCCGGTGGAGGAGGCCCTGGCCTACGCCTACAGCGCCGGCGAGCGGCTGTACATACAGCAGCAGCGCCAGGGCTGCATTGACGGCGACCCCCAGCAGGTGCGTCAGGGGCTGGAGGCCATCGCCCAGCGGTACCAGACGCCGGACCTGGGCATCGTCACCATCTGCCACGGCTTCCGGGAGCGGGTGCGCTCCTACGAGCTGGTGGCGGCGGTCCTTCAGCTGAAGGACGTCAGCCCCCGTAGTTGAGGTTGTGGTCTCTCATGAGGATGGTGCGGTCGGTGCGGCGGACGCCGGCGTCCACCACTTCGCCCACAAAGAGGGTGTGGTCACCTTTGGCCACTTCGCCAACCACCCGGCACTCCCACCAGGACGGGGAGCTGAGCAGCAAGGGGCAACCGGTGTGCTTGCCGGTCTCAAGGCTCTGGCCGCCGATGGTGTTGCCTTCTGGCGCATGGGTCTTGAAGAAGTTGAAGGCCAGGTCCTTCTGGTCTTGCCCGATGACGTTGATGGCGAAAACCCCACTGTCCTTGATGTGGCGGTGGCTGGAGGAGTCGGCCTTCACTCCTACAGCCACCAGGGGTGGCGTGAAGGAGGCCTGGGTCACCCAATTGACGGTGGCGGCGCCCACCTCCGGCCCGGTCTTGGCCCTGGTGGTCAGAACGAACATCCCGTAGGGGATCATGCGCAGCGCCGTCTTCTTGACCGCTTCATCCATAGCCGTACCTCCCGTGAAAGTGGAAGTTTACCGGGACCAACTCTGTTTGCCTGGGCATACCGCCCATTATGGTGTATGCCGCCGTACAGGACAAGAAGGGAGCGTGCAACTCAATGAAACCCATTGAACTCACCACCCGCTGGCTGCCCCCCGGAGTGGACGGCATGACCCTGTGGCCCTGCATCCTGTACCGGCGGGGGAAAGAGGGGGACGTCCCCCTGCGCTGCCACGAGCACTTCCACTGGCGGCAGGCGCTGCGCTGGGGCGTGGTGCCCTGGTACCTGGCTTACGGGGTCATCAAGCTCTGGTATTTGGGTCAGCCCGCGGACAAGCACCCCCTGGAGGCTCCGGCTTACGCCAAGCAGCGCCAGATCATCGAGCTGCTGGCCCGGGGGGAGAGCATTGACCAGCAGCTGGCGGAGCTGGGCATGGTGTGAGGCGGGTGAGCGTCTGTGGGATCACCACAGAGAGCCCAGAGCACACCGAGAACCTTGGGTTTCTCCACCGTCTCGGCGTTGTCCGCGCCTGCCCTGAGCTTGCCGAAGGGTGCTCTGGGGTGAGTAGCTGAAAGGGGACTCTCAGTCGTCGTGGACCAGCAGCTGGGCGGCGATGCCCTCCAGCAGCGCCTCCACCGCCGGCACGTGCTCCTGGTGTCCCAGGGTCGCCTGCAGCGGCGTAATGCTGGCGTAGTTGTTGCGCAGCGCCCACAGGTCCGTGCCCTGGGCCGGGTCGGTGGCGATGAGCCGGTTGCGGCTGATCCAGTACCGCTGCCGGGCGCCGCTGCCTTCGGTGCGCACGGTCTCCCCGTAGGAGCGGCTGCCCAGGGTGGTGACGCGCACCCCGGCGATGCGGTCCAGGGGCTGGCTGGGCACGTTGATGTTCAGGAACAGGTTGCTGGAGGGGGCGCCCCGGTCCGGCCCTGGCGCGCCGGGAGGGAACAGGCGGCCCGCCAGGAGCTGCAGCAGCCGGGCCGCCGCGTCGAAGTGGGGGCTCTCCACCGCGCCCACGGAGATGGCCAGGGTAGGGTAGCCGCGCACGTACCCCTGCACCGCCGCCCCCACCGTGCCGGAGACCATCACGTCCCAGCCCAGGTTGGAGCCGGCGTTGATGCCGGACACCACCAGATCCACCGGCCCCACCAGCTGCTCCAGGGCCAGGATGCAACTGTCCGCAGGGGTGCCCTCCACGGCGTGGACCTCCACCGGGTGCCCGGAGCCCTCGCCGCCGCTGAGCTCGGGGTCCACAGCCATCCGGCGGGCGCGCACCGGCGCATGGAGGGTCAGCGACGCCCCAACGCCGCTTTGCTCCCGGTCCGGGGCCACCACAAACACCGGCCCCAGCTGGCGCAGCACCCGGGCCGCTGCCCACAGGCCGGGGGCGTGAATGCCGTCGTCGTTGGTGAGGAGTATTTTCAATTCGCCTGGCCGGTTCCCATAATAGAAGGCTGGCTAGATATAACCGCAGAAACAACAGCCCCTGAAAGGTCTATAAGCCCCCTAGTCGCCTCGGCGAGCCGCTTCTTCTCTGCCCCTGAAGTAATATCCAGCCACCGCTCCTACCAGGCCAGCCATAATTCCAGATACGGTAGTTAACAGTCTGATGATGTCATCGAGGGACAGTCTATTGATGTTGCTTAGAGTCCATGCCAACACTACTACCGCAATGGTACCGACGAAAGCTAGCACAAGCGCTAGGGCGATGGCAAAAGTGAACCACTCTCTGGTGGGAGTCTGAACTGGCCTAGGCTGTCTGAGAGGCTCGAGCTCCGCGAGAGACGCGATCTCCCGGGAAGGAGCGGATTCGGTTGGGCTTGGTTGCTCGGGTGGCAACGTGGAGCATGCGGAAGTCATCGGTAGGCCTTCACGTACCCAACTTGAGGGAACAGAGGGATAAGATTATGGACCAACGCGGTAATAGTCTCGGTAGAGTGCGCCTGAAGGTGTCTCGCGGTCCACGACCTCGATTTGAGATGCCTTACGCATTTCTTGTGTCAGATCAAAATTTACGGGGCCACTACGAGTGTTAACCGATATCCTACCCGTTGTCCCTAGGTCCGCAATTTCCCGCCAAAAACCCATCGCCTGTATCACTGGCGCGTCTGATGTTAGTCGGCCCCTTTTAACGTACAAGCCGTTCTTTACGGCGGTACGTAGGAGACGCAAGGCATCAGCTACTACGTCTTCGGGTTCGACACTAAGTAATTCTGCCAACTCATGGACTTCCGTTGCGGCCTTTCCAGTAATTCGAATAGCAATCTCGGGTATATTCCCCTGATTTAACATGACTCAATCCCCGTCAACCCAGGCGTTTGGAACTATTATAACACCGTAAGCTCTTCAGAAGCCTGGACGCCCTCCATTAGCTGGTCTGTCGTCATTCAATCAACGGGGGGTGCCAGCTACCAACCTCAGGGTAGTCTGTTCCGGTGCTGACCGCACGCCGTTGCCAATCCGGGGCGCGGCCCCTATGATGTCTGTGGCCCATGCCAGCCAGTCGGCTCATCGGAGACGCAACCATGTTTCCCCAGCACGTTTTTCCTGACACCACCCGCATTAACCCCCGGGGGACGATGACCATCGGCGGGTGCGACACCCTGGCTTTGGCCCAGGAGTACGGCACTCCCCTGTACCTGCTGGACGAGGCGACTCTACGCAACCGCTGCCGCAGCTTCCGCCGGGAGTTTGAGGGCCGGCATCAGAACAGCCGCATCCTGTACGCCTCCAAGGCGTACATCAACCCGGCCCTGGCCCGCATCTTCGACGAGGAAGGTCTGGGTCTGGACGTGGTGTCTGGCGGCGAGCTGGCCGTGGCCCAGCGGGCCGGCTTCCCCCTGGACCGGGTCTACTTCCACGGCAACAACAAGACGCCCGAGGAGCTGACCCTGGCCCTGGCCCAGGGCATCGGCCGGATTGTCGTGGACAGCTTTCACGAGCTGGAGCTGTTGGACCGCATCGCCCGCGAGGCCGGCAAGGTGCAGGATATCCTGGTGCGGGTGTCGCCGGGCATTGACCCCCACACCCACGTCCACACCACCACCGGCGTGCTGGACTCCAAGTTCGGCTTCTCCATCCAGACCGGCCACGCCGCGCAAGCCATCTGCCAGGCCCTGGCCGCGCCCAACCTCATGCTGCGGGGCCTGCACTTCCATCTGGGGTCGCCCATCTTTGAGCTGGAGCCGTACCAGGCCGCCACCGACCTGGTGCTGCGCTTCGCCGCCGGCTTCCGGGAGGAGGGCCTGGAGCTGGCCGAGTTCAGCCCCGGCGGCGGCTTCGCCATCGCCTACACCCGCCAGCAGCGGCCCCCGGAGATCGGCCAGTACGCCGAGACCATCGTCTCCACCATGAAGGGGACTTGTGGTGAGCTGGGCCTGGCACTGCCCCAGCTCATCATCGAGCCGGGGCGCGCCATTATCGGTCCGGCGGGGGTGGCCCTGTACCGGGTGGGGGCCATCAAGGAGATCCCCGGCGTGCGCAAGTACGTCAGCGTGGACGGCGGCATGGGCGACAACATCCGGCCCGCCCTGTACCAAGCGGTGTACGAGGTGGTGGCCGCCGGCAAGGCCAGCGAGGAGCCGGTGGAGCAGGTGACCATCGCCGGCAAGTACTGCGAGTCGGGCGACATTCTGGCCCGGGACGTGATGCTGCCCAGGCTGGAGTCCGGCGACGTGCTGGCCCTGCCCGCGGCGGGGGCCTACTGCCCCTCCATGGCCAGCACCTACAACCTGAACCCGCGGCCGCCCATCGTGCTGGTGGGAGGCGGCCGCAGCCGCCTCATCCGCCGCCGGGAGAGCTACCAGGATTTAATGCGCTGTGATGTGGCTTAAAGCTTTCATCAATCAGCCGTCTGCCGTCGGCAACTAGCCAGTCTTGCAGGTATGTTTCGTTAGATTGGGCATGGTTTGGCGCCGAAATTCCCCCCTTGCCCCCCTTTGCGAAAGGGGGGTTGGGGGGATTGTTGCTCTCAGTGCGTGATGTGGCCTCGAACCAGGTGCAAATTGCGTGGTAGGGGGAGTGCAGAGGGGGCTAGGCCCCCTCTGCCGGGGTTTGGGGTGTCCCCAAGCGTCCATAATTCCCCCTTCTCCCTCGGGGGGTGTTGCCTCAAATGTCATTCTGAGCGACGCGAAGAATCTCAAATCCCAGTAATTTAGACCCTTCGCTACGCTCAGGGCGACATTAAATGGATGGAAAACGCACCAGACTGTTGGAATCAATACTTTTGAGGCAAGGCCCCCTCGGGGAGAAGGGGGCCGGGGGGATGAGGGCCGGGAGTGGGGTGGAGAAGTCTTCGGCGAGTCAAATGCTGATGTCCGTTGAAAATATACGGCGGCAACCCAGGGCCGTCCCTGGGGGGTGGGCGTGATGTGGCCTATCTACGGCCAAGACCACCTGCTGCGCCAGCTGGAGCCGGCCCTCAAGCTGGGCCGCCTGGCCCACGCCTACCTGCTGGTGGGCCCGCCCCACGTGGGCAAGACGGCCCTGGCGCTGGCCCTGGCCCAGGGGGTCAACTGCCCCGACGGCGGTCGGGGCGCCCCCTGCGGCGCCTGCGTCCAGTGCCGGCGCATCGCCCAGGGCCAGCACGCCGACGTGCGGGTGGTCAGCGTGGCCACCAGCGCCGCCTCCCGCCCAGGCAGGGACAACGGCGCGGCCCGCACCCTCATCGGCATTGACGACGTGCGGGAGGTCCAGCGCCAAGTCAGCCTCAAGCCCTATGAGGGGGCCTGCATCGTCATCATCTTTGACGGGGCGGAGGCCATGAGCCAGGATGCGGCCAACGCCCTGCTCAAGACCCTGGAGGAGCCGCCGCCCCAGGTGCTGCTCCTGCTTCTGACCGCCAACGAGGAAGCCCTGCTGCCCACCATCCGGTCCCGGTGCCGCACCCTCACGCTGCTGCCCGCCGCCAAGGCCCAGGTGGTGGCGCGGTTAACTGAGTCCGCAGCAGGCGGGCCGGTGGATGCCGCCCAGGCGGAGCGGCTGGCCCGCCTCTCCCGGGGGTGCCTGGGCTGGGCGCTGGGGGCGCTGGCCGACCCGGCCCGGCTGGATGCCCAGGAGGCGGAGATGGAGCAGGTGCGGCAGACCAGCCAGGCGGGGCTGGAGGCGCGCTTCGCCTGCGCCGCCGAGCTGGCGACCCGCTTCTCTCGGGACCGAGAGTCGGCGCGGGGGTCGCTGTACCTGTGGCTGCGCTGGTGGCGCGACCTGCTGCTGGTGAAGGAAGGGGCCGAGGCCTACGTTCAGGACCCGGAGCAACTGGCCACCCTGCGGCTCCAGGCGGCCCAGTTGACCACCGGCCAGGTGGTGGGGGCCATCAAGGCGCTGCTCCAGACCCTGGAGGCCCTGGACCGCAACGCCAGCCCGCGTCTGGCTCTGGAGGTGCTGATGCTGCGCCTGCCGGCGCTGGCTGGGTAGGGGGAGGCCGGGACTGTTGGGTGCTAAAGCAGGGGCGGGTTTCAAATCCGCCCCTGCTGGCTAGCGTTGGAGGGATGAACCGCTGGCAATCCCGTTGTTGAAAGCTGACCGCTGAGCGCCCGCCCGGTTACCCCACCACGCTCCAGGGGATGTAGGGCCGCCACTCCTCCAGAATGGCCTGGTGCTGCAGCATGCGGTAGGGGTTGGGCTGGGGCGCCTTGGGGAGCCGCATCAGCCGCATGTTGGCCTCGGCAGGGGTGCGGCCAGCTTTGTGCAGGTTGCAGCGGGGGCAGGCGGCCACCACGTTCTCCCAGGTGTGGGGCCCGCGCTGGCGCCGGGGCACCACGTGGTCCAGGGTCAGGTTCTGGGTGCGCTTGCCGCAGTACTGGCAGGTGAACTGGTCCCGCAGGTAGATCTCTCGCTTGGACAGCTTGCGTGGCGCCAGGGGCCGCTTCACCAGGTAGACCAGTCGGATTATGGACGGGGCGTCAATATAGCGGCTGATGGTGCGCACCTGGCCCCGGTGGTTCTCCAGCAGCTCCGCCTTGCCCTTGTCCAGCAGGATGATGGCCCGGCGGACGTTGCAGATGTTGATGGGGACGTAGTTCAGGTTGAGCACCAGCACTGGGGCGGCCAACATTACGACCTGGGTCGTCACCCCAAGCGTGATTGGGAGAGGGGGGACCTCACCCAGACCTGGAGCTGACCGGTGGGTTACGGTGTTATCGATCGGAGTTTTCCCCATCATCGGCCCGATGCTGAATAAGAACCCTGGCAGGTCGCTGGCAGACCTTTGGAGCGGTGCAGCGCCCCAAAGGTGCCTCTTTTGATTATATACCAATTGTAAAGGAAGGCGGATTCCCTGGGCAATGGCAGATCAAAGACACAGGCACGCAGGATTAACGAGGATTTGCTGGGGGAGCGTGGACACCGCGGCTCCACGATGGGCAGGCTCAGAGCACTACTAACCGAATCACTGCCCCCTCTCCTCTGGGAGAGGGCCGGGGTGAGGGCGTTGCCCCTCCCGTCTGGCGGGAGGAAAGACTCATACGTGGCTACTTGGGACGGGCCAGCGCCTGCTTCAGCCGCTCCACACGGCGGCGGGCCTCCCAGACCATGCCGGAGGACACCTCCGCCGGGTCGTAGGCCGCCCGCTGCATCGCCCCGGCCAACCAGGACAGTTGCTGTTGCGCCTCCGGCAGAGGCGCGCCCGGCAGGCTGGCGTAGTGACTCACCGTCTCCCAGGGCTTGCGCGCGGCGGCCCCGCGGCGTCGCAGCAGCCGCTCCACCTGGGCGTACACCCGGCGCAGCTCCCGGCGGGTCTCCCCCGGCAGGGGTAAATAGGCCAGCCCCAGGGGCGCCCGCCGGCCCGGCCGCCCCTTCCGGCGGGAGCGCCGCCAGTGCAGGGCCAGGAACGCCAGCGCCAGCAGCGGCCCCAGGCCGTAGAGGAACTGCGCCTCGCCCAGCCGCTTCAGCCACTGGCCGATATACGCCGGCGCGCTGCCCACCGACTGGAGCGCCTGGTCGCCCACCCCGTTGCGGAACAGGCGGGCCGCGCCGGAGCCGCCCCGTCCGGGCAGGGGCAACCCCGCCCGGGGGGCGCTGTCAAAGGGCACCCAACCGTGTTGGGCAAAGTACACCTCGGCCCAGGCGTGGGCATCCTGCTCTCGCACCATGTAGGTGCCGGACAGCGGGTCACGGATCCCGGGCAGGTAGCCCATGGCCAGACGGGAAGGCAACCCCGCGCCCCGGGCCAGCAGCACCATGGCGGTGGCATAGTCCAGGGCGCTGCCCGGCTTGGCTTGAAACAGAAACTCATCGGGAGATACGGCGGTGGAGAGGTCGCCGCGCTGCTGGGGACGCAGTGCGCCCCGGTGGGCCAGGTAGCCGGCCAGGCGCTCCGCCTTGGCGAAGTCGCTGGCGGCGCCCAGGGTCACCTGCCGGGCCAGCTCCCGCAGCCGCGCCGATCCGGCGGGCAGTTGGGTGGACCCCGGTGGGGCGCCGGTGGCCTGGTCCAGGATCAGGTCATCGGGAAAAAACTTGGGGTGGGCGGAAACCACTCGATAGGTGTCACCCTGCCGCAGTCCTGGGCCGCCCAGGGCGATCTCCGCACCGGAGATCCGCAGGCCGCGGTACCCCAGAAACAGGGCGCCGGGCGCATCCCGCTGGATGAAGAACGTCTGGTTGTAGCGGAGCTGGCTGTCCAGTCGCAGGCTGGCCGGGTCGAACCAGACCCCCGGCTGCTCCCGGGAAGGCGCCAGGGAATCGGTGGCCACGTCGGCGCGCCAGTACCGGCCGTCGAAGGTGTCCAGGGCCTGGCCCCGCCAGTAGCTGATCACCCTGCTGCGGACAAAAAACACCACGCCGGTGGGGTTATCACCCAGTTGATTCGCGCCCAAGAACCGGTGGTCGGGCCTCCAGGTGTCGTCGGCCCCGCCTTCGCCGGCCCCGCCTTTACCGGCTCCACCTTCACCGCCCAGCAGGGCGCTCCCCTCGGGCCCTCCCGGGGCCGCGGCGCCGGGAAAATTGGCCGGGATGGCGCTGGGGTCCACGTTGGGGATCTCCTCGCCGTCCTCCACCGACCGCCCGGAGAAGGGCAGGATGGCAACCTGATCGCGGCCCAGCAGGTCGTCGCGGCCCCGGGGCATCAGCCAGAAGGCCAGCCACGACAGGGCGAACAGGGCGCAGGTGGCCCCGATCCAGTAGGCGATCACCGCAGGCTGCCGTCGTGCCCAGTGGACCTGGGCGCCCCGCAGGCCGTCCTCCAGAAAGGCCACGGCCAGGAAGGCCAGCAGCAGGGCCACGAAGAGCACGAAATAGATGGCGAAGTTGGCGTTAAAGGCCTGCTGGCCGGCGAAGAACATGATGATGCCGGCAAACCCCAGGGCGGTGTAGAGGCCTCCGCGAGTGCGCAGGTCGAAGCTGGAGATGGCCTGCACCACCAGCAGGAAGTGCCCCAGGGGCAGCCAGTTGCCTGTGAAGGCCTCCAGCATCTGGCCGCGCATGACGAAGGACAACCCGATGACCAGCCCGGCGATCACCAGCGGCCACCACCGGGAGGGATGGTGCCGGCGTCGCCAGCTAACCCCGTAGCCCAGTGTGCCCGCGGCGGCGGCGCCCAGGGCCAGCCAGGGGTTGCCGCCGGCTCGCAGCAGCCCCAGGGCGGCCAGCCATAGGGCGGCCAGCCCCAGCGCCCACAGTCGCCACGAGTCCTCCACCCGGGAGGAGAACACCTTCCCCAACCGGGACTTCCAGGGTTTGCTGAGGGAGATCAGCACTGTTGCAGCGCCAGGGTTATCATCGGTTTCAGGTCAACGTGACCGCCGGCAAACTGCGGGTCGTTGCGCCAGATGGGCTCCACCGAGTCGAAACCGCGGGTCTCCGCCGCGGCGTTGAGGGCGTACTCGGTTTCGCCCACCCGGAGCAGCGCGCTGCGCACGTGGCCTCCGGAGGAGGTCTGGCACAGAAGCACGCCCTGGTCCACCGCGAAGGGCCAGGCGTCGCCGAACTGGGCCTTGGTAACCACCAGGTCGGGAGAGCCACAGGCCAGGATCAGGCTCAGCAAAGCGGCCAGTCCCATCCCGGCGGCCCAGGGCCGGCCCCGTGCCCGGCCGCGTGATTGGGGTGTGATCGGTGAAATCCTTGTCGTTGTCATGCGCCCACCTCGGCAAAGTTGGCTGGCTGGGCCGGCCCAGGAGCCGGTACGGCGGTGCTGCCGTCATTGGCCTGTTCCAAGTCTTGCAGGGCCTCCTGCAGCTGGCCGGGCCGGCACGGCACCAGCAGGACGCCGGCCAGACTGCCGGAGGCGCCAAGGGAGGCGCCGACGGGCGGGCCGATGGCCCCGACCACCCCTGCCTTTCGGCCCCTGTCGGGGCTGAACTCCCCAAACCCCTCCAGCCGCACCACCGAAAGCTGGCGCAACTCCGGCGCCGCCCCGCGCAGGGCCTGCAACCCCTGGGGGTCGCCGGCGCAGACCACCACCAGCGCGTTGGCGCCGGCCGGCAGGTGGCTCAGCGAATGGGCCAGGCTGGGGCCGTCTCCGGGCGCCGCCAGGGCCAAGCTGTGGAGCAGCTCCGGCCAGGTGGCCCCTTTGGTCGGGTCGGGGCAGGACTGATGGGACATCAGGGGGCTGCCCCTGGGAAACCGGGAGCCGCCCCACACCTGCACCGGCACGGCCTGGCGGCGGGCGTGGGCCGCCACCGCGGCGACGATCTTGATGGCGTACTCCAGGGTGGTGTCCCGGTCCTCGCCCCATACCTGGGTGGCGTCAAAGAGCAGATACAGGGTCTGGTCCTGGGGGTCCTCCAGCTCGCGCACCATGGGGCGGCCCGCCCGGGCGGTGTTGCGCCAGTGGATGTGCCGGCGCGGGTCGCCGGGCACATAGGGACGGGAACCCACGGTGTCCACTCCCTGCCGGGACCGGCGCGACTGCACCGCCGCCTGGGACAGCTCGTCCACCAGGGCCAGGCGCCGCAGCTTGGGGACCTGGGGGTACACCAGCACCGGCTGCGCGGGGGTCAGTTGGACCCGTCGCCGGAACAGCCCAAAGGGCCCCGCCGATTCCACCTCCACCGGTCCCAGCTGATGCATCCCCCGCTGGTAGGCCGACAAGGTGGTGGTCAGGGCAACGCTGCCCGACCAAGGCACCCGGGCCACGAAGAACCGGGGCCGCCGCTGGGCTGGCCCCGCCAGGGGGCAGTGGTACTGGAGGCTGAGGAAGAAGTGGGGCCAGATGCCGCGGCCCGTGAGGGACACGCTGATCTTCACCGTGTCCCCTTCCGACGGGCCGGGTGCGCCCGGGGCACTTTGGGCGCTGGGGGCCGATGGCCCCGACACCCTCCCCTTCTCGGCCCCTGTCGGGGCTGTGCCGGGATACTCCAGCCGGCGCCGGGCCTTGAGGAAGGCCACGCCCATCCAGGGCAGCAGTGCGGACATCGATAGGATGCCCCACAGCACGGCGTCCACCAGGTAGAGCCAGCCCACCTGGGTCAGACGGCCCAGGAGGTAGGCCAGGATGGCGATGACCAGCAGGCTGGCCCCTTTGACGGTGATCATGGTGTGCGGGCCTTCAGCAAACGGCCATCAGCCATCAGCCCCGCCCCCACCGGGGGCTGGGGGCGCCACCAGTTCCACTTTCTTCCCCCTCTCCCCGAGGGAGAAGGGGACCGAAGGGGTGAGGGCGTTGCTGATAGCTTCGTTCACACCGGCACCGGCACCGATTGGAGCAGCTTCAGGATGGCCTCCCGGCCCATCGGTACCCCGGCCTCCGGTCTTAGCAGCACCCGGTGTCCCCATACGTAGGGTGCCAGCTCCTGCACGTCCTCGGGCACCACAAAGGAGCGACCGGCGAAGGCGGCCCACCCCTGGCAGGCCCGCAGCAGCGCCGCGGAGGCCCGGGGGCTGACCCCCACCGCCAGATAGTCGCAGGCGCGGGAGGCCGCCG
>JBGPJN010000005.1:0-29855 GCA_041485445.1 Dehalococcoidia bacterium
ATGATCGCCCGCGCCGTCACTCTGCCGGTGATCGCCGACGCGGACACCGGCTATGGCAATGCCCTCAACGTTTGGCGCACCGTCCGGGAATACGAGGCGGCGGGGGTCGCCGCATTGCACATCGAGGACCAGGTGTTCCCCAAGAAGTGCGGCTTCTTTGAGGGCAAGCAGGTCATCCCCGTGGAGGAGCACGTCCAGAAGATTCGCGCCGCCCTGGACGCCCGCCGGGACCCAGACTTCGTCATCATCGCCCGCTGCGACGCCTATGCCGTCACCGGCTGGGAGGACACGGTGCGCCGCTGCCGCGCCTACATGGAGGCCGGCGCCGACCTGGTGTTTGTGGACGGCATCAAGACCGTGGAGGACCTGCGCAGCTACGCCCAGGACCTGGGCGACCTGCCCCGCATGTACAACGGCGACCTGCTGCCCACCCAGGAGGTGGCAGCCATGGGGTACCGGCTGATGATCTGCGGCAGCACCATCTGGCTGGTGTACAAGCAGGTGCACGACTCCTTCCAGGAGCTGAAGCGCACCGGCAAGGTGGACCCCAACCGGTTCGGCACCCGCTGGGACGTGGCCAACCTGCTGGGCCTCCCCGAGGTGTATGAGCAAGAGCGCAAGTACGGGGTGAGCTAGCCCACCGCCATGTACATAAGTCATCCTGGAGTTTGGTATCCAGGAACGCGCCTTGGGTCAACTTCGTCGTTCCGGCGGAGGCCGGAACCCAGAGTGACAGTTCCGCATCCATATCCCGTATTTAGGCGAAGTGGTTGGTTTCCGGCTTTCGCCGGAAAGACGAGAGGTATATCGTCGCGACTTGTGCTCAAGAACCACGGCGTTTCCTCTCTGGCTGTGCCCATTTCCCATTCCCACTATCTGTCTGAAAAAATACGGGATGACTCATGTAGCGGCGGGGCGGAGGCCGTACCAGGGCGCGGCAAGCAGCACCCCTACGGCATGCCGGCGTCCCTCACCCCTGGGCAGGCGCCAGGGCGCAGCGTAGGGGCGCTGCTCACTGCGCCCCTACAGCCCCTGAGGCACCAGGGGCATGACCTCCCGGGAGAACTGCTCCATGGCCTCGGCCAGCCCGTTGGTCCCCTGGGAGCGAAAGCTCAGCACGAAGTTGGCCACACCCAGGTCCTGGTACTGGCGCAGGTCGGCGGCAATCTGCTCCGGGCGGCCGGTCATGGTCCGGCGCTCCGGCCCCGGCCTGGCGTCAAAGGCCACGTCGGTGCTGAAGCACAGGGCCACCGCATCCTCCGGCCGGCCGGCCCGGCGGGTCAGCTCCCGCAGCCGGGCGATCTTGCCCGCCAACTCCTCGGGCTCCAGTCCGGCGGGCGGGCGCAGGCCGATGGGCATCCAGCCGTCGCCCAGCTCGGCGGCGCGGCGCAGGGCCGGCCCGGTATGGCCGCCAATCCAGATGGGTGGGTGGGGCTTCTGGACCGGCTTAGGCTGGAACCCCACGCCAGAGACCTGGAAATACTTGCCCTGAAAGTCCGGTTCGTCCTGGGTCCACAGCTCCTTGAAGACCCGGATGCATTCGTCGGTCACCGCGCCCCGGTGCTGGAAAGTATCCAGGCCCAGCGCCCGGAACTCCTCCTCCATCCAGCCGACCCCCGCCCCCAGGATCACACGTCCCTCAGAGAGCACGTCCAGGGTGGCCAGCACCTTGGCGGTGACCACCGGGTGGCGATAGGGCAAGATCAGCACGTGGGTGCCCAGGCGCACCCGGCGAGTGCAGCCGGCCAGAAAGTTCAGGGTGGCCAGGGGCTCATAGTAGGGCTGGTCCGGCTGGAACGTGGCCACGCCGTCGGCGGAGTAGGGGTAGAACGACTCCACCTGCCGGGGCACCACGACATGGTCGCTGACCCACACAGAGTCGAAGCCCAGGTCCTCCGCCCGCTGGGCCAGGGTGCGCAGCGCCCAGGGGCTGGCCAGGGGGCCCCGGCTGGGCAGAGAGCATCCAAAGGTTACCGGCATGGTGCACCTCCCGTCAGATTCAAGATGCGGTAGGCCGCCGATGTTTGCGGACTACGTAGGTCCCGGCGATGGAGTCGTGCCAGCCGCGCTTTTCGGGATGCCAGGCTACCCACAAGTAGCCCAGCATAAATATTCCCGAGATAGTCTTGCCCACCACCTCGCGCAACAGGACGCGCCAGAAGCTCGGGGGGCTGCCTCGCGAATTGATCACCTGCAAGCCCAGGGCCATCTTTCCCACGGTCTGGCCCCGTAACCCCACGAACACCACGTTGTGCCCAGTAGCCAGGAAGTAAGCCAGGGGGAGACCGCCACTATGGAAGAGTAATGTCAGGGCGGCAATGGCAATCACCGTTATGACCAGGTCAATGAGCGATGCGGCCGCCCGGATCCAGAACCCCATGTACTCCTCGCCAACCGACACCAGCTCCAGAGAGCTGACGCCGGCCACTGGCGGCGGACCGGCCACCCCTAGAGTGAGTGGACTTCCGCAACCCTGGCACTCTAGGGCAAATCCGGGGTTCGGCCTGCCACACGCCGAACACCGCAGTTCCGTGTTGCCCGCTGGACTAGGCGCAGGGGTGGGCGAGGCCGGCGCAGAGGCCGGAAGTGGCAAATCGCGTTGGCCTAGCCGGAAGCCACACTGCGGGCAGAAGTTGCCGCCGGCGGGGGTGGTGGTCCCGCAGCTAAGGCAGAATACCCCGCCCAGTGGGCTTTCGGGACCCATATCCGGCACATTGCCCCCTCAGCTTGCCGGCGATTGTAACCAGCGCCTTCCGGACTGTCAAATGCGGGTTGAAGCCCAGGGACGCCTGTGCTAGGCTTAACCCCTAGAGGTGATGCTTCGATGTCAACCAAAGGGTCAACCAGAGTAGTGGTCGCCATGAGCGGCGGCGTGGACTCGTCGGTGGCCGCCCTGCTGCTGCAGCGCCAGGGGTACGAGGTCGTGGGCGTCACCATGAAGCTGTACACTTTACCTCAGGGCGACCTGCCCGCCTACTACCGGGGCTGCTGCACCATTGACGACGTGGAGGACGCCCGGCGCGTCTGCCAGCGCCTGGGTGTGCCCCACTATGTGCTAAACGTGCAGCAGGAGTTCCAGACCTTTGTCATTGACTACTTCTGCGCCGAGTACCAGCGGGGACGCACGCCCCACCCGTGCATCGCCTGCAACGACAAAATCAAGTTCAACTTCCTGATGGCCCGCGCCAGCGCGCTCCAGGCCGACTTCGTGGCCACCGGGCACTACGCCCGCATTGAGCGCGACCCGGCGGGGCTGCTGCTCAAGAAGGCGGCGGATGCCACCAAGGACCAGTCCTACGTGCTGTTCGGCATGGGGCAAAAGGAGTTGGCCCACACGCTGCTGCCGGTGGGCGACTACCCCAAGGAGGAGATCCGCCGCATGGCCCAGGAGGCGGACTTCCCCAACGCCGCCAAACCCGACAGCCAGGACATCTGCTTCATCCCCTTTGGAGACTACCGCGCCTTCCTGAAGCAGCGGGTGGCCCCCACGCCCGGCGACATCGTGGACCTGAGCGGAGCAGTCCTGGGCCAGCACCAGGGCATTGAGTTCTTCACCGTGGGGCAGCGCCGCGGGCTGGGCGTAACCTACGGCGAGCCGCGGTACGTGTTGCGGGTGGAGCCGGACACTCACCGGGTGGTGGTGGGCGCGGAGTCGGACCTGTACCAGGGCCGGCTGTGGGCCAGCCGCGTCAACTACGTGCTGGGCCAGCCCCCCACCGGGCCGGTGCCCGTGGGGGTCAAGGTGCGCTACAAGTCCGCGGAGGCGGCGGCAGTGTTGCACCCCCACCCGCAGGGGGCGCTGCTGGTGTTCCAGGAGCCGCAGCGGGCCGTCACGCCGGGACAGGCGGCGGTGTTCTACCAGGGAGACCGGGTCCTGGGCGGCGGCATCATCGAGGGGGACGGGGCCTTGATCGCCGGCCATGCCTGACCTGTCCCTGGAGCGGCGGCTCCACCAGGCCGGGGTCAGTTTGGTGGCGGGGGTGGACGAGGCGGGCCGGGGCCCCCTGGCCGGACCGGTGGCCGCCGCGGCGGTCATCCTCCCGCCGGACCTCTCCGGGGATGAGCCGTGGCTGGCGGCGGTGGACGACAGCAAGCGCCTCTCGGCGGCCCAACGGGAGCGGGCCATTGCGCTGGTCCGGGACCACGCACTGGCGGTGGCCGTGGCCCTGGTGGGTGCTGAAGAAATTGACCGGGTGGGCATCGGTCAGGCGACGTTGCAGGCCATGCTCCAGGCGGTGTCGGACCTGTCCATCTCCCCCCAGCACCTGCTCCTGGACTACGTTCCCCTGCGACGGTGCCACCTCCCCTTCGACCTGATCGTGCGAGGCGACAGCCTGAGTTACTCCATCGCCGCCGCCTCCATCGTCGCCAAGGTCACCCGGGACCGGTGGATGCTGCAGGCCGACGCTCAATTTCCGGGATACGCCTTCGCCCGGCACAAAGGTTACCCCACCGCCCAGCACCTGTCCTGCCTGCGTGCACTGGGACCGTGCCCCATTCACCGGAGGTCCTTTGCGCCGGTGCGACAGGTCTGCGGCGACCTTCAGGAACCCAAGGGCGCGCCACCCGTCCCGACCCAGGTCCAGCGCCGGTAACATGCCCACGTCCCGCACGCGGTTGGGAGACCTGGGGGAGGAGGCGGCCCGCCGATTCCTCCTGGACCAGGGCTACCAGATCCTGGCCGCCAAGTACCGCTGCCGGTGGGGAGAGCTGGACCTGGTGGCCCAAGAGGGGACGGAGCTGGTGTTCGTGGAGGTGCGCACCCGTCGCAGCACGAGCTTCGGGACGCCGGAGGAATCCCTGACGCCCGGCAAGGTGCGGCGGCTGCAGGCCGCCTGCCAGCACTACCTGCAGCACCGCGCGGCTCTCGACACGCCCTGGCGCATCGACCTGGTAACGGTGCGCATGGTCCAGCCGGGGCCGGTGATTGCCCACGTGCGTCACGCCGTGGAGGTCTGACCGGGGCACGCTCCCCGCTAAACCATTGGGGCGGCCTTCTTTCGAGGGCCGCCCCATTTTGTGAACTTTGCCTGGCTCAAGTAAGGGGGGTCTGGCTTACTTACCTGCCGCTACTCCCTTCCCGCTTGGCTCCAGTCCAGAACTGGGCGCCCCGGAGAAGCCAACTAGGCGGCAGGTGAGCACCAGCAACAGGACCACAGTGCAAACCAGCAGCCCGCAAGCCAGGCACCCGCACCGCTTCATAAGCTGCTAGCTGCGTAGCATCTGGCGACTAGTCGCTCTCGCTGGGCCGGGCTAGGGCCACGCCGGCGCGAATGGCCTGGATGACCGCCGCCGGGGCGCTGAAAGTGGCCATCATCTTCACAATACGGTTGATCCCGTCACCCAACCCGTGTCCTGGACCGGCGCCTCCCCAAACCAGGTTCAGAGAAGTAAAAGCGCCCCCATCTCCTATATTGCCCACTATGATCAGGGCGATGGCCGCAATCAGGTAGGGGATAATCTCTTTGCCGGTGATGTTGAGCAGCCCCACGATGACGCCCAAGATCACCAGAATCAGAATCAGGGCGCCGCTATTTGGCGACCAAATACCGGCGATGATGGACAACACGTAGCCGGCGATGAAGGCCACCATCGCTACCACACTGAGCATCCATTGCAGACGTTCCTTCCCTGTTTGGAGCATGAATTCCCTCCCCGCGAAGATTTTGGCGATCCAGAGCTCGGTTCTCCGTGCCCGCCGGTTCAGTCGGAACCTGCGGCGGAACAGTATACCACGCTGGGCCGGCCGGCACTTCAACGCAGCACCCCTGCTCCGGGCGAGATTTTACATCAACCGAGGGAGGATTACCAGGTTCGGGAGCATGCTTCCTCCCTAAAATACAAAGCTGAGCAAGGCTGCTTTGCGGTATCCGCGGTCACCATTGATATTCCCCGACCTCCCTGGTAAGCTCTGACCCAATCTGGGGCGGGTGCGCCCTGATTTGGGAGGCCGGGCATGTCCACTGCGCCGCGGGATGGGCGAGACGTCATAGTAGTCGGCGGCGGGATCGTCGGCTGCCTCACTGCTTATCTGCTGGCACAGCAGGGCCTCAAGGTGACGCTTCTGGAGGCCGACGCAGTGGGCAGCCACGCCTCGGGCTTCGCCTTCGGCGAGTTGGGCGCCCTGGAAGGCGCCGGCATCCCCAACCCGCTGCTGGAGTTCACCCTGTGGTGCTTTCGGCGGCACCCGGCTCTGGCGCAAGAATTGCAGGAGAGCTCCGGGGTGGACTATCACTTCAAGTCTTGCAACCGGCTGGTGCTGGCCTTCGATGAGGCCGCCGCCGCCGCCTTGAAGGAGCACCTGAAATGGCAGCGGCAGGTCAAGGAGTGCACGGTGCAGTGGCTGGAACCCGAGGCGGTGGTGCGCGTGGAACCCCGTGCCAACCCGCGCTGCGTGGGGGCGGCCTACGTCCAGCGGTCCGCGGCCCTGGAGCCGTACCAGTACACGCTGGCCGCCATCCAGGCGGCGGAGCAGGCTGGGGTGAAGACCGTGCTGCGGCGGGTCACCGGGCTGCTCCGCCGGACCGACCGCTGCCAGGGCGTGACAATCCAGGGCGGGCAGCTGGAGGCCGATGCGGTGGTGCTGGCGATGGGACCGTGGGCCGCGGAGGCGTCGGCTTGGTGCGGCTTTGCTATCCCGGTAACGCCTCTGAAGGGGCAGATTCTGCGGCTGAAGCTGGAGGGGCCCAGCCTCACCCACTCGCTGCACCACGGCGGCAGCTACATGGCCCTGAAGCCCGACGGCCTGCTGTGGGCCGGCACCACCGAGGAGCGGGTCGGGTTCGACGAGAAACCGACCAGGGCGGGGCGGGACAAGATCACGGGTGACGTCTTGGCCATGGCCCCATCCCTGGCGGAAGCCCAGTTGGTGCAGCACACGGCGTGCCTGCGCCCCCTGTCCGCCGACGGCTTGCCCATCGTCGGGCGCGTACCGGGCTGGCGCAACCTGTACCTGGGCACCGGCGCGGGCCGCAAAGGTATTCTGTGGAGCACGGGGATGTGCCAGGGGCTGGCGGACCTGATTGTACATGGCCATTCAGAGGTGCCTGGTCTGGAGCACCTGGACCCGGCTCGGTTCCTGCGGGAGTAACCCCTAGCTCACCAGGCGCCGGCGGGCCACCAGCATCCCGTCCTCGCGGGTGACTTTCATGGCGAAGGGGAAGCGGTCCACCTGCAGGGCCAGCTCCACGTCCTTGGGGTGGTACTGGGGCTGGGCCCGGTCAAAGAACTTCTGGGTGGCCCCGCCGGTCATAATGAGGCTTCGCACCGCCGATGGGTCGGGGACCCTCCCCTCCAGGCGGTTGCGCAGGTAGAGCCCAAACTGCTCGTCCTCGTCGGAGCGCACGCGCCCCTGGTCGCCCATGGCGATGATGGACACCAGCGGCGGGTCGTCGGCCAGGATGGCCTTGGCGGTGGCGCCGGCCACCACAAAGGACCCCAGGTAGATGGCGCCGGCGTTGCCCGCGGAGGCGACCCCCACCGTGCCGGCGCGGGTGGACTGCACGATGGACTTGCCGGAGACATCGGCGCGGGAGATTTCGTAGGGTGAGTTGCCGAAGTCGAACCCCTCCGGACGCTTGCCGTCCTCCTCACCCATGAGCACGTCGCCCACTCCCTGCCGGTGCAGCGCCAGGGCCTCCGCCACCTCGGCCACCAGCACGATCTGCCGGGCGCCCCGGTGAAAGGCGATGGCCGCCGTGGTGAAGGCACGGAATACGTCGGTGACCACCACGGTGCCGCGGGCCTCTTGGGCATCGCGCACCAGGCTTCCTAATCGGATCTCCAACGGGAAACTCCTAACTGGGCGTGGTCACCGCAGAGACGCGGAGGGAGGGACCACCCCCTCTGTATCTCCCCATTCGTAAGACGCCTGATGCTAGTCAGACTCTCAAAGTCTGGGGAGCATTCCATATCTACGAAATCGTCATTCTGAGCCGAAGCGCAACGAAGGCGAAGAATCTAAAGAATCTGCGACAGTGCTGTGCCCACTACTTTAGATTCTTCGCTGCGGCTCAGAATGACATCGGTTAAGACTTGGATGTCGGACAACTAGCATCACGCATCTTCGTAAGGGGGAGAAGGACGGCGCCCCCCGTTCCCCCTTACCAAAGGGGGACTACAGGGGGGTGGTCCCTGGCCCCCCGCGTTCTCTGCGGTTAAACCGTCCTACCCCTTACGCACCAGCTTCTGCAGGGAGCGCATCTCCCGAGGCGGGCTGAGCTTGCTGCCGGTGTCGGTCCAGGAGACCTCCGCCACGTAGATGTCGCCCCTGGAGTCAATGCACACGCCGTGGGGCGCGATGAACTGTCCCGGTCCCTCGCCGGGGCCCTTATCGCCCAGGCGGGCCAGCACGTTGCCGCTGGTGTCGTAAACGCTGACCCGCGGCCCCAGCCCGGTGCCATCCTTGTTGGAGCCGATGCCCACCCCCAGCTCACCAATGTACACCAGGTCCTTGGCCTGGTCCACGTACAGGCCGCAGGGGCGGGCCATGTTCACCCACTGGGTCTCGTACTTGCCGTTGGCGTCAAACACCTGCACCCGCTGGTTCTCCCGGTCGGCCACGTACACCCAGCCGTCCTTGTCGGTGCCCACGTTGTGCACGATGTTGAACTGCCCCGGCTCGGTGCCCGACTCGCCCCAGGAGAAGAGCAGCTTGCCCGCTGGGGAGTACTTGTGGACGCGGGCGTTGCCGTAGCCGTCGGTGACGTAGAAGTCGCCGTTGCGGGGGTCAATGGCCACGTGGGTGCAGCGGTTGAAGGGCTTGCCGCTCATGAAGGGGGCCGGCTTGCCGCTGGTGCCCAGGGTGAGCAATACCCGGCCGTCCAGGGTGCACTTGCGCACCGTGTGGTCGCCGTCGTCGGTGCAGAACATGGTGTCGTCGGGGCCCATGGTGATGCCGTGGGCGCGGGGATACACGCCCTCGCCCCAGGAGCGCAGGAACTTGCCGTTCTTGTCGAAGACGATCATGGGGTGGGCGCCCCGGTTGAAGACGTACACGTTGTCCTTGCTGTCCACGCCCACCGCGGCGCACTCCTTGAAGGTCCAGCCCGGGGGGAGCTTGGCCCAGTTGTCCACTACATCGTAAGTAAATCTGGAAGTTCCCAGCGCCACCATAAGCCACCTCGCTTCTTCAACTGCTGCCTGTCAAGCGGTCGCCTGACCAACGGGTTCCGGGAGATTGTAGCACCCCTGTGGCCTATTGCAAGAATCACGTGTCAGCAATCGCCGTTGCCACCCGCCGCTTTGGGTTGCTATCATGGATGTGGTTTTGGGAGGGGTGGGACGACCCCCTCTGTATCTCCCCCTTCGTAAGGGGGAGAAGCCGGTCTCCCTCACAGGCTCTGAGGTAATCGCAACTTGTGGAGTGAGTCAGATGACCAAGGAAGGCAAGCGGGACTTCGTGAAATACTCGTTCTTCAAGGTGGACCCCCAGTGGCGCAAGCTGCCCGCCGAGGAGCGGGACCGCGGCAAGGCGGAGTTCGCCGGCGTCGTGGACGCCTTCGCCGAGCGCATGTCCCTGGCCAGCTACAGCCTGGTGGGCACTCGGGGCGATGCCGACCTCATGCTGTGGCAGGTGAGTCCCGCCCTGGAGGCCATCACCGAGCTGCAAGCCCAACTGAACCGCTCCATGCTGGGCCGCTACCTGTCCATGCCCCACTCCTACCTGGCCATGACCCGCCGCTCGCCCTACGTGGCGCAGCACCAGCATCCGGGGCAGGAGGGCGCCCAGAGCACCATGCGGGTGTTGGGGCGCAAGTACCTGTTCATCTATCCCTTCGTCAAGACCCACGACTGGTACCAGCTACCCCAGGAGGACCGCCAGCGCATGATGAACCAGCACTTCGCCATCGGCCACAAGTACCCCGACGTGAAGATCAGCACCGCCTACTCCTTTGGCCTGGACGACCAGGAGTTTGTGCTGGGGTTTGAGACCGACGACCCCGGCAGCTTCCTCGATCTCGTCATGGACCTGCGGGAGTCGGAGGCGCGGCCCTACACCCTGCGGGACACGCCCATCTTCACCTGCCGCCACAAGCCCCTGCGGGAGTGCCTGGAGGAGTTGGGATAGGGGGGCCCGATAAGCGAGTTTCCACACCCAGAACTCATCCTGCTGTCATTGGGTGATATTCACGGCTCTTTCACGCAGCGGAGGGAGGGTTTCCACAAGGGCGGCACGCTTACCCACTAGCATATATTTACAATTCTCCAGGATGAGAAGGAGGCGTTGCAGTGGGAGGGAAAACTATTGTGGTCCTTGGCGGCGGTGTTGGCGGTCTGGTGACGGCCAGCGAGCTGCGCCAGCGGCTGGGGGAAGAGCACCGGGTAGTCCTGGTAGACAAGGAAGGCAGGCACGTCTTCTGGCCTTCGCTGCTCTGGCTTCAGGTGGGACTGCGAGCACCAGAAGCTATTGTTCGTGACCTGGCCGAGTTGAAAAAGAAGGGCATTGAGGTCATCAAGGGGGAAGTGGATACCATAGACCCACAGCGAAAAACGGCACGGGTGAACGGAAAAGACCTGGAGGCCGATTACCTCGTGGTTTCCCTGGGTGCCCAGCTAGCTCCTGAACAGGTTCCCGGCCTGGCCCAGGCGGGCCACAACCTCTACTCCCTGGAGGGCGCCACGGCCATCCGGGACAGCCGCAAGGGCCTTAGCCACGGAACCCTGGTGGTGTTGGTGGCTAGGACACCCTTCAAGTGCCCGGCGGCCCCCTACGAGGCAGCCATGCTTCTGGACCACGATCTGCGGAAACGAAAAGTCCGAGACCATGTTTCGGTTGCCGTCTATTCTCCGGAAGCCGGGCCGATGGGCGTGGCAGGTGCGGAGGTCTCTGCCGGAGTCCGGCGGTTGATTGAGGAACGGGGCATCGCCTACTATCCTCACCACCAGGTTGAAGAGGTTAACGCCGAGGCAAAGGTCTTGCGCTTCAGCAACGGGGCCGAGGCGCACTTCGACTTCCTGGTCTACATACCGCCCCACATAGCGCCCACGGTAGTGCGTAAGGCTGGCATGGTAGGAGAGAGCGGCTGGGTGGCCGTAAAACGGCACACACTGGAGACCAGGTTCCCTGGCGTCTACGCCATTGGCGACGTCGTCGGCATTCCCCTCTCCCTGGGCCTCCCCCTTCCCAAGGCGGGGGTCTTCGCCCACCACGAGGCTGAGGCCGTGGCGCAGAGCATCGCCGCCCAGGTCAAGGGTGAGGGGCAGCCTGGTGACTTCGACGGACATGGCGAGTGCTTCATTGAGGTTGGCGGAGGCAGGGCGGGTATGGGCAGGGGTAATTTCTATGCCGAACCCCGGCCGACTGTGAAGCTGTACAACCCGGGCCGCCACTGGCACGCGGGCAAGGTCCTTTTTGAAAAGGACTGGCTAAGAAGGTGGTTCTAGCGCCCCTGCTGCCGCCGAAGGAGTGCTTGACCGGCGGGTTAGTGGAACAACAGGGGGCACCATATCGGTGCCCCCCTCGTGTGTCCCTCGCGCCGCCGCCCAGCGGCTGCGCCTACCCCTTATGGAAGAGGTTTAGCGCTGACCCGGCGATGAACCACTCAATCTGCGGCGCGCCGTAGGTGTGCTTCAGCTCCAGGGTCTCGCTGGTGCCGTCGGCGTGCTTCACGATGCACCGCACCGGCTTGCCGGGGGCCAAATCCTTCAGCCCCACCAGGCTGAGCCGGTCGTCCTCCCGCAGCCGGTCGTAGTCCGCCGGGCTGCTGAAGGTCAGCGCCAGCAAGCCCTGCTTCTTCAAGTTGCTCTCGTGGATGCGGGCAAAGCTGCGGGCGATGACCGCCGCGCCGCCCAGCAGGCGCGGGATCAGGGCGGCGTGCTCCCGGCTGCTGCCCTCGCCGTAGTTGCTGTCGCCAACGATCACCCACTTCACGCCCTTGGACTGGTAGTGCCGGGCGGCGTGGGAGACCATCTCCCCCTTGGCCTTGGTGAGCACGTTCAGCACCTTGCCGGCCTCGCCGGTGTAGGCGTTGATCGCCCCCATGCACAGGTTCTCGCTGAACTTGGTCAGGTGGCCCCGGTAGGCCAGCCACGGCCCGGCGGGGGAGATGTGGTCGGTGGTGGTCTTGCCCTTGGTCTTGATGACCACCGGCATGTCCAGCAGGTCCTTGCCGTCCCACTTGGTCCAGGGCTGCATCAGCTGGATGCGGGTGCTGTTGGGGTCCACCGTAATCTGGATGTTGCCGCCGTCCTCGGGCGGCGCAACGTAGTATGGGTTGGTCAGGTTAAAGTTCTTGGCAGGCACCTCCGGCGCGGTCTTGGGCGGCTGGAGCTTGAACTGCCGGCCGTCGGCGCCCGTCAGCGTGTCGGTCAGGGGGTTGAAGGAGAGGCGGCCCGCCAGGGACATGGCCGTCACGATTTCCGGGCTGCCGATGAAGTTCATAGTGGTGGCCTGGCCGTCGTTGCGGGCGGGGAAGTTGCGGTTGTAGGAGGTGAGGATGGAGTTGGCCTTGCCGGCGGTCTCCTTGGCCCGCCGCCACTGGCCGATGCACGGGCCGCAGGCATTGGCCAGCACCGTGCCGTTCATCTTCTTCAGGGAGCCCATCTGCCCGTCCCGCTCGATGGTGGTGCGGATCATTTCCGAGCCGGGGGTCACCATGAAGGGCACGGTGGCCTTGAGGCCGTGGGCCGCCGCCTGCTCCGCCACGTCGGCGGCGCGGCTCATGTCCTCGTAGGAGGAGTTGGTGCAGCTGCCGATGAGGGCGGAGGAGATGGCGTCCACGAAGCCGTTCTTGGGGTCCTTGACCTCAGCGGCCAGCTTGGAGAGGGGGCGCGCCCGGTCTGGGGAGTGCGGGCCCACGATGTGGGGCTCCAGCTTCGCCAGGTCGATCTCCACCACGCGGTCGAAGTAGCCCTTGGGGTTGGCCTCCACCTCAGGGTCCGCCGACAGCAGGTGCTTGTACCGGTCGGCCGCCTTGGCCAGGCCGTCGCGGCCGGTGGCGGCCAGATACTTGGCCATGCGCTCGTCGTAGGGAAACATGGAGGTGGTGGCGCCCAGCTCGGCGCCCATGTTGCAGATGGTGGCCTTGCCCGTGGCGCTGATGCTGCGGGCGCCGGGGCCGAAGTATTCAATGATGGCGTTGGTGGCGCCCTCCACCGTCAGCTCCCCGGCCAGGCGCAGGATCACGTCCTTGGGGGCGGTCCAGCCGCTGAGCTGGCCGGTGAGGTAGACGCCGATGTACCGGGGGTAGAGCAGCTCCCAGGGCAGCCCGGCCATCGTCTCCACGGCGTCGGCGCCGCCCACGCCCACGGCGCAGGCCCCCAGGCCGCCGCCGTTGGGCGTGTGGGAGTCCGTGCCGATGAACATCTCGCCGGGGAAGGCGTACTGCTCTAGGGCCACCTGGTGGATGATGCCGGCGCCGGGACCCCAGAAGCCCATGCCGTACTTGGCGGCGGCGGAGCGCAGGAAGTTATAGACCTCCGGGTTCTCCGCGATCGACTCCTTCAAGTCCTGCTGGCCCTCCACCCGGGCCTGGATCAGGTGGTCGCAGTGTACTGAGGTAGGCACCGCGGTGGCGGCCATGCCGGTCTGCATGAACTGCAGCACCGCGGTTTGGCCCAGCACGTCCTGCAAGATCACCCGGTCGGGGCGCAGCAGCACATAGGTCTTGCCGCGCTCCAAGTCCTTGGTCTGCGGGTCATCCAGGTGTCCCAGCAGTATCTTGTCCGCCAGCCCCATGGGGCGGCGCAGATTCCGGCGCACCGCCCGGAGGGTGGTCTCCATCTTCTGGTATACGCCGGTGGCCATCTCGGGAGTCGAGTCTATGGTCCGCATGCTCAAGGCTCCTCAGTAGTTCTTACGGTTCCCCGCGCATCCTTCGACAGGCTCAGAATGAGCGGAGCTTCCCGCTCGTGGTGAGCTTGTCGAACCACGGTCGGTGTGAAGTTCCTAGGCGCACACCTACTTGCGCTTCAGCGTCTTGGGGTCGCCGCTCTTGAAGTAGTTGGTGTTCTTGGCGATGTAGGACTTCCACTGGGCGGGCACCGCGTCCTCCGCGAAGATGGCGGTCACCGGGCAGACCGGCTCGCAGGCGGCACAGTCGATGCACTCGTCGGGGTTGATGTAGTACATATCGTCCGTGTCCCGGGTGTAGATGCAGTCCACCGGGCATACGTCGACGCAAGCGGCGTCCTTAACGCCCACGCAGGGTTCGGTGATGATGTAGGCCATTGTCTTTACCAGCCCTCCTGAGCCGATTAATCCATACTACTGGGGCCGGCAGCCCGTACCCCAGGCCAAGTCCCGTAAACCGGTAGGATTATAGCATAGCTGACGCCATTGGCAACCGGGTATCGAAGCGGGCGGGTGCGAAAATCGCTGGCCCTGGCACTCCCCCAAACCCGGCCTGGGGCTGCCTAGAGCACCAGGCCATAGGTCCGTTTCTTGATCGCCAGATTGACAAAGGTCTCGGTGCGCTGAACGCCCGGAATGGGGCCGATCTTGTCCCGCAGGAAGTCACCCAGGGCTTCCGCCGAGGGCAGCCCCGTCCACACGAAGACGTCGTAGGCGCCGGTGGTGATGGACACGTACTGAGCCTCGGGCAATTGGGCCAGGGCATTGGCCACGGCGTCGGACCGGCCGGGGGCGGTCTGGATGCCGATGAGGGCTGTGGTAGCATAGCCCAGCTTTTCCAGGTTTGGTACGGCAATCACCTTCACCACGTCGTCCTGCACCAAACGCCGCAGGCGGCGCCGCACCGTGCCCTCGCTCACCCCCACCTCCCGGGCGATCTTGGCGTTGGAGGCCCGGCCATCCATCTGTAGCAGGTTAATCATCTTATGGTCTAAATCGTCCATTGTCTCCTCACACCATGGTAACTTTTCGGCATAATGCCGTGCCCCATCTTAGGGTGCCGGTATATGTCTGTCAATACCGCGACCCCGCCGCCGGATGGCGTTATTCTTCCTTTAACCCCCCAAACCGCCGGCCAAAAGCGGACGGGTATGGCGGGAACCGGTTCAGGATGGGCCACGCCATCGGGGGAAGCCGCTCGACCATGGGTGTCCTGGGCGGTACTCTCGCAGGAGGTGTAGAATCAGTACCAATAGGAAGACTTGTCATGGACCAGGGCGTGGCGGCAAAGAGGCGCAATGGGCAACGTGGACGGCGCGGAGCGTATCAACATCAAACCAGGATTTCGGGTGTCAATTGTACTGAAGCCAGACCAGCGGTCGGGAAAACTGACTGAGGGAGTGGTCAAAGATATTCTGACCAACTCGTCGGTCCACCCTCACGGCATCAAAGTCCGGTTACAGACCGGTCAGGTAGGTCGGGTCAAGAAGATCTTGCCTTGAGACTGGGGGTGGTCTCAGCCCAGCAATGGGGAACGACCCCTCCCTTCGACAGGCTCAGGACAGGCTCTAACCTCCCCTTGGCAAGGGGAGGAACAGGACGGCTCCTCCGAGCAGGTCTCGGTATTCGTCTTTCTCCCCCTTACCAAGGCTGAAAGGGGTATGTAGAGTGTTAGGACCAGTCTTGGTCCCGGGGGCAACCAATGTCGCCCTGAGCGAAGCGAAGGGTCTAAAATGGCAGAAGTAGCTACGGCTCGAACAGCGAGTCTTACCTCCGCCATTTTAGATTCTTCGCCTCCGCTGCGCTCCGGCTCAGAATGACAGTTCTATGTTCCAGATACAATACATACCCCTGTCAGCCTTACCAAGGGGGAGATACAGAGGGGGTGGTCTCCGCCCCGCCAGGGCATGTCGTTAGGGCTTTTGGTGACTTGCTGGGCCAGCTTCAACGGCATGGGCTTGCCGGATTGGGTATGGAAGCCGTAGGCCGGCGGTTGAAGGCAGGGCAGCCCTCTGCTATATTTGGTGTAGGCGGAGGAGGGATCGCATAGTGGTCTAGTGCGGGCGCCTGCTAAGCGCTTTTCCTGGGAAACCGGGAACATGGGTTCGAATCCCATTCCCTCCGCCATTTGAGCGTATTGCCCACAGCATTCTCCCGCTACATCCCATGACCATGAACACTTTGAACACGTACCACATCTGGACCATCGGCTGTCAGATGAACAAAGCCGACTCAGAGCGCCTGGAGTCGGCGCTGGAGCAACTTGGGCTGCGCCCGGCGCCCCGCGCCGACGACGCCGATGTGGTGGTGCTGAACTCCTGCGTAGTGCGTCAGAGCGCGGAGGACAAGGTGGTGGGCACCCTGGGGTTCATGCGCCCCCTGAAGCAGCAGCACCCCGACCGCGTGCTGGCCCTCATGGGCTGCATGGTGGGCGCCAAGACCGACGCCCTGGAGGCCCGGTTCCCCCAGGTGGACCTGTTCCTGCGCCCTCAGCAGTACGGGCCGCTGCTGGACCTGGTGGGCCAGCGCCTTGGCCTGGACTGGCAGGGCTGCGTGGGATCCCTGGCGCCGGCCCATCCCCAGGTATCCTGCTACGTGCCCATCATCCACGGCTGCGACCTGATGTGCACCTTCTGCATCATCCCCTTCCGCCGGGGCCGCCAGGTGAGCCGCCCCGTGGACGAAGTGGTGCGGGAGGTGGAGCTGCTGGTGGACCGGGGCGTCAAAGAGGTAACCCTGCTGGGACAGACGGTGGACGCCTACGGCCACGACCTGCCCGCCCGCCCCGACCTGGCGGACCTGCTGCATCGCCTCAACGACGTGCCGGGGCTGGCCCGCATCCGGTTCCTCACGTCCCACCCTTCATATATGAGCCAGGGGATTATCCAGGCGGTGGCCGGCTTGCCCAAGGTCTGCGAGCACATCAACCTGCCGGTGCAGGCGGGGGATGACGACGTGCTCCAGCGGATGCGGCGTCCCTACTCCCAGGCCCAGTACCGGGAGCTGGTGGGCAGCATCCGGGAGGCCATACCCGGTGTGTCGGTAAGCACTGACATCATCGTTGGATTTCCCAGCGAGACGGCGGAACAGTTCCAGCGCTCCCTGGACCTGGTGGCCGAGTTGCGCTTCGACAAGGTCCACTGCGCCGCCTACTCCACCCGGCCGGGCACCGCCGCGGCCCGCAACCTGCCGGACGACGTGTCATCTGAGGAGAAGGCCCGGCGCCTGCACGAGGTGGACCAGTTGCAGGAGCGCATCCTGGGGGAGATTAACTTGGCGCTGGTTGGTCAGGTTGTGGAAGTGCTGGTGGAGGGCCGCAAGAAGGGGAAGTGGCACGGTCGCACCCGCACCGACAAGCTGGTGTTTTTCGATGACCCGTCGGACCGGCTGGGCCAGCTGGTCGACGTGACCATCCAGCGGGCCGGCCCGTGGTCATTGCAGGGCAGTCCGGTACTCCAGCCAATGGAGTCGCGTTCCGGCGCGCCTGCCGCTCTCGGCGTCTGAGGAGGTAACTATGCCCATCAAGACTCGCCAGCCGGTGGTGCCCATCACTGAGGTGGAGCACGCGGCCTTCTGCAAACCGGAGGACCAGCTGCCCGCCAAGTCCCTGGCCGAGGAGCTGGCGGTGAACGTCCGCTGGCAGGAGATCCCCGCCGAGTACCTCCACTACAGCCCCGAGGAGCTGGACCGGCGCATCCACCAGGCCCGGCGCAAGCTGGGCAAGTCGGTGATGGTGCTGGGCCACCACTACCAGCGGGAAGAGGTCATCAAGTACGCCGATTTCCAGGGCGACTCCTTCCTCCTGTCCCAGGAGGCCGCCTCCAAGCCCGAGGCCAGCTACATCGTGTTCTGCGGCGTCCACTTCATGGCGGAGACTGCCTGCATCCTGTGCGCCCCCCACCAGAAGGTGATCCTGCCCAACCTCACCGCCGGGTGCTCCATGGCCGACATGGCGCCCATCGAGGACGTGGAGGACGGCTGGGCGGACCTGCAAGAGGTTCTGGGCGGCCACGGCGGCATTGTGCCCATCACCTACATGAACTCGGTGGCCAGCATCAAGGCCCTGTGCGGGCGCAACGGCGGCGCGGTGTGCACCTCCTCCAACGCCGCCAAGGTGGTGGAGTGGGGGTTCCAGCAGGGGGAGCGCATCCTGTTCCTGCCGGACCAGCACCTGGGCCGCAACACCGGCGTCAAGCTGGGCATCCCCCTGGAGCAGATGGTGGTGTGGAACCCCTTCCGGCGGCTGGGGGGCAACACCCCGGAGCAGCTGCGCCAGGCCAAAATGGTGCTATGGCAGGGGCACTGCTCGGTGCACACGCGGTTCACCGTCAAGCAGATCGAGACCGCGCGGCAGCGCTACCCCGACGTGACGGTGCTGGTGCACCCCGAGTGCACCATGGAGGCGGTGCAGGCCGCCGACCTGGTCGGCTCCACCGAGTTCATCCGCAAGACCATCAACGAGGCCCCCGCGGGCAGCCAGTGGGCCGTGGGCACGGAGATTAGCCTGGTCAACCGCCTGGCCATCAACAACCCGGACAAGACCATCTTCTGTCTCGACCCGGTAATCTGCCCCTGCTCCACCATGTACCGCATCCACCCGGCCTACCTGCTGTGGGTGCTGGAGGGACTGGTGGCGGGCCACGCGGTCAACCAGATTACCGTGCCCGAGGATATCAAGCGCGACGCCCTGGTGGCCCTGAACCGGATGCTGGCGCTGCGGTAGGGGCGGCGCGGCAACTGCCGGATACCATAAACTTGAACGGCTTTGTGAGCCTAGCCCGCGAGGGCTCGGTTACGGTGAAACTCCGGAAGGCCACCCTGTGCTGGCTGTCAAGGCGCGGGACGAGAGCGGATAAGTGGAAAGCGTCCCCCGGTTGATGCTTGGTTTGAGATAATTCAATTTGGAGGATGCATGGCGATCTATGATGAGAAACAGTCAGTGACTCATCCAACACTAGACGTGAACCAGGAGATGGAACGGTTTCTACAGGACAACCCACAACTGCGTGAAGCCCTAGAGATTTTTGGAATCACGCTGACGGAATATGATCGGCTCTTGGCGAATCTGCAGCCATCGAAAACTGTCACTTCTAACATGACAGCGGCGGTTGAATTTGGCAACTAGAGACCAAATTGCCCGTGAAATCAACCAGCTTCAAGCCAGGCTCAACCAGGAGAGGCAGCAACGTCCTGGCCAGGGTCAACAGGTTCCGGCTCAAGACCGTGTTCGTCGAGACAAACTTAAGCGGATCGAAGACATAACTAACATTCCGCTGGTTCTATACGCTACAGATTTTCTGAGCAGTGCCAAAGTCGCCCAAGCAGGTGCTGAAGAAGTCCAAATCAACCTCAGAGATAAAACGGCTTTCCTTGAAACGACTCAGAACATAGCTGCCGGACCGCTCGATGTCATGCTGCACAGTCCAGGAGGGTCTCCCACCGCCACCGAGTCTATAGTTACTCTGCTACGAAACAGGTTCGCACCAATTCGGTTTATTGTTCCTGACGTTGCCAAGAGCGCCGCGACCATGCTCGCTATGTCCGGCAACGAAATTCTGATGGTGCCTTCGGCCGAGCTAGGGCCTATCGACCCTCAAATGCTGATTACAAGAGAGGGGAGAACCGTGAGCGCGCCGGCCCAAGCAATTCTCGACCAGTTTGATCTTGCTTCGAATGAGATTCTTAACGACCAACGGCGGCTGGCGGTGTGGCTGCCGATTCTCCGAGACCTTGGACCCTCCCTGCGGCAAGAATGCCTAAACGCCATCGCCCTTTCTAAGACTTTGGTGAAGGATTGGCTGCAGAGATACATGCTTTTTGGTTCTCCTCAAGCTGCCCAGGATGCTGATACCGTTGTTAACTATCTTGGGAATCACAATAATTTCCTGGCGCACTCCCGACGCGTGGGCATTCAAGACCTGTTGAACTTGGCTGCTGGCCTCAAGGTGACGGACTTGAGTGCACCTACCGCAGCGCCTGGGCTTCTGACTGCTGTCATGGATGCTTATTGGGCACTTGATGTTACCTTTGGAATGACTGGAGCGTTCAAGATCGTAGAACATCACTCTGGACACGCATATATTCAACAAATCCAAGTTCAGATTGTCGTGCCCCAGCAACCGGGCCCCGCAATGGGCCAGCCTGGACAACCTCCACTGAGTAGGCAGCAGCGCCGTCATCCCCCTAAGTAATGTGCTCCGCCACCAGGTGGATGCGTCTACCTAAATGGATGATGTTTTGTACATGTCCCACTTTTTCGGCAGGCCGCTGAATTCTCGGGCAAGACGGTCTTTTTAGTAAAAGCTGTGCCGGTGGTAAAATGGCCTGAATCGCCGGCCGGGCGACAGAGGAATCGGCACCGGTGACGAGCAAAGCTAACCCTTGAACAAAACCGACTACGACTACATAATCATCGGCAGCGGCATTGCCGGGCTGAACACCGGGCTGCTGGCAAGGGAGCACGGCTCGGTGCTGGTGCTGACCAAGGGCCGCATCGACGACTGCAACACCCGCTACGCCCAGGGGGGCATCGCCGCGGCCATCGGGCCGGGGGACTCCCCCGCCCTTCACTCCCAGGACACCCTGGCCGCCGGCGCGGGTTTGTGCAACCGGGAGGCGGTGCAGGTGCTGACCCAAGACGGCCCCCGGAGCGTGGCCAGCCTGATCAACTGGGGCGTGCCCTTCGACACCAGCCTGGGCCAGATCTCCCTGGGCCGCGAGGGCGCTCACAGCATGCCCCGCATCCTCCACGCGGGGGGCGACGCCACCGGGCAGCACATCGAGATGACCCTGGCCAGCCTGGTGCGGGAGTCCAACGTCACGGTGCTGGAGTACTCCCTGGCCACCCGCCTGCTGGTGGAGGGAGGCGTGGTGCGGGGCGTGGAGGCCCTCAGCTCCGACACCGGCCAGACCCGCAGCTTCGCCGGGAGGTCGGTGGTGCTGGCCACCGGCGGGGCCGGCCAGCTCTTCCGCTACACCACCAACCCGGAGGTGGCCACCGGCGACGGCGTGGCCCTGGGGTTTGAGGCCGGCGCCCGGGTCATGGACATGGAGTTCTACCAGTTCCATCCCACCGCCCTGTGGCTGGAGGGCGCGCCCACCTTTCTGCTGTCCGAGGCCATGCGCGGCGAGGGCGCGGTGCTGCGGGACGACACCGGCCGGGCCTTCATGGTGGACTACCATCCCCTGGCGGACCTGGCGCCCCGGGACGTGGTGTCCCGCGCCATCGCCGACCAGGTGGGCAAGTCCGCCTCGGGCCGGGTGTACCTGGACATCTCCCACCTGCCCGCCGACATGGTGAAGAGCCGCTTCCCCACCATCTACCGCGCCTGCCTGGGCTACGGAGTGGACATCACCAGTCAGCCCATCCCGGTGGCCCCGGCGGCCCACTACATGATGGGCGGCGTGCAGATTGACACCTGGGGCCGCACCAACATCCGGGGCCTCTACGCCTGCGGCGAGGTGGCCTGCTCCGGGGTCCACGGCGCCAACCGCCTGGCCAGCAACTCCCTCCTGGACACCCTGGTCTTCGCCCAGCGGCTGGTGGCCAGCAGCCTGGGCCGGGCGCCGGAGCAGGCGGACCTGGACCACGATCAGGACCTGGTGGTGACCCTGGGCAGCCGGCCCATGGTGTGCGCCAGCGTGCCGGCCCTGAGCGCGGAGGCCCTGCGGGACCTGATGTGGCGCAACGTGGGCCTCAACCGCCACGGCTCCCGGCTGCTGCTGGCGGCCCGCATCCTGCACGTCTGGCAGCGCACGCAGCCCAAGCCCACCGACCGGGCCGGTCACGAGCTGCGCAACATGGTGCTGCTGGGCCGGTTGATGGCCGAGGCAGCCTTGTTGCGGCAGGAGAGCCGGGGCGCCCACTTCCGGGAGGATTTCCCCCAGACCTCCACCCAGTGGGAGAAGCACATTGTGCTGGTCAAGGAGGAGGAGACGCAATGAGCGCTCTGCCCCCCGAGGTCCATCAGCTCATTGACCTGGCGCTGTCCGAGGACCAGACCTTCAGCGACCCCACCACCGGCCTGCTGGTCCCCCCTGAGGTGCGCGGCACGGGCATCCTGCGGGCCAAGGCCCAGGGCGTCCTGGCGGGGGTAGAAGTGGCCCTGGCAGTGTTCCAGCGGGTGGACCCAGAGCTGGAGACCGTCGCCCTGCTGCCCGATGGCGCGGCCCTGGCTCCCGGCGCCGACATCGCCCGCATCCAGGGCTCGGCGGGCAGCATCCTGCGGGGGGAGCGCATCGCCCTCAATTTCTTGCAGCGCATGAGCGGCATCGCCACCGACACCCGCCGGTACGTGGAGGCGGTGCGCGGCTGCCGGGCGCGCATTGTGGACACCCGCAAGACCGTGCCGGGGCACCGCTACCTGGACAAGTACGCCGTGCGCATGGGCGGCGGGCACAACCACCGGCTGAACCTGGCCGACGGCATCCTGATCAAAGACAATCACATCGCCGCCCTGGCCTCCCAGGAGTTGGGACTGGGCGAGGTGGTGCGCCTGGCCCTGGAGCGGGCGCCCCACACCATCAAGGTCGAGGTGGAGGTGGAGAGCCTGGAGCAGTTGGGGGAGGCGCTGGCCGCCGGGGCGCCGGTGATCATGCTGGACAACATGCCCGTGGCGTTGATGCGTCAGGCGGTGGGCATGGTGGGCGGGCGGGCGGTGGTGGAGGCCTCCGGGGGCATCACCCTGGACACGGTGCGGGCGGTGGCGGAGACCGGCGTGGACCTGATCTCCATCGGCGGGCTGACTCACTCGGTGAAGGCCCTGGACATCAGCCTGGACCTGGAGTTTGCGCCTGCATGACGGCGCCGCTGCCGGCAGCGGCGGTGGCCCGCATCCCGATGGTGCCCAATGGTGTATGAGTAGAAGCATGTGGTCAAGGCAAGCAGTCTTGGTTTTCGCCTTGGCCGCCGCCGTTTCCCTGAGTTGCGGGTTGGGATCAGCCAAGGCGCAAGTCTGTGATGATGGCCAGAATGGGGGCATTGGGCCCATCGACACTGCCGTAACCGCCGATCTCCTCGTGCCTTCGGACGTACAGTGTCACATAGGCCCCACCGGTTCGGTGGCAGGCGATATACTGGTTGACGGCCAGGTCAGCGGCGACCTCAAACATAGGTCCGGCGAGGTATTTCTCCGGGGCAGGCTATATGGCAACATTGAAGCTGCCACCGATGGCAGCATTGTGATTTCAGGCATCGTGCGCGGTAACATTGAGAACACGGGCAATGGCAACGTCGGCATCCGTCGTGGCGGCAGGATTAGCGGGAATGTCAAGCTGCTCGGCGATGGAGACTTGACTCTTGATGCCGGCAGTTTGGTGGGGGGCGACGTGGAGATGGAAGGCACCGGTAAGGTTACCATTGGCGCCGGCAGCACCGTGGACGGGAACATCAAGTGCGGCCCCAATGGCGGCGCCCTCAAGGGCGTGGTGAACGGAACGGTAAAGGGCAAGATCGAATGTAAGTAACCGCGCCCCAATGGTCAGCACAAGCGAGGGCGCTTGAGTCTCATGCAACAAGGGTCACAGCAAATCTTGCAACGGGAGGCACCTTATGGCACGGCTACCCAATCTCACCCGCGAGCAGCTCAATCCCGAGGACCAGCAGTTCTACGACTCCATCGCCGACAGCCGGGGCAGCGTCCGGGGGCCCTACGGGGTGTTGTTGCACAGCCCCAAGCTGGCCGCCCGGGTGGCCCACACCGGCACCTACGTGCGCTTCGACCTGGACCTGTCCGAGGCCTTGAAGGAGCTGGTGATCATCTCCACCGCCAAGGAGATCAAGAACCAGTACGAGTTCGCCGCCCATGCCCGGCTGGCACGCCAGGCCGGACTGTCGGAGACCATCATCAAGGCGGTGGCCCAGGGCACCGCCCCCCGGGGCTTGACCGGCGACGAGGCGCTGCTGGTCCGGTACGTGCAGGAGCTGGTGGGCAAGCACAAGGTGAGCGACGCCACCTTCAACGGCGTCAAGCAGCGGTGGGGCGTGCAGCGGACAGTTGACATAACGGGCCTTATCGGGCACTACCTGCTGGTGGGTCAGATACTCACGGCCTTTGAGGTGGACCTGCCCGCCGGGGTGAAGGCGGAGCTGCCGGACTAGGGGGGGTGGGTAAGACATCCCTCCCCTTATCAAGGGGAGGTTAGAGCCTGCCCTGAGCGTAGCCGAAGGGAGGGGTCGTCCCCAGTTCCCCCGCCACGCCGCGCGGCGCAGGGGGCAGACGATCCCCTCCGTGCCTCCCCCATTTGCCAAAGGGGGATATGGCGCTCCTTTGAACACGTTCTTACCCTTGCCCTGGGGCATAGGCAGTTCCGCGCCTTACGGTGAGTCTACACCGGGTTTGGGGCTGGGGCCGGTTCCCGCCGAGGCCGCTGCCGGTCCGCGCTGTCCAGCAGCAGGGTTACCGGGCCGTCGTTGGTGAGCGCCACCTGCATGTGCGCGCCAAACCGCCCGGTGGCCACGGTCAGGCCCGCGCTGCGGAGCTGCTCCGCCACCACCAGGTAAAGGGGCTGGGCCTCTTCCGGCGGCGCGGACTGGGAGAAGTCGGGGCGGCGGCCGCGCCGGGTGTCGGCGTGCAGAGTGAACTGGCTCACCAACAAAATCTCCGCCCCCAGGTCAAGGGCGGAGCGGTTGAAGCGGTCATCGGCGCCGGCAAAAATTCTCAGATTAGCGATCTTCTCCATCAAGTACTGGCCGTCCGCCGCAGTGTCCCCACGGGCCACTCCCAGCAACACCGACAGCCCAGGGCCGATGCGCCCCACCTCTTGTTGGTCCACCAGCACGGCAGCCTGGCTGACCCGCTGCACCAGGGCGCGCAACGCGGCGGCGCTCCAGCCCCCGGCGCCCCAGGCTAGGAGCCGCTCTCCGAAGAGGAGGTGGACGCAGGCGCCGCGGCGCTCTTATCTCCCTTCTTATCGGCCGCGCTGCTGGACGATCCGTTGCCTTCTGCGGACTTGCTGGCCTTGGTCGGCTCTTTGTCCTTCTTTTCAGACTTCTCGGACTTGTCCGACTTCTCCGGGGGCGGAGACTTGGGCCGCCCGTAGTCAGTGGTGTAGAAACCGGAACCCTTGTAGATTACCGGCACAGCATGAAACAGCCGGCGCCCATTGCCGGAGCACGCGGGACAGGTGCCGGTGCCGGCCTCGCTGAAGCTCTGCACCAGCTCAAACTGGTGCCCACAACTGACGCATTGATAATCGTATCGCGGCACGCTGGATTTCCTCCTGGGCAACTGACCATTAGCACTCGGCGGTCGCAGAGTGCTACCCTTAGTTTCAAGCCTACCATTCCGAATCTGGACTGTCAATGCTGATTTGGTGATCTCGCCGGGCCGTTTCGTTTTCGGTCTGCCCGTAGGGGCGTCCCGACTATGTCGGGATGCGCCCTGGTCTGCCCCTCCAGCCGTAGGGCAGACACGCAGGTCTGCCCCTGCCTTTGAGGAGAATGAAAAGGCCCTGGGTGATCTCACCGGGCCTTTGGATTGTCCTGCCCCGGCACGCCGGTGCTACTCAATCGGCATTCGCTCAAGCGGGGTGGCAGTAAATCGAAAGGTCCTGGGTCACCCCCCCCCGGTCCCACCCCAGGCTCCGGAGGCGCGGGCCGTGCCTCAGCCGCCGTATAATCTAGAGCCTCTAGGCCATTGACTTTGAAGTCTCTTCCGGCAAGTTTGGATGTCAGCGAATGGTAAATTACAGGAATGGCCGCTAACAACCACGAGACGCCAGGGCAGGACCTTACAACAGGCGTGATCAGGAAACAGCTGTGGTCCCTGGCTTGGCCCATAATGCTGTCCGTTCTCTTCTACACCCTCTACAACCTGGTGGACGCTTTTTGGGTAAGCAAGCTGTCCGCCGAGGCGATAGCGGCCGTGAGCATCTCCCAGATCGCCCTGTTCGTGATGATCTCCCTTGGCTTCGGCATCACCGTAGGGTCGGGCGTCATCATGTCCATGCACATTGGCGCCGCCAATGTCCGTGAAGCTGAGCGCGTCCTCGGACAGTCCTTTGTGCTGGCGGGCATGGCGGGGGTTTTCTTCACGGCAGTGTCGTTGACGTTCAGGGACCAGCTTCTGGCGGCGTCGGGCGCTGGCGGGCTCATCTTTGCCCCGGCCCTGGAGTACTTTACCGTAACGGCCGGCGGCTCAGTGCTGTTTTTTATCCTGATCGCCATCATATTTGCATTCAACTCACAGGGGGATACTTTCACTCTCACCAAGCTGTTTGCGCTCTCAACCCTGGTCAATGCCGGCCTGGACCCCGTGATGATCTTCGGCTGGTTTGGATTCCCACCCCTTGGCATCGCCGGGGCGGCCATCGCCACCCTGGTTTCCCAGGCGGTGTTTATCGTGCTCGCCATCCGTTCCCTGTCCAGTACCAAGAGGCGGATACGATTTAGTTTCCATAATCTAACCTTCCAGTGGGAATCCGTGAAGAAGGTGCTCAATATCGGAGTACCGGCGTCGCTGACTCAAGTAATAGTCCCCATAGGTCTGGCCGCCCTCACCCTCATCGCTTCCCGGGCGTTTCAGGAGCCTGGCGCCATCGCCCTTAGTCTCGGGCTCCGGGTAGAGTTCTTTGCGTTCTTGCCTGCCATCGGGTTTGGCTTCGGCGCCATGGCGCTGATTGGCCAGAACGTAGGTGCGGGGAAAACGGAACGCGCCAAAGAAGCCTTCGCCAAGGCGCTCAAATACGGCTTTCTGTCGGCCGCCGGCCTTGGGATTCTGGCCGCGCTTTTCTCGGGATACCTCATTGGCATTTTCACCGACGACCCGGTGGTGACCAAGTACACCCGCTCCTACATGTGGACGGTGACTTTGAGCTACGGCGCGGTGGCGGCCATGATGGTGGAAGCCAATGCATTCCAGGCCTTCGGCAGGTCATGGCCCGGCTTTTGGATATTGCTGATCAAGTTCATGGTCATCGCAATCCCGCTGGGCTATATCCTGACGCAGGTGTTCCACTTTTCCATCATCGCTATTTGGGCAGCCATTATGGCGGGCAACTTAGTGTCCTCAGCAGTGGGATATCTTTGGATTACAAGGGTCATGAAGGGGCTTGGCGTGAGGGTGACCTGATGCCGGCGGTGTCACCGTTTTGTGATATATTACCCACGCCCCGGCGAACCCGCGCCGTTCAAGGCGCTGGAACCCGGAAAGGCGTCAGGTTCTGCCCCAGTGGTTCCCCAGCGGTTGGTTAAGGAGGCGACATGGCAACGGCCACTCAAGAGATCAAGAACATGAAGCTCATCTCCCACCACGACCTCAACGGGTTTGGCAACGTGGGCGAAGGCGTGGCCATGCAGCAGTTGGCGGGCAATCGCCGCATTCTCTGGATGGCCCACGAAAGCGCCCCCAAGGACTTCACCGGCGTGGAGGTCAGCGACCTGGCCCATCCCAAGATGGTGGTGCAGACGGAGCTGGCCTACCCCCACCTGCGGTCCAACTCCCTGGCGGTGCTGGGCGACGTGCTGCTGGTGGCCTACCAGTCCAGCAAGCCCGGCCTGCCCGGCGCGGGCATGGGGGTTTACGACATCAGCCGGCCCGAGCGGCCCCGGCGCATCGCCTTTCACGACACCTCCGGCCCTCACTCCAAGGGCGTCCACTGCCTCTGGTGGGTGGACGGCGAGTACGCCCACCTCTCCACCGGCGCCGGCGATTTCTACCCCAGGAACGAGCGGGACGACCAGTTTTACATGATCGTGGACGTGAAAGACCCCGCCAAACCGGCGGAGGCGGGCCGCTGGTGGGTGCCCGGCACCCGCAAGGGAGACGCCGCCCCCATGCCGGCACGCCATCCCCAGTTCGACGCCGGACACGCCCTGCATAACGGCAACGTCTACCCGGAGAGGCCCGACCGCGCCTACTGCGGCTGGAAGGACTCGGGGGTCATCATCCTGGACATCTCGGACAGGTCGGACCCCAAGATGGTCAGCCAGGTCAATTACGCCCCGCCCTTCCCCGGCTTCACTCACACGGTGCTGCCCCTGTTCAGCCGTGACCTGCTGGTGGTCAGCCAGGAGGCCACGCGGCTGAGCGGGGAGGACTACCCCAAGCTGGTGTGGCTGCTGGACTCGCGCGTGGAGACCAATCCGGTGATCATCAGCACCCTGCCCATGGCCGACACGGGGGACTTCTTCCAGCGTCCCGGGCGCTTTGGCGCCCACAACATTCACGAGAACCTGCCCATACCCATCTCCTACCGCTCGGACTATCTGGTGTTCGGGACCTTCTTCAACGGCGGGTTGCGGGTTTTTGACACCACCAACCCCTTCCAGCCCCAGGAGGTGGCCTACTTTGTGCCCCAAGTGCCGGCCGGCGCCCAGGCCAACTCGGTCAACGACGTGTACGTGGACGAGCACCGCACCATCTACGCCGTGGACCGTCTGAAGGGCGGCCTGTACATTCTGGAGCTGTCCATCTGAGGCCAACGGGCGGAGAATGAAAAACTATCCCCCCGGCGAGCCCCGGCTTGTCGGGGTTGTCCGGGGGGATACGGCGCGCTGGCGCGGCCGGGTTACTTTCCGGAACCCTTCTTACCGTCTTTGTCCTTGCCGGTATCGGCGTCGCCTTTCTTCTTCTGGTCCTGAGGGCGCTCTTTGGGCTGGTCTTTCACCTTGATCTGGTTGGCAACGTAGGTATCGCCGACCATCACCCCATTCACCTCCACTATGCGGCCCACGGCCACACCGCGGTCAACCTTGGTCAGACCCTCCACCAGGATGGTTCGGTCTTCCACCGTCAGGCTCTGCAGTTTGCCGCGGGAGTCCATCTGGACGGCGGTCACCGTCGCCTTCAACTGGAAGGGGGTGCGCTTCGCCCTGGTGGGGGCGGGAGCGGGGGTCTTGACCTCCACCGAGGTGGCCGCCACGGCGCCATTCCGCATTACTCCCTTCACCACCACCAACTCACCGCCGCTCAGGGGACCTGAAACCTTGGTGGAGGCGGCAATGTTAACCGCCGTTCCGTTTACGGAGATCCAAGAGGCCTGGCCCCGCTGACTCTTCACCAGAGAGTTGACCCTTCCCTCCAGCGTAACCCCACGGGCCTCCGGCGGGCTCCCACGCTTCACATCGACAATGCGGCTGGCCAGCAAGCCACCGTCCGTAGCGATGGCCCGGACATCGATATCGGTTCCCTCAACCAAGGGGCTCTCCTGCCGGGTCAGGGCCTCCAGGGCGATGCGGGACCCCGCCACCACTACGCCAACGGGGTTGCCCGCCGGGTCGCGTTGGACCTCGCTGATGGGACCCTGAATTCTAATTTGGTTGGAATCCCCGCTGCCTGTTGGGACTTCCCCACTCACTTCCCGGGCCAGCAATGAGCCGTCGGTCTGGAGTACGCCCTCTACCCTGACCACCACGCCCTCGGCCACCTCCACCCTGAATTCAGTCAACGCGCCTATAACCACAGTGACGCCGCCCACCACCATGGTGGCATCCGGGTTAACGCGTTCAATGGCGCCCCGGATCTCCGATTCCCGCACCGGGGTCAGTCCCAACTCCTCTACCTCGCGGCCCAGGTGCACCTCCCGGGCCAGCAGCGTGCCGTCCTCCAAGAGAAGCGCCTCCACCACCACCAGACTGCCGACCTGCGGATTGCCGTCCAGCTCGGTGAGGGCAGTGCGGGCTACGACGACACCACTGACCACCAGGCTGCCATTGGCCAGGATCTGCTCCACAGGTCCGACGATCTGGGCCTGGCCCCGGCGATGGGTGATCTCCTCGTTGCGGCCTTCAATCTGCTGCGCCAGCAGAGAGCCATCCTCCTGCCGGTCCCCCGTCACCAGTACCGGCCGGCCCACCGCCGGCAAGCCTTCCAGTTTCGTGCCGGGACCGACGCTGACCTTGATGCCGCTCACCGTCCACTTGCCCTGGGCGTCAATGCCCTCCAGCAAGCCCTGCAGCTTGACCCCAACCGAGGGCGCGCCCTGGGGAGGAGACGACAGGTTCTCCACCTCCCGGGCCAGCAGCGTGCCATCTTCCTGACGGACCGCCACCACGCGGAGCCGCTGCCCCAAATAGGGGAGTGGGTCGGTATCGCTGCGCGGCCCCACTACCACCGCGGTGCCG
>JBGPJN010000006.1:0-29564 GCA_041485445.1 Dehalococcoidia bacterium
CGCCCCGTCGGCCCAGGAGTCCGCCCAGCCGGCCATGGTCTCGTAGCCGCTCACCCCGATATCGACGATGGAGTCAGGTTCGGACCAGCCCCAGCCGGAGCCGCGGCGGCCCCGCCGACACGGCTCTGCCAGCTCGGCACGGCGCGGCATTTCCTACTCGGGCGCCGGCTTAGCCAGCTGGCCAGGCGCCCTTCCGGCCATAGAAGCGCCGGAAGGGCGAAAATCTGAACTCCTTCTAACCCCCGGATACCCAACTTCTCCAGAAAAGCGCTGCAACGTGCCCGCTTTGGCCCCTATTTTCCCCTAGTGACACCTTCTGTACCCGTGCTTTGCCACCGTCCACCCTTAACGTGTACTCCAACGGCAATACCCGGAGTCTCCGCTCGCCGAATCCAGCAACGGGGCGCGGCGCCCCGGCGTTTGGCCCAGCACCGGGACCTGGGCTGAGCCAGCGTGATTTAAGGCGGTCTGACCTCCCGGGGCGGATTTCACCCGCGGGTCTGAGGGCAAGGTGGCGTATGAAACTGGCATTCATAGGGACCGACCCGCGCGTCGCTGACATCGCCGCGCTAAGTGTGCGCATTCGTTGGCCTGACGCCGCGGTGGTGACGGCCACCGCCGCTGCCGCCGGCCTGGAGCTGGTGGAGAGCGCCTCTCCAGACATCGTGCTGCTGCACCCCGATTTCACCGACATGTCCCTGGCGCAAACCATCCAGGAGCTGCGCCGCTTCTCCGCGGTGCCCCTCTTGGTGCTGGGCTACCAGGCCGACGAGATGGAGGTGGTCACCGCCTTGGAGGCGGGCGCCGACGACTATGTGCGCCTGCCCTGTGACCTGACGGAGATCATGACCCGAGTGCTGGCGTTGCTGCGCCGCATGGGACTCCGCCCCAGCAGCGAACGGGTAGGCCCGCTGCATAGCGGGCGCCTGTTCATCAACCCTTCCAGCTATGAGGTCTTCCTCAACGATGAGCACCTGACCCTGACCTCCACCGAGTTCCGTCTGCTTCATCTGCTGGTGCGGAACCGGGGCATGGTGGTGACGCACCAGACCCTGGGACGGACCATCTGGGGCGAGCAATCGGAAGGCTCGGGACTGGTCAAGAAGTATGTGCAGCGCCTGCGCCGCAAGCTGGGCGACGACGCACGGGACCCTCGGTGGATCGCCTCGGTCCACGGCGTGGGCTACCGGTTCATCGGCCCGGCCCCCGGCTCCGGTGTGCCGCCTGCGCTGGACCCCGCTTCCTAGTTGAAAAGCGCCCGCGCCCGGAAGATCGCTGCCCCATCCCAGCCTTAACACGCCGCCAATTGGCCCCCCGACCCCACTGACCGCCCGGTGGGCCAGACCTCCGGCGCCCAGCCCTCGGGCGCCCGGGCGGGCAGGGCCACCCCAACTAGCCGCCGGCGGGTGGTGTGAGCGCCAAATGCGTCAAAAGTTCCCCGACCTACACTGAACTGTCGCCCTTCTGTCACCATAATTGCCCACGGTTTGTCCTTTCGGCAGATTAATATTACAAGATGTTGGATCAGGCGGTTAGCGCCGTAACCAAGAATAGCGAAGTGAGCTGTTAGATGGCCATGCCAGACATTACCCATGGAGACTACAAATCCATGCCTCCCAGCGTGCTGATCATCAATGACGGTGACAGCTTGCTGCGCGCCGGCGCGGAGTTACGCGACCACGGATTCGCGGTGCTGGAAGAGAACGACAGCGGCCACAGCGCACGGCGAGTGCTGGAGCAGACTCCCCAGGTGATCATGGTAGGTGAGGATATGCCGCCAGTGGGCGGCGTGAGCCTGGTGGAAGTCCTGCGGGAGGTCACCAGTTCGCCCATCGTAGTGGTTGGGGAAGGGGGCCACACCTCCCCAGCCCAGGCGCTGCTGAACGGTGCGGACATGTACATCAGCCGGCCCGTGGGCCTGCGGGAGATGCTGGCCCGGGTCCGCGCCCTGCTGCGCCGCGCTGGGTACAGCGACAACGGCATGGCTTGCGCCAAAGCATACATCCCCACGGACGCTGGAGACCTGGAGCCGCTCATGGAAACCTTGACCCACACGGAGGCCAAGCTCTTCCGCTACCTGCTGAACCGGGCCGAACACCTGGTCACCCGCGAGGAACTGCTGAGCCGTATATGGGGAGAAGCGGGCAAGGATACCTCCCTGCGATTCTATATTTGGCAATTGCGTCGCAAGCTGTCAGCTTATTCCAACGCCGCCTGCACCGTGGACGTGCTGAATTTTAACGGCATGGGCTACCTATTAAAGGTAACGCCACAAGAATCGAAGACCAACGGGGAGCGTGCCAAGACCCCCTAGCCGCGGGCTCTTGGACCTGAGCCGGGCGGCGTTCGGCCTCAACATGGCCTGCCCAGGCTCCACATCCGGCGCGGCGCCAGGTTCTGGCGGCACATCCCTCCAATGGATGCATCAACCGGAACCCGGCAACCTCAACAGGACGACGGTTCAGGGAGAATAACGAAAGTGACGGCCAACAACAGCAACGGCATCAAAATTGTGGTAATCGGCGGGGGCAGCGGCTCCTCGGCGGTGCTGCGGGGATTGAAGAAGTACACCGCTAACCTCTCCGCCGTGGTCACCATGTTTGACAGCGGCGGCAGCTCCGGCCTGCTCCAGAGCGAGTTTGGCTATCCCCCGCTGGGAGACCTGCGCCAGTGCCTGCTGGGCCTCAGTGATGACACCGAAGCCACCCATGCCATACGGGAGCTCATCGGCTTCCGGTTCAGCCAGAAAAGCAGTCTTAACGGCCACAGCCTGGGCAACCTGCTGCTGGCGGCCCTGACCACCCTTGGTCAGGATATTGAAGTAGCCATTGGTGAGATGTCCCGCTTGCTGCGCATTACCGGCCAGGTGATTCCGGTTTCCCTGCAACGGGCGGACCTGTGCGCCGAGCTGAGTGACGGGCGGGTGGTGCGCGGGGAATCCAAGATCGACACCCGGCGCCAGAGCCACCCCCGAATTGAGCGCGTTTTTCTGGACCCGGCGGTACAGGCCAATCCCAAAGCGGTGCAGGCCATCCTGGATGCCGACGCGGTGGTGCTGGGGCCGGGAGACCTGTATACTAGCATCATCCCCAACCTGTTAGTTGACGGGATAGTTCAGGCTGTAGCCGCCAGCCGGGCCACCCGGATTTACGTCTGCAATCTGATGACCAAGTTGGGGGAAACGGATAACTTTACGGCTTCCGATCTGGTGCGGGTGATGTGTCGCTACGCCGGCGCCGGCCATCTGGACTGGGCGCTGGTGAACACCTGCCCCGTCTCCCAAGCAGCGCGGGACGCTTACCTAGCCCAGGGCTCATACCCGGTGGTGGTGGACCTGGACAAGGTGACGCAACATGTGCCTGCGGTCTTCGCCGCCGCCCTATCCAACAACAACGTCCCTCTGAAGCACGATTCCGACCTCATTGCTGAAGCGGTGCTGAGGATTGCCGGCGTGGGGCGCGCCAAGGGCAATGGCGCTGTCGCGGGGTCTGCCAACCCATGGGAACCCGCCAGGGTGCTGGCGCCAGACCCCGGAGCACAGGTAGCATAAAACTCTATGAAACAATCCATGCAAAATCCCCTGGATCGGGGCGCCTTCCTGGTGTCCATTGATACGGAAATGGCCTGGGGAACCGTGCACCACCGGGATGGGTCCCCGCATTATACCTATCAGCAGGAACGGGAGTTCATCCACAATCTGCTGGGGCTCCTTGAGCGATACCAGATCCGGGCTACCTGGGCGGTGGTGGGTCACCTGTTTTTGGACCGATGCCAGCCGGAGAACGGACGCAAGCACCCGGAGATACTGCGGCCGGCCTACTCCTGGCTGAAGGGGGACTGGTTTGACCCGGACCCCTGCACCGACGCACAGCGGGACCCCATGTGGTACGGACGGGACTTGGTTGAGAGCATCCGCAGTTGTCAGGCGCCCCAGGAGATAGGCTCCCACGCCTTCTCGCACCTGATTGTGGGCGACCCGCAGTGCTCCGCCGAGAGTTTTAGCTCGGACCTCCAGGCTTGTCGCCAGGCGGCGAAGCGCATGGGCATTCAGCTCAAGTCCTTTGTCTTCCCCCGGAACCAGCTGGGGCACTTTGAGGTGCTGGCGGACCACGGCTTCACCTCCTACCGCGGACTCACGCCCCCACGGTTTGGCAGCGGCCCGAAACCGGTCCGGATGGCTCGCCGAGTGCTCAGTGAGATGGGGGTGCTGCCCGCGGCCCCGGTGCTGCCCCAGTACCGGCACAGTATGTGGGATGTGCCCGCCACCTATTTCTACGGCTCCAGCGCCACCCACTGGCGGCTCCTCCCCATTGGGGTGATGGCCCAGCGGGTGCGCCGGGACCTGTCCCGTGCCGCCCAACAACGCGGACTGGTCCATTTGTGGTTCCATCCCCATAACCTGACTGCCCACCCGGACCGGTCGCTCAAGGGACTTGAAATAATTTTCCGAAAGGTGCACCAGCTGCGCCAACAAGGCACTTTGGATAACCCCACCATGGGTGAACTGGCGGAGTCCCTCCAACGGAAGGCCCTCGCCTCGCCACCGGCGTAGGTTACCGCGACGCAACACCGCCATTTGGACACGCCGGCAGCGGCGTAACACTTCAAGAATCTGTGGAGGTACGAACCATGCCCGCGACCCTGCCCAACTTTTTGATCATCGGCGCCCAGAAGGCCGGCACCACCTCCTTGGCCTACCACCTCAAGGCACACCCGGAGGTCTCCATGGCCTCCGGCATGAAGGAAGTACGCTACTTTGACCTTCGCTACGAGAACGGCATAGATTGGTACAAAGAGCAGTTCGCCAACTGGCAGGGGCAAGCTGCCGTGGGCGAAGCCACGCCCACATACATGGCTTTTGAGGAGGTGCCAGCCCGCATGGCAGCGGCGATCCCCCAGGCGCGCCTCATCGCCATCCTCCGGGACCCGGTGGACCGGGCCTACTCCCACTATTGGCACAACCGAACCCACAACCGGGAGACCCTGGACTTCGCCGACGCCCTGGCCGCCGAAGCAAAACGGACTGCCAACGCCGACGACACCGAGCGCCGGTACCGCAATCACTCCTACTTGGCCCGGGGCCGCTATCTGGAACAGCTCCTACGGGTGTGCCAGTACTACCCCCGAGAGGCGCTGCAAGTGCTGCTTTTTGAGGACCTGACCAATGCTCCTCTGGAGACGTTCCAGTCGGCATGCCGGTTCTTGGGAATTAAAGACACCGTCGTCCCGCCGAACCTGGGAGTAGCCTTTAACCGCTTCGGTTCCCTGGAAAACCGCTCCGGGCGGATGTGGAATCTGGCCTGGCGCATTCCCATGCTGCAACGCGCCATGGGCAAGGTGAACCCTGAAACCTCGTCATACCCGCCTCTGGACCCGGCCCTGCGCGCCGAGCTGCAACGCCAGTTTGAGCAAGACAACGCGGCCCTGGCCGCCTGGCTGGGCTGTGACCTGTCCCACTGGAACGCTCAGACGGTTCCCGCCAAGCAGCGCCGCGGCGCTTCCCGCGTCGCACCCAGCAGGTAATGTGCAGGAGCCCAATTTGCAGACCGCGTTGCGCCAACCCGACGAGTCCGGTCCCGGCCTAACCAAGCGCGTAGTCCGCGCCGGGCTGTGGACCTTCGCCATTCGTGTCTCCCTGCGAAGCCTGTCTGCGGTCAAGACGGTCATCCTCGCCCGAGTGTTGGCGCCCAGTGACATCGGCCTGTTCGGCGTAGCTTTGCTGATGCTGTCCCTGGTGGACGCCTACACCTACACCGGATTCCGCAACGCCCTGATCCAGCGCAAGGACGATATAAAGCCACATCTCGACTCGGCCTGGACCATTGAGGCGCTGCGTGGAGTGGCGCTGGCCGGGGCGTTGATCCTGGCCGCGCCGTGGGTCGCCCGCTTCTTTGGCACACCCAAGGCCACAGATATGATCAGAGTCATGGCGGCCTCCGTGCTCTTGGACTCCCTGGTCAACGTGGGCATCGTCTATTTTGAGCGGGAGCTGGCGTTCCGGAAGCGGTTTATCTATGAGGTGTCCTACGCGCTGGCCGAGGTAGTGGTGGGCACCATCCTGGTGCTAATCATGCGTAACGTGTGGGCCCTGGTCTACAGCGCCCTGATCGCCACGGTGGTACAGGTCGCGGCATCCTATCTGCTGCACCCGTACCGGCCCCGGCTGAGTATAGAGCGGAAGAAGGTCGGCCAGCTATTCCACTTCGGCAAGTGGGTGTTCGGCAACCATATGTTGAACTTCGCGAACCGCAACTTCGGCCAGATCCTGGTGGGCCGGATGCTGGGCGTGGCGCCGCTGGGCTTCTACCGCATGGCCAACAATATGGCTGAGATGGCCACCACCGAAGTTGCCCGCGTAACCAACCAGGTTCTATTTCCCACCTTCTCACGGCTGCAGGACCAGCGGGCCAGGCTGCGCGGGGCTTACCTAAGGTCCCTGAGCCTGGTCACTTTGATATCCTTGCCCATGGCGGCAATTGCGGTGCCCCTGGCGTACCACTTCACCGAGGTGGTCTTGGGCGCCAAGTGGCTTCCCATGACTCAGGCATTCCAGCTCTTGATGGTGGCCGGCGCCGTCCGCTCGGTGTCCACCACCATTGGCCCACTGCTCAGCGGGTCTGGCCGTCCTGACATCTTCCCCAAGCTCCAATTGGTCAAGCTGGTTATCCTGGGGGCGCTGGCCTATCCCGCGACCCGGTACTGGGGACTGACCGGCGCGGCCACCGCCTTTCTAATCAGCACCACACTGCTGGACGGGACGGCTTTCATCGTCGCCAACCACATGGTGGGCAGCTCGCTGGGGGATCTGCGGCGGGCACTGCTGTACCCCGCGGCGTGCGCTGCGGGGGCGGGCTTGGCCCTGGGCGCGGTGGTGTGGGCTTTCCATCCCCATCCGGCAATGGCGGAACTGGTGGTGCTGGCGGGGCTAGGGGTTGGCATCTACGTGGCAGCATTGGCCGTGTGCCGCGGACTGTTTGGCTACACCGCCAGCGGCCTCCTGAGCTGGAAAACCGTACGCGGCCTAGCGTCGTGAACCGCCACAGAGGTCTCCCCAGGAACCCGGCGGATCACTACCGGCGGGCCGCTCCGCCCAGCCGGGCTGGAGAGCCATGAGCAAGAGCATGTTCCAGGTCTTGGCCTGGCTCCAGGTACCCCGCTTCTTCCGGTACCTGAACCGGAACAAGATACTCATTGTCACCTACCACGGGTTCACCCGTGAGACCTCCTTCCCTGGAATTGAGAACAGTCAAGGGATGCACCTGAACATCCAGCGGTTCAGGAAGCACCTGGCTTACTTGCGTGCCCATTACCGCGTGGTGCCCCTGGAGCACGTGGTGGAACACTATCTAAGCGAAAGGCGGGGCGAAAAGAAGCTGCCCAAGTATGCGGCGGTAATCACTATGGATGATGGATACCGCAGCACGTATACATTGGCCTACCCGGCGCTGAAAGAAGCCGGGTTGCCCGCTATCCTGTTCTTGGCCACCGACTTCGTGGGTAAGCGAGAGCCCCTGTGGCACGACCGGGTGGAGTACGCCTTGAACGCCACCCAGCAGCCCAGGATTGATTGGACGGTGGAAGGCGCAGAGGTGACCCTCCCGGCGGCCACCCGGCAGGACAAGCTGGCCAGCGTCCGGCTGGCCCGCAACACCCTGAAGGCCGTGCGGCAGGAGGCGGTCAAGGTCGCGGTGGAGGCGCTGGAGGCCGGCGCGGGGGCGCAACTTTCCCTGGAACCGGCGCAGGCCAACGGCCTGTGCCAACCCGTGGCGTGGCAGGAGGCGGTGGAAATGGCCCAAGGGCGGTTGGTGTCTCTGGGCAGTCATACCAAGAGCCACGTTATTGTGGCCCGCTGCTCCCCGGACACCGCCCAAGAGGAGTTGCAGGGGTCAAAGGATGCCATTGAGCAAGAAACCGGCCAGGGCTGCCAGCTGTTCTGTTACCCTAACGGGGCCGTAGGCGACTTTGACGGGCACACCAGGGAGCAACTGCGCCAGGCCGGGTACACCTGTGGCCTTACCACGGTGCCTGGTCTGAACGACAAGAGGTCCGACGTACTGGCGCTGCGCAGACTGAGCGGAGCCGGCGACTTGGCCGAGTTCTCGGTCACGGTGTCGGGACTCAGAATGTTCGTCTCCAGTGTGCGGGCGCTTCCGGGCCGGTTACTCGGCGCCAAGCGCCCTGCCCCAGACACCGGCGTAGGAATGTAAATATGTCTAACCTTCGTTCATCCCATTCTAGCCGTTCCCAGGGTTCCCGACTGGAAGACGCCGGGGACCGGCCCGCGGGTCAAACCACCGGCAAGGTGCCGATGCGGGTCTTGCACGTGATTGATAGCCTCGGCAGACGCGGGGGCGCGGAGCGGCAGATGGCGCTGGCGGTGGGCGCCCTGGACCCGGAGCGGTTCACCAGCTACGTTTGCCACCTCCATGAACCATCCTACTTGAAGCCTATGTTTGACGCCATGGGCGTCCCCGTGTACCGGCTGGACGTCAAGGGCGTAAGGCAGTGGCCCGCCGGAATCAAAAAACTTCGCAAGCTAGTCAAGTCTTTGGACATCGACCTGATCCACACCAGCCTCTTTGAGTCGGACGTCATCGGAGGGTTGACGGGGCGGTGGACCAAGGTGCCGGTGGTGAACACCCTGTGCAGCATCGGCGGGGAGCCGGAGCGTTTGGTGGACAATCCCGACATGAACCGTCTCAAGCTGTACCTAAGCACCAAACTGTGGGGGTTGGTGCTGGGCTGCTGCCACCGCCATTGCATTGCCATCTCCAAGGCGGTGGAACAGTCGTCCATCAAGACCTACGGCGTGCGGAAGAAGAACGTCTCCATCATCTACCGGTCCCTGCCGGATAGCTGGTTCACCCCGGTCCCTGAGACCGTCACGGAGCAGCTACGCGCCGCTTTGGGCCTGGAAAACGCCTACCCCATACTGCTGAACGTTGCGCGAATGGTGCCCCAAAAGGGCCAGCAATACCTTCTGCAGGCCATGCCCCAGGTGCTGGCCCAATTTCCCCGGACCCGGCTTTTGATTGCTGGTGAGGGGCCCATGCGGGGCGAACTGGAAGCGCTGATCCAGGAGCTGGGGCTGCAGCAGGCGGTGACCCTATTGGGCCCGCGCACCGATGTCCGGGACCTGCTGGCCCTCTGCGACGTTTTCGTCTTCCCTTCGTTGTTTGAGGGTTTGGGCAACGCCCTGGTGGAAGCCACCGGCATGGGAAAGCCGTGCGTCGCTTCCAGGGTGGGTCCCATTCCCGAGGTGGTGGAGCACGGCAAGTCCGGCTTGCTGGTGCCCAGTGGCTCCCCTCAGGAGTTGGCGCAGGCCATCATCCAGGTGGCTGGCGACCGAGAGCGGGCCGCCGCCATGGGACGCCGGGGCCGGGAGATTGCCCTGGAAAGGTTCCACATTCGTCGGAACATTGAAAAGTTTGAGCAAACGTACACGCGGGTGCTTAACTCATGTTGATTGAGACGCCCGTGGAGCGCCCAGTGGACTTTACGATCCGCCCGTACGTTCCTGAGGATGAGGCGAAGGTTCTCCACCTCCTGAAAGTTTGCCTTACCTCCGCCACCTCCAGCTGGGATACGCCGGACCTGTGGCGCTGGAAGCATTTCAGCAGCCCCTTTGGCCCTTCCTACATACTGGTGGCCCAGGCAGGCACCGGCGAAATTGTTGGGCTCAGAGCGCTGATGCGGTGGAACTTTTTGGCCCGCTCCCAGACCGTTTACGCGGCCCGGCCGGTGGATACGGCAACCCACCCCGATTTCAGGCGATGGGGGATCTTCACCAAGTTGAGCTTGCAGGCGCTGGAGGATTTACAAGCCGCTGGCGTGCACCTCATATTCAATACGCCCAATCCCCAGAGTCTTCCTGGATATCTCAAGATGGGGTGGTCGTCCATTGGGCTGAATACCCAGGCGAAAATAGTCAACCCCGCCAAATCCCTCCCCCAATTCGCCATGTCCGCGATGAGACGGAAGTTTGGGCGGAAGCCGGGAACACCGGAGCAGCTAAACCCGGCCCTTAACGGGTTGCCTACCGTCGGCGACCTCTTGAAGCAACCCACGGTGGCAGCCCTGGTGCAGCAAAGCGCCGGGGTGGACCAAGGCCAGCTTTCGACAGAACGGTCGCCGGCCTACCTGAAATGGAGGTACGACCAGCACGTTTCCGTAAAGTATCACGCGGTATGGAACGAGACCCACGGCCAGTTGGACGGATGCCTCATTCTCCGGCCGGCTTCCAAACTGGGCCTCGGCGGGTTGACCATCGAGGAGTTGATCCTGGCCAGGCCCGAGGCCGCGATAGCCGCCAAGTTGATCCGCGAGGCCGCGCGGCTCGCTGGGTCCCACTACCTGACGTCGTGCTTCGCACCTGGCTCCTACCAGCACCGGGCGCTTGCCGCCAACGGGTTTCATTGGGACCCCAGAAAAACCATTAACCTGGTGGCCCGCCCGCTGAGTCCGGTGGAAGGACTCAGTCCTGAGCAAGCTCAGGCATGGGCGCTGTCCATGGGCGACCTGGAGTTTTTGTAACCCCATGCCCGCCGCAACCACAAGCTACCGCATCTTGCACCTCATTCACAGCCCGCAACGGCGGGGTGCGGAGGTGTTTGCCGCCCAGCTGGCAACGCGCCTGGAGGCGGAGGGGCGGTTCCAAAACGGCGTGTGCAGCCTCTACCCTCAAGGAGATGCCTCGCTGCCCCTGGACGGGCTGGCGGTGTTCAAGCTGAACGGAGGGCGGGGAATGACCAGCCGCCTGGGGATGGACCCCCGGGTGGTGTCCCGCCTCAGCGGCGTGCTGCGCCGCTTCCGGCCCCACGTGGTGATGGCTCACGGCAGCGACACGCTGAAGTACGCCGCCGTAGCACGGCTCTTTCATCACCGGATACCCACCATATACCGCAACATCGGCCTGGCCAGCTCTTGGGCCACCAGTCCCATGAAGGTGCGGCTCAACCGCCTGCTGCTGAGCCAGGTGAACGCGGTGGTCTCGGTAAGCCGGTTCACCATGGAGGACTTTATTCGGCTTTACCGCTTCCCAACCGAGCGGATCACGTTTATCCCCAACGGCGTGGACGTTGCCCCCTTCACCGCCGCCGACCCCGCGGCGGTCCGCCGCCAGGTGCGTCTGGAGCTGGGGATTAACCCCCAGGCCCTGGTGCTAATCAGTGTGGGGAATCTATCCGCGGAAAAGGGCCACTCCGACATCCTGCCCATGCTGGCCCAGACCCAGCCGAACCTGGGAGGCGCCCAGCTGGTGCTGGTGGGGGACGGACCCCTGCGCGGGCCACTGGAGCAACGGGCCGGGGAGCTGGGCGTGGCCCAACGCCTGCGCCTGCTGGGCCGGCGGGACGACGTGCCACGCCTGCTGGCCGCGGCCGACCTGTTTGTTCTGCCCAGCAGGACCGAAGGGATGCCCGCTGTGCTGATCGAGGCCGGACTGGCGGGCCTGCCTGCGGTGGCCTTTGATGTGGGCGGGGTGGGCGAAGTGGTGGCAGACGGCGTGACCGGCCTGCTGGCGCCCCCAGGGGACCGTGCCGGGTTCCAACAGGCTTTGGCCGCCCTGGCCGGTGACCCGCGCCGGCGCGCCGCCATGGGCCAAGCTGCCCGGAAGCGGTGCGGGGAGCTTTTTGACATGCGCAAGGTGGCGGAGGCGTACGATGACCTGCTGGTGGGGTTGCTTAGCTCGGGGCGTGGTCCCGTCTAAAGTACGATAACTGTGATGACCGTTTTCCAACATTCTCCGGTTTGTTACCCCACTCCCACGGCGATGCCCATGGGCCAGGGGTAGGATTGTAGCTATGAATCATCGCACGAAAGTATTCCTGCTCATCAAGGGACTGGGCTTCGGCGGGGCCGAAAGGCTGTTGCAGCTTGGCCTCCCCCATTGGGACCGAGAGCAGTTCGACTACGAAGTCGGTTACCTGCTGCCCTGGAAAGACGCCCTGGTCCCGGCCTTCCAGCAAGCAGGGATCCCAGTGCACTGCCTGAACCATCGCCACGCCTATGACCTGCGCGTGGTGCAGCGGCTGGCGCGCCTGCTGCGCCAGCGCCAGGTTGACCTGCTGCACGTGCACCTGCCCTACACCGGGTCCGTCGGGCGGCTGGCCAGCAAGCTGGCGCCGGTCAAGGGGGTGGTCTACACCGAGCACAACGTGTGGGAGCGGTTGAACCGGTTCACCTACATGGCAAACCGCTGGACCTATGGATGGAACGACGCGGTTATCGCCGTCTCCAACGAGGTGGAGCACTCCATCCGGGCCCATTACAAGGTTAATGGCAAGCCCTCTTTACGCACCATCCAGAACGGCGTAGACGTTGACCAGCTGATCGAGTCCTCCCAGGGCCACCAGGGGGTTAGAGCCGAGTTCGGGATCCCTGCGCACCACCGGCTGGTAATCCACGTAGGCAGTTTCTTGCCCAAGAAGCGGCATACCGACCTGCTGGCCGCAGCCCAGATAGCCCTGCGCCAGGACCCGGCCATCACCTTCCTGCTGGTCGGTTACGGTCCTCTGGAGGCAGAGATCAAGGCACAGGCCCGGGAGCTGGGCCTGACGGACCGGGTGGTCTTTACCGGGATGCGGGCCGACGCCCCCCGCCTGATTGCCGCCGCCGATCTTTTTGTGCTCCCTTCCCAGTACGAGGGTCTCCCCATATCCCTGCTGGAGGCCATGGCCTTGGGACGGCCGGTGGTGGCCAGCAGCGTGGGCGGAGTCCCCGAGGTGATCACCGACGGAGTTGAGGGTCTCCTGGTGGAGCCCCTGAAGCCGGAGCAACTGGCGGAGAAGATCCTGTTGGTGCTCCGCTCCCCGGAGCTCCAGATACGGTTTTCCCAGAATGGCCCCCTGCGGGTACGGGCGCAGTTTGGCGCGCAACGAATGATCGCCACCACCGAAGACCTGTATCGCCAGGTGCTGGCGGGAAAGGGGGTTGCCTAATGGCCCAGAGCACTGCCCAGTTCACCATGCGGAGCTACCAGCCCAGCGACCTGGACGGAGTGCTGGAGTTAATGCGCCAGTCCCTGGGTGAGACCGCCAACCTGCAACGCACCGCGGCCATGTGGAACTGGAAGCATGTATTGAACCCCTTTGGGCCCTCCTACGTGCGGGTGGCCTGCGACGGCAACAAGATCGTTGGGATGCGGGCTTTCATGCAGTGGGGCTTCAAATCAGACAGCCAGACGCTGCGGGCGGTGCGGGCGGTGGATACCGCCACCCACCCGGACTATCGCCGCATGGGGATCTTCTCCCAGCTCACCAGCCAGGTAGTGGAGGATGTCCAGGCCGGCGGGGCGGATTTCATCTTCAACACCCCCAACAACGACGTGCTTCCCGGCTATCTAAAGCTGGGATGGCATCAGGTGGCTACGGTCCACCCCGTGGTCAAGGTGCTGAACTTGCCCGGATTCTCCGTGGGCTTGGCCCGCCGCCGGTTGGGCCGGCCCGCCGGCAAGCCCGTGGCGCCGGAGCTATTCTTCCGCAAGGCCGCCACCCCGCTGAACGTCCTGCTCCAACAGCGGCCGGCAATTGAGCGCCTGCTGAAGCAAGACCTCCAGGCCCAGGGGACCAGTCGCGGAGTTCACACCCACCGTTCTTGGGATTACCTGAACTGGCGCTACCGGCAGCACCCCACCATCCCTTACTATGTGGTGTTTACCCAGGACAAGGGATACCTGCAGGGCTGCATCATCTTCCGGACCAACACCAGGTTCGGCATGCGGGAGGTGGTGATCAGCGAGATGCTGCTGGCCGAGCCACGGGAGGAGCTTTGCACCGACCTGCTGCGGCGCCTGCGGGCCTGCCTGCGGGCCGACTATCTGATTACCTACTTCTCCGAAGGGTCCTTTCACCGAAACGCCTTGGATGCCAGCGGGTTCCGCGCCGTGCCCAAGCAGGGGATGAACTTCACGGCTCGCACTATAGGCGTGGAGTTGCCGGTGAACGTTCTTCAATTGGAAAGCTGGGCCCTGGCCATGGGCGACCTGGAACTGTTCTAAGGGCATTGGTAGCGGATGAGAGCGATGGGCGCCGGCGCACTGACAAAGCAGGTCTTCTACCTGGCCGTGGTAATCGGCCTGGCGCTGCTGGCCGCCACCGTCATGGACGCAGAGGACTACACCATGCCTGGGTTCTTGGTGACGGGGTTGGTGTTGGCCATCGGCGTCGGAATCTTTCTGATACCCCGTTTGGCCCGGGGCGAGGACCAGAGCTTTGTGCTGTCCTTATTGTACCTGGGTTTCGCGGCCAAGATGGTGGGGGCTCTGGTGCGCATGAGCCTGGCCAGGAACATCTTCGGTTTGCAGGACGTGAGAGTATATGATCGCATCGGCGCCCAAATCGCGATACAGATCTACACTTTGGATTTCGGCACCATCATCGGAAATTTGGAAGTGGGCACCAAGTTCACCCGCCTATACACCGGCGTGATCTACGCCATTTTCGGCCCCAGTGTGTACGGGGCGTACCTGGTCTTCGGCTTAATATCCTTCTTGGGGTCTTATTTCTTTTTCAAGGCCTTCCGCGTGGCCTTTCCGGATGCCAGACATCGGCTCTTCGGCATGCTGGTGTTCCTTTACCCGTCGGTGCTCTATTGGTCCAACGGGGTCGGCAAGGACGCCCTGATGGCGCTATTCCTCGGCCTGTGCGCCTTCGGCAGCGCCGTCCTGCTAATGCGCTCCAAGCTGAGTGGCCTGGTGCCCCTGGGCCTCGGCCTGGCCGGAGCCGTCTCGGTGCGGCCCCACGTGGCCGGAATGCTGGTCCTGGGCCTGATGGCGGCCTTCCTGATCCGCCGGGCCGGGGGAGACCGTCGCGCCCGCATGGTGCAGGTCCTGGTGCTGACCGGCGGGCTGGTGCTGGCCCTGGCCGCTACCCCCGCCCTCCTGCATTACGTGGGCCTGTCCGACCTGTCCCTTGACGCCGCCCAGGCCTACTTCGCCGGCGACGAAGGCGAAGGCGGGTCGGCCTTCACCGCGCCGCCGCTGACCGACCCGATGTTTTTCCCCACCGCCGTGGTGACCGTACTGTTCAGGCCCTTCATCCTTGAGGCCCACAACCTGCCCACGCTAATCCAGTCGGTGGACGGCGTGCTGCTGGCGGCGCTGCTGGTCTGGCGGTTCCCCAGCCTATGGCAGGCGCTGCGGTCCGTCCGGTCCAGCCCGTACGTCCTTTACATCCTGGTGTTTCTGGCATTGCTGATTCCGGCCCTAATGGTCATTGGCAACTTCGGCACACTGGCGCGGGAGCGCAGCATGGTCATACCTTTCCTGTTGATGTTGCTGGCCTTCCCAACTGGGAAAGAGCTCCGGCGACAAAGGGCGGCGCTGGCAGCGGAGGTAAAGTGAACGCAAGTTTGCCACAGGGGACCTTCATGCTGTCCATCGACACCGAGCTGGCCTGGGGCAGCGTGTACAACGGTTCCTTCCGCCGCCGGCTGGGGCATTACGCCCGCACCCGGGATGCCATCCAGCGCCTGCTGGCGCTGGCGGAACGGTACCAGATCAGCGCCACCTGGGCGGTGGTGGGGCACCTGTTTCTGGACCAGTGCCGGGCGGTGGATGGAGTCAAGCACCCCGAGATTGTCCGGCCCCAGTACTCCTGGTTCAAGGGTGATTGGTTTGACTCGGACCCCGGGAGCGACCTGCACCACGAACCCTTCTGGTACGGACCGGATATTGTGGGGCGGATCCAGGCGTGCCGCGCTCCCCAGGAGATCGGCTGCCACGGGTTCTCACATATGATTTCCGGAGACCCCGGATGCAGCCGAGAGTGCTTTGCCTCGGAGATTCAGGCCTGCCGGACGCAGGCGGCCAAGTGGGGCATTACCCTGAAGTCTTTCGTATTCCCGCGCAACAGCGAAGCCCACCTGGATGTGCTGGCCGAGCAGGGGTTTGCCACCTACCGGGGCCCGGAACCCACCTGGTACGGGAAGCTTCCTGGAGTCTGCCACCGCCCTGCCCGGGCCGCGGGGCGGCTGCTGCCCATGACGCCGCCGGCGGTGACCCCCCGGAGGAACGGCGCCCTGTGGGATATGCCCGCCAGCTTCTTCTACCCCCACCGGGACGGCGCGGCGCGCATGGTGCCCGTGGGCTGGAACGTGCACAAGGCCAACCTGGGGCTGGCCGAGGCGGTGCGGCAGCGGGGCATCTTCCACATGTGGTTTCACCCCTTTAACCTGGCCAGCGACCCGGAACCGCTGCTGGCCGGGTTGGAAAGCATCTTCCAGCGGGTGGACCGCCTGCGGGAAGGCGGCAAACTGGATAATTCCACCATGGGCGGCTTGGCCCAGACGCTGAGCGCGAACCAGGCAGGAGTGTAATGGACATGATTAAACAAAACAGCTTTGGCGTCATCGGCCTGGGCTACGTGGGCCTGCCCCTGGCCATGGAGTTCTGCAGGGCTGGTCACCACGTGGTTGGCGTAGACGTGGACCCCAACAAGATACAGGCGCTTCGGTCGGGAATCTCTTACATTGGCGACGTGTCCGGCGCAGAGGTGGCCTCCGCGGTGGACCGGGGCCTGTTCCATCCCACTACGGAGTACGCGCCCCTGGCAGAGGTGGAGGCAATCTCCATCTGCGTGCCCACGCCCCTGCGCAAGACCCGGGAGCCCGACGTCTCCTTTGTGGTGTCCGTGGCCGAGGGCATCGTCACTGTGCTGCAGCGGGGCCAAATAGTCATCCTGGAGAGCACCGTGTACCCCGGTTGCACCGACGAGCTGGTGGTGCCCATCCTGGAGCGCACCGGCCTGAAGGCGGGCCAGGACTTCTACCTGGCGTTCTCGCCGGAGCGCGTGGACCCGGGCAACGTGAACTACCAGCTGCGGGACATCCCCAAGCTGGTGGGCGGCATCAACCAAGCCTCCACCCAGAAGTCCGCGGAGTTCTACCGCCGGGTGTTCAAGACCGTGCTGACCCTGTCCTCAGCCAAGGAGGCCGAGATGGCCAAGCTGCTGGAGACCACCTTCCGGGCGGTGAACATCGGCCTGGTGAACGAGCTGGCCACCATGTCCCACGCCATGGGCATTGACTTCTGGCAGGTGGTGGACGCCGCCGCCACCAAGCCCTACGGGTTCATGCCCTTCTACCCGGGTCCCGGCTGGGGCGGCCACTGCATCCCCATTGATCCCTTCTACCTGTCCTGGAAGGCCAAGGCCGACGGCCTGGAGACCGGGTTCATTGACCACGCCGGGCACATCAACGACCGCATGCCCCACTACGTGGTGCAGCGGGTCAGCCACCTGCTGAACCAGCACAGCAAGTGTCTGAAGGACGCCAGCATTCTGCTGCTGGGGGTGGCCTACAAGCGAAACGTGGGGGACATCCGCGAGTCGCCGGCGCTGGCCATTCTGGACCTGCTGGAGCAGCAGGGCGCCAAGGTGACCTACCACGACCCCTTCATCCCGTCGTTCCAGCACCTGGGCCGGGAATGGCTTTCCCAGCCCTTGACCGCCGAGTTACTGGGCCGCCAGGACTGTGCCGTGATTGTTACCGACCATACCAGCTTCGATTACCCAGCGATTATAAACTACAGTCAATTGGTGTTTGACTCTCGCAACGCCACCCGCCGCGGCGCCGGGCAGGAGTTCCAGCGGAATGCCCATTGCAATGTTGAAGTGCTCTAGGGATAGTGAGGCATAACACCTTGGTTCGCGTACTTCAGTTCACCGCCCAGGACATTACGGTCAAGACGCTGCTGCTGCCCCTCGTTGACCGGCTCACCGAAGAGGGGTATGAGGTGGTCAGCGCCTGCACGCCCGGACGTCACACGCCGGAGCTGACCGCTCGGGGCTACGCCATGCGTCCGGTGACGGTGGACCGGAAGATCACGCCCCGGGGCAACCTGCGCACCGTGCGCCAGCTGCAGGGGCTGCTGCGACGGGAGCGGTTCGATATCGTGCACGTCCATACGCCAGTGGCCGCCGCCTTGGGGCGCATCGCCGCCCGGCTGGCCGGCACGCCCATAGTTATGTACACGGCCCACGGCTTCTACTTCCATGAGCACATGAAGTGGTGGGCCAAGAGCGCCTGCCTGGGGGTGGAGCGGCTATTGGGCCGCACGGCCACCGACATGCTGTTCCTCCAGAGCAAGGAAGACGCGGCCACCGCCCTGGCGACAGGAATTTGCAAGCCCGACCGGATAAAATGGATCGGCAACGGCGTGGACGTGGGGCGATTCACCCCGGGCGCCGGCGGCGCCCAGGCCAAGGCATCCTTTGGCCTGCCGCCGGGTGCGCCGGTGGTGGGGTTCGTGGGCCGCCTGGTGGCGGAGAAGGGCGCCTTTGAGCTGCTGGGGGCCTTCCAGCAGGCGCTACAGTCCATGCCGGACCTGCACCTGCTGGTGGTGGGCGACTCCCAGTCGGGCGACCGGGACCGGAAGACTGGGGACGCGCTGCGGGCCATGCTGGACGACCCGGAGCTGGGCCGCCGGGTGGTGATGCCCGGCTACGTGGACGACATCGCCCGGGTGATGCAGGCGGTGGACCTGTTTGTCCTGCCATCCTACCGGGAGGGCATGCCCCGGAGCATTATTGAAGCCATGGCCAGCGGCAAGCCGGTGGTGGCCACCAATATCCGCGGCTGCCGGGAAGAGGTGGTGCCCGGGGTTACGGGCCTGCTGGTGCCGGTGCGGAACAGCCAAGCCCTGGCCGAGGCCATGGTGCAAGTGCTGGGCAACCCGGAGCTGGCGCGGCGCATGGGCCAGGAAGGCCGGGACCGGGCCGTGGCCCTGTTTGATGAACGCCTGGTGGTGGACCGGCAACTACAAGTCTACCGGGAGCTGGTGGCGCGGCGGGCGCCCCGGAGGGTAACCGGAGAGCCGGTCACCTAACACCCAGTTAATCTATGCAAGCAACCCGGACCCTGCGGGCCGGGCATTCTTTGGGCCAAGTGGGTGTGCAAACGGTGTGGATAGGGACAGGAATCAGTTGGCGCAGGAGGACATATGAACATCCTTGGATTGAATGCAGACGGGTACATCTCCTCGGCGGCGTTGGTCCGGGATGGCCGGATTGTGGCGGCGGCCCCGGAAGAGCGGTACACCCGGCTGAAGCAGGACCGGGCCTTCCCTACCAACGCCATCCGTTTCTGCCTGGAAAACGCCGGCTTGACCATGCAGGACCTGGACGCCATCACCGTGGGGTGGAATCCCGCCCTCAACCTCAAACGAAGAATGAACTCCCTGTCGGAGGCGCTCAAGCAGAAGGCCAAACACCTGTACTACGTGCCCAACGAGCTCCTGCAGCTGGTGCCCGATAAGGACACCACCACCGCGGAGCAGGTGTTCCACTTGAAGGACTGGGATATGCGGGTGGTCTACGTGCGCCACCATATGAGCCACTTGGCCGCCAGCTACTTCCTGTCGCCTTACCGCCGCGCCGCCTGGATGGTGGCCGACGGCTTCGGCGAGGAGGCCGCGGTGGTCATGGGCTACGGGGAGGGCACCAAGCTGACGGTGCTGAAAGAGATCAAGTTCCCCCAGTCCATGGGAATGTTCTACGGCTGCTTCACCAACTTCCTGGGCTTCCGTGCGGACTCGGATGAGTGGAAGGTAATGGCCCTGGCCGCCCTGGGCCGGGAAGACCTCAGCAGCAAGTTCAGCAAGGTTATCTCCATCGGCGACGACGGCACTTTTGAGCTGGACCTGACCTACTATAACCACTTCATGTTTGAACGGGAGGGGATGTTCACCGAGAAGATGGAGGAGCTGTTTGGGCCTCGCCGCCTGCCCCACGAGCCCATGACCCAGCGACACTACGACATCGCCCTGGGGATGCAGCTTTTCACCGAGCAGGCCCTGACCAAGATGCTCCAGTGGCTGCACCGGGAGACCGGCATGGACGACCTGTGCGTCTCCGGCGGGGTCTTTATGAACAGCGTGTTCAACGGCAAGCTGCTGAAGAACACCGGCTTCCGCAACGTTTTCATTCCTGCATTCCCCGACGATAGCGGCGTGGCCATGGGCAGCGCCCTCTACCACTACTATACCGGCAATGAGGGCGCCAAGTGGGAGGCAGCGGAGCACAACTACTATGGCCCTGAGTTCTCCAACGCCGACGTAAAGGCGGAGTTGGACAAGCGCAAGCTTCCCTTCCGGTACGTGGCGGACGTGGAACAAGAGGCGGCCCAGCTAATCGCCGACGGCAACATCATGGGATGGTTTCAAGGCCGGATGGAGTTCGGCCAGCGGGCGCTGGGCAATCGCAGCATCGTGGCCGACCCCCGGCGCGCCGATATGAAGGAGCTCATCAACAGGCACGTGAAGTTCCGCGAGCCTTTCCGCCCCTACGCCCCATCCATCATGGAGGAGCACACCCAGGAGTGGTTCCACATCGAGCCGGGCCGCCAGGTCCCATTCATGGAGAGCGTCCACATAATCAAAGAGGGCCAGGCCGCCCGCATCCCGGCGGTCACCCATTACGACGGCACCGGCCGGATCCAGACCGTTTCCCACACCACCAACCCCCGCTATCACAACCTGATCCGGGAGTTCCACAAGCTGACGGGCGTCCCCATCGTCCTGAACACGTCGTTCAACGTGAACGCCATGCCGGTGGTATGCACGCCAGGGGACGCTCTGGACTGCTTCTTCGCCTGCGGTCTGGACGTGCTGGTGATGGGCAACTATATCGTTGACAAGGCTACCGTAGCCGCCAACAGCGCCCGCGCCGGCAGCGCGTCTCGGTCGGGCATCGCGCCGGGGCCCCTGTCCCGGTAGGCCGGAACGCCGGCCCGTTTGCCAACCCTCTGGAGCAGAATTGTTAAGAGTCAGTGAGGTGCCATGAACAACCAACCAGCCATCATCGGCGGTGACCCCCTGATAGAACAGGAAGCCGGCATCGTTCGCCCATCCATCGCGGACTTGACCACGCCCGAGCTGATGCAGCGCATCCAGCAAGTCCTGCTGAGCAACCAGGTGACCAACGGAATTAACGTGCGGCAATTGGAAGAGGAGATGGCAGCCTATCTGGGCGTGGACCAGGTGGTGGCCGTGTCCTCCTGCACCCTGGGACTAACCCTGGCGATACAAGCGGCGGGCATCGCGGGCAAGGAGGTCATCACCTCCAGCTTCAGCATCGCCGCCACGGCCAATGCCGCCTACTGGAACCGGTGCCCCATCACCTTCGCCGACATCGACGTGGAGAGCTTTGACCTCTCGCCGGAGCACGTGGCGGAGCTGATCAGCGAGCGCACCGGGGCCATCCTGCCGGTGCACGTGTTCGGCAACCCCTGCCGCATTGAGGAGATCCAGGCCATCGCCAGCCGCTATGGCGTGCCGGTGGTGTACGACGCCGCCCAGGCCTTCGGGTCGCGGGCCAGCGGCGTCAAGCTGGGCGGCTCCGGAAAGTTCGAGGTGTTCAGCGGCAGCGCCACCAAGCACTTCACGTCCATGGAAGGCGGCTACGTGGCCACCAACGACCGTGCCCTGGCGGACATGCTGCGCCTTACCCGCAACTATGGGGTGCTGCCCAACTACGACTGCGTGGTGCCGGGGCTGAACGCCCGCATGCCGGAGATCAACGCGGTGGTGGGCCGCACGCTGCTGCCCCACATTGAGGAGTTCGTGGACCAGCGCAATCACCACGCCGCCGTCTACAAGGACCTGCTGGGTGAGCTGCCCGGCGTGCGGTTCCAGCAGATCACGCTGGGCTGCCGGTCCAGCTACAACTACTTTGGCATGATCATTGAGCCTGAGGAGTTTGGCCTGACCAACCGGGAGCTGGCCTCCGCCCTCAAGGCCGAGCACGTCGGCACCAAGATCTACTTCCACCCACCCATTCACCAGCAGCAGGCCTACCGGTCGGAAAGCCGGCCCGCGCTGCCCAACACCGAGTACCTGGCCGACCGGGTGATCTGCCTGCCCATGTACAACACCATGAGCGAAGCCCTGCTGGAGCAGATCTCAACCTCCGTGTCCCGGATCCAGCACCACCACCGAGAGGTGCGCCGGGCCGTGGCAGCGCAACCGGCGGCGTCTCACTAGGCCGCCTTCCCTGAGAAGCAACCAAGGAGGCAGGCAACCGGAGACTATGACAAACGTTATGCTGAAACTGAAACGCGGAATAGACCTGTCCGCGGCCGTGGTGGGCCTGGCCGTCCTGGCGGCGCCCCTGGCCGTCATCGCCGCAGCCATCAAGCTGGACTCCCGCGGGCCGGTGTTCTTCCGCCAGGAGCGCATCGGCCAGGACGGCCAGGCTTTCCGCATCTGGAAGTTCCGCAGCATGGCGGACCGGTCGGAGCACACGGGCATGGGGTACTCCACCGGTGCGGGAGACCCGCGCATCACGCGCATGGGACGGGTCATGCGCCCCATCAGTTTGGACGAGTTGCCCCAGATACTGAACATCCTCGGGGGCGAGATGAGCCTGGTGGGGCCCCGCCCCACGCTGAAGTACCAGGTGGAGCAGTACACGCCCCAGCAGCGGCGCCGGCTGGAGGCCAAGCCGGGCATGACCAGTTTGGCCTCCATCAAGGGCCGCAACAACCTGACCTGGCCGCAGCGCATTGAGCTGGACGTGTGGTATGTGGACCACTGGTCCCTGTGGCTGGACCTGAGCATCCTGGTGCGCACCCCCTGGGTGGCCCTGGTGAGCCGGGAAGGGGCCTACGCCGCCAGCGGCGCCAACGACGATTTTGCCCGGCCCGCCGCGGGCGGGCCCACGGCCCCATAAGGAGTGCCGTAGCTTGGCGGCGGGCGCCAGGGCCCCACCGGGCCGCGGTGGTCCGGGCCGCCCAGACTAGGTAATGCCCAGGAAAATAAAATCGCACCAACTCCGCGAGGCAAACGGCTGAGGCGTGGGGAGCAATCCAACGACCCCAGTGCATACGTAGGTATAGCGGGCACCAAGGAGAATGACCGGTGGCTATTCCCTCAATCAAAATGACCAAAGATGCCATGGAGAACAATCTGGTGGGGCGGGCGCTGACCCAGTGGGGCCAGCGGCGCCACCAGCGTCTTATGCTGTTCCTGGCGGGAGACGTGGTCCTCATCGCCGTGGCGCTGCTGCTGTCGGGGCTGCTGGCCTCGGGAGACTGGCGCACCCTGGGCTACGGCCACGGCCTGGCGCCGCTGCTGGCCCTGGCCCTGGCGGTGAAAATCCCCTTGCTTCAGCAGCACCGGCTTTACAGCATGAGCTGGAACTACGCCAGCACCCGGGAGTTGGCCGCTCTCATCCGGGCCGTTACCATGGCTTCGCTGGTGCTGGTCACGGTGGTCGCCATCAGCCAGTGGCTCACGCCGGGGGTACTGCCCAAGCCCAGCGCGGCGCTGGCCATTGACTACCTGCTCACCATCACCCTGCTGGGCGGCTTCCGGTCCGCCAAGCGCCTGACCCGGGAGTGGTCGCGGCCCAAAGGCGATGAATCGTTGCGGCCGGTGTTGATCGTGGGGGCCGGGAACGCCGGTGAGCAGTTGGTCCGTCAGCTGCGCGAAGAGGTCAACCCGCGGTACCGCGCCATAGGATTTGTGGACGACTCGGACTCCAAGCAGGGCACTTCCGTGCACGGTGTGCCGGTGCTGGGCTCCCGGAAGGACATCCCCGCCCTGGTCAGAAGGCTTCAGGCGCAGGAGTTGTGGATCGCCATGCCGTCGTGCCCGGGGCCGGTGGTGCGGCAAACCGTGGAACTGGGCCGCCAGGCCGGGCTGGGACAGGTTAAGGTCATGCCGGGCCTGGGGGCGCTCCTGAACGGCGAGGTGCGGCTGGCGGACCTGCGCCAGGTGCAGCTGGAGGACCTGCTGGCCCGGGACAAGGTCCAGATTGATGCCCAGGGCGTAGCCGCCAGCCTGGAGGGTAGGCGGGTGCTGGTCACCGGCGCCGCGGGCTCCATCGGCTCGGAGCTATGCCGGCAGATCGCCCGGTACAAGCCGGCAAGCCTGGTGCTCTTGGACCAGGACGAGTCCGGCCTGTTTAACATTGAAAACCAGTTGGCGTTCCAGGCGCCCCAGCTCAACACCCACGGGGTGGTGGGCAGCGTCTGTGACGGCGCCAAAATGGAGCGCCTGTTCCAGGAGTTCCTGCCGGAGATAGTGTTTCACGCCGCCGCCTACAAGCACGTGCCGCTGATGGAAAACCACCCGGAAGAGGCCATCCGCACCAACCTCCTGGGCACCCGCACTGTGGGACAGGCGGCGGTGCGCTGGGGCACCCAGCAGTTCGTGCTCATCTCCACCGACAAGGCGGTCAACCCCACCTCCATCATGGGGGCCACCAAGCGGGGCGCTGAAGTGGTGATCCAGGACCTGAACCGGGCAGAGGTGACGCGGTTCATGGCGGTGCGATTCGGCAACGTGCTGGGGAGCCGGGGCAGCGTAGTGCCCACTTTCCAGCAGCAGATTGCCCGGGGCGGCCCGGTGACGGTGACCGACCCAGAGATGAAGCGTTACTTCATGACCGTGGAAGAGGCCGTGATGCTGGTGCTGCAGTCCGCTGTGATCGGCCAAGGCGGCTCGGTGCTGGTGCTGGATATGGGCGAACCGGTGAAAATTGTGGACCTGGCAAGACACCTCATACGGCTGTCGGGGATGGAACCGGACCGGGATATTCCCATCGTGTTCACCGGCGTCCGGCCCGGCGAAAAACTGTATGAGGACCTGCTCACCGCAGAGGAGGGGACCTCTACCACCTGCCACGAGCGCGTGTTCCTGGCCAAGATGAACACCCCAATGAACGGGCCGGCCCTGGAGGCCTGCCTGGGCCAGCTTGAGCAAGGTGTCCTCACCAACTCCCGGAGCGTAATGCTGGCCGCACTGCAGACCCTGGTGCCAACCAATCAGTTCAAGGGCCTGGGAGCAACGCCAGGCAAGAACGGGGACCCACGCAGCCCGGCGCCCCAGCTCCCGCCAGTGAATGACACCCGCCCGGCCACCGGTTCGCTGGGGAAAACCGCCGCCTCGGAGTCCCACGACTAGCCGCCCCCGGCTGGCGCCAGGCGCGGCCCCGGCAGACGGTGCCACCGGCCCCCACCCCGGGGGCAGGGACGCCGGCGGCACCCAGCCGGTCCCGTGGCCCTGTGTCAAGGGACAGTGCGCTAGACCCGCAGATTATGTCAATGTATACTTCAGATACAGGCGCCGTGAGACAGCGGCCCTCTGGATGGACCCCGGCGTTCACCCAGCAGACTCCACCCCCTAGCTGTCTCTTAACTGCGCCGGGACCCAACAGCCGGTAGTCTGTAAATAATCATCTCGAGATATTTTTTCGAGACACTAATCCCCGAAGTGGGCCAAAATGGTGAAGGTCGAGGCAAAAGCCTCGGGAGGTCGCCCCCAGATGGATCCTCATGCGCTCGAACCAAGCTACTACCTTCGCACGTTGTGGAACGGCAAGTGGTATATTTTGCTAGCTACGGTGGTGGCATGTGCCGCCATGGTGATATACGCTCAGCGAAGGCCCGCTCCGCTCCCCACCTACTACGCCACGGTCACAATTCTAGTGCAGGAGGCTTCGGCCGAGGGCGCGGGCGGAGGGGGAGCGGCCAAAGCGGCCGGGGGCATTATCCCCCTCCTCACATCCCCCAGTGAGGAGACCATCAACACCCAGATCGCGCTGGTGACCAGCCGCAGCGTGCTGGAAGGGGCGGTGCGCAAGCTCCAAGCCCCAGGTGAAGAGCCCACGCCGGAGAGGCAGGCCGCCCGCCTGGAAGCATTGCGAATCTCGCTCAAAGCCGAGGCGATTACCAAGACGAACCTCATCAAGATCACCGCGTCGGCACGCAGCGCGTTAAATGCGGAACGCCGAGCCAACGCCGTCGCCGATTCCTACATCGAGTACGCCCGTGCGGAGCGGATCCGCTCCATTCAAGAGGCCATAGACAAGATCACCGAGGAACTCCAAGGGGTCGGGACCCGCACTGCGGGTGATAAACAAGCCCTGGCTGCGGCGCCGCACATCAGCGCGGAGCTAGCCAGCATCCAGAAGGCGGTGCTGACCAGCGCCCTGGGGCTGCGGGAGCTCCAGGGTGAAACCCGCGCGGGCGCGGTTAGCGCCGTACGCCTGGAACTTCCCCTCATGGAGCGGTCCGTCCTCACGCTGGACTCGGTCTCCAATGACCTGAAGGAGATGTCCGAAAATTTGAAGGGCCGCCAACGCCGGGGGACTGCCGATGCAACCCGCACGCTGACCGCCCAGGCGGACGCATTGGAGCAAACGGGCAGCAGCCTGTATGCCATCGGTGTGAGGATCCAGTCGATTCTGGCCCAATTCAACAAGCTGGACGTATTTGAAACGGCAGCACGCGACGCTGACCAAGCTGCCGCTTCCTTAGACCTGCTCCAGCCCAAATCCACTCAGATCCAATTTGACACCCTCACCCAGGCCCAGAAGATGTCGGCCATCAGTGAATACGCCGGCTCGGTGCAGCAGGACCTGAAGGACATCGCGGCCCTCCTGAGGCAAGCCGTGTCAGCAGGATCCGGGCTGACCAAAGGCCAGCGTGACGGCCTCCGGAGCCAGGTGACCAGCTACAGACTGGGGCTGACCGCCGCCGCCGCCGACCTTACGGTCCTGCGCAGCACAGAGACCGACACCCGAGTATACGGCGACATCCTTACGGTGGAGGGGTATGTGGGTTCCGCCCTGGAACAACTGACCCACCTGACTGCTGAATTGGGCAATCTGGACCAACTGGCTACCTTGCAGGATGAGCTCAGCAAGGCCCGGGCCAGCATCGAGGATGGCCGGTTCACCCTGGTCAACGCCTCAACCGTGCTGAAGGCCCAGGATGGACTGCCGCCGGCGCAAGTCGACGGCCATGCCGTTGCCGTGACCCACAGCGACGTCAGCCGGATTATGTTGGTGCTCAACGTGGCCAGTCAGCAGCTACGGGAAGAAGCGGCCAAGGTCAACGCGCCGTACGTGAAGGCCCAGGTCAACGAGGTAGCCGACGACTTGTGGTCCATTGCGCCGGGAGGCGATGCGGCTCTGGTGGAGCAACTTATCGAAATCCAGACCCGGGTGCGGGCCGGCGGCGACCAGTTGAGGCTCAACTGGGAAACGGCCGACGCCAAGCTCCGCAACCCGGACCTGGCCCAGGCCGCCGCCGCAGTGGGCCCGGTCCACGCCGCGGCCAGGGATGTGGCCAACTCCATGAACGTGGCCTTCCAGCAACTCACCACCCTGCAGGCCCAGAAAGGGCTTGACCCTCTGGTGGCGGGCCAGTTGAACGCTCTAGCCCTCCGGCTGAGTGCCGCCAATACCGACATGGCGGTGGTTGTCTCCCGATTTGAGACGGCAGCGAAGAACATCAGCAAGAATCCCCCCCGGGAGTTGATGGATGGCCTGCTGCGCCTGGAGGCCAGCGCCGAATCCCTGGGATTGGGGGCATCTACATACGACAGTGCCGCCGCGGCTCCGGCAACCGCCGTCTCCAGTGACATCCTGGTCCGTGTTAACGACCATACCGACGCTGCCGCGGCCATCCTGACCTGGGTGGCAGACAGCCTGATGAAACTTACGGCTGCGGAAAACGACCCCGCGCGCTTTGGACGACTGGCGGTCCTGGAGGGGCGCATACGCGCTTCCCAGATCCGCACCGCCCAGGTATCCAAAGAGCTGCAACTGCTGGAAGGAGCCCAAGGTCCCAAATACGCGGAGATGATCAGTCTGCAGCAAAGGCTGCAGCTTGACTTGCTGACCCCCAGGCCGGCAGGCATCTCCAGAATCGACTCGGCCGTATTGCCGTTGACCACCGCCCGGACCGCGTTCTTCTACAACATCCGGATTCCCTTGGGGGCAGTCGCTGGTCTCCTCATCGGCTCCCTGTTCGTTCTGGTTAGAGACCAATCCGACAACACGGTGCGTACTCTCAGCAAGCTCCGCGCCCAGGTGGCAGCGACCCCGTTGGGCGTAATTCCCCGGGACAAAGCCCGGAGCAACCCGCGTTCGCCGGTAGGCTCCACCCCGGATGCCTCAACCTTTTCCGAGGCGCTGCAACTGGTGGGCATTGGACTCAGCGAAACCCTGAAGGATGGCGCCCGATCCCTGCTGGTTACCAGTGCCTGGGCCAAGGAGGGCAAGACCACGCTGGCCGTGCACTTGGCCCAACTGCTGGCCAGACAAGGCCGCCGGGTGCTGCTGGTGGATGCCGATTTGCGCAAGCCAAACCTGGCGGAAGCGCTGGGCCTGCCCAATGAGGACGGTCTTGGCGCTGCCCTGGCCCGGGGGCAGAATCCGCTGGACCTGGTGCAACCCGTGAATAACTTCTGGGCGCTGACGGCGGGGGCGCCAACGGTTAACCCCATCGAGTTGCTGTTCTCCGACGCCATGTCGTTCTTCATGAAACAGGCCGGGCAGCAGTACGACGTAGTGCTGGTGGACGGACCGCCCATCCTGGGATACGCGGACACCAGGGCCCTGGCCAAGAGCATCAGCAAGGCAATCCTGGTGGTGCGTTCCGGAGCCTCCAGCGTTGATCGGATCAAGCAAGCGCAGGAAGAGCTGCACACCGGCGGCATCGTGCTGGCGGGCACGGTGCTTAACCTGGCCGGCGCTGCGGAATGCAGCCACCTCAAGCACCCGGGATATCCGGTCAAGCCTGATGCCCTGAAGGGCCGCACGTCCCGGGGAGGGGGCCGGTTGGGCTGGATGCTGAAACCCTTGGCACTCTTTGGCCGGCTGCTGAGTCAGTAGCATAACCTCCGCAGCTATCATCCAACAAAGGGTAAGGCAAAGTTAAGGGGGCCGGTGAACTCACCGGCCCCCTGGTTTGTCCGGTTACCAAGCCGGAGCTATTGGATTACCATAGAACGGGTTCCCAGACCATAGCTTGTGGTGGCCTCAGCGTGGATTCTCCAGGCCAGTATGTCGCTAAGGGTAGTAGCCACGAGAACACTCGCCCGGCCGTCAGCGCCGGTAGTTAGGATCCAGCTATAGTTGGCCGCGGTGTCCGCATCCCCGGTGTCCAGGGTCAAGGCCACCTTGGCCCCTGAAACCGCCTTCCCGTTCGCATCCCACACGTCCACATTGAAGGTGAACGCTTGCCCAGGCTTGGGAGTGCCGGCCACCACGAAATTGAGGTTCAGGACCGCGAGCTTAACGACGACTTTCACGTCATCGCTGGCGGTCTTAACCCCGTCGGAGGCGGTCAGCCGCAGCACGTAGGTGCCTTTGACCGCGAAGGTCGCGAAGGTATCCACCGCCGTCCGGTCTGCAAAGGTCATAGTTCCAGGACCGCTCACCATGGTCCAGGCGCTGGTTACAACGCCGTTGGGCAGTCCGTCATCGGTGACGGCGCCGTCCAGGAACACACTGTTGGGCAACGTGATCGTCTTGTCAACTCCGGCATTGGCTGTGGGTGCACTGTTGGGCGATGCCGGGGTCGGCGTGGGCGCGGGGGTAGGAGTCGGCGCCGGCGTGGGCGCGGGAGTAGGGGTCGGCGCCGGCGTGGGCGCAGGGGTAGGAGTCGGCGCCGGCGTGGGCGCAGGGGTAGGGGTCGGCGCCGGCGTGGGCGCAGGGGTAGGAGTCGGCGCCGGCGTGGGCGCGGGAGAAGGGGTCGGCGCCGGCGTTGGCGCAGGGGTAGGAGTCGGCGCCCGCGTTGGCTCATCGGTAGGATTCGGCGACCGCTCGTGCTCAGCG
>JBGPJN010000007.1:0-27854 GCA_041485445.1 Dehalococcoidia bacterium
CCAGGTGTACGATACCCAGCAGACCGCCGACGACCTGTACCAGGCCGGTGTTGCCGCCCATGAGCAGCACATGGGGGACATCACCGTCTACCATACCGAAGACCCGAACTCCCCCGAAATGCAGGTGGACCGGCTGGTCAATGAATACCACTGGGGCGCCATCTACACCCGGCCCCATCTGGACGACAAGGCCCGCGCCATGTGCGCCCTGGCGTCCATGACGGTGCTGGGCCGGTACGACCGGCAGCTCCGGCGGCGCATCGAGGGCGCTCTGCGGGTGGGGATGACCCCCGACGAGATCATGGAGGTCTTCATCCAGATAATGCTGTATGGGGGATACTTCAACACCCGCACCGCCATGCAGGTAGCCCGCTCGGTGTTCGTGGAGCAGGGCATCGGCAAGCAGGCAGGCAGGTAAGATCGCAAGATGTCTCATGGCGCAGGGGCGATAGCTATGCGCCCCTGCCGGGCGACCACACCCCAGGCTATAGTCGGGAGGGTTTTATGAAGGTACGGTTGGACGACGGCGCCGAGCTCTTCTATCGGGTTGACGACTTCACCGACCCCTGGACCCATCCGGAGACCGTGGTGCTCCACCACGGCATGGCTAAGAACCACAAGCTGTGGTACGCCTGGATCCCCATCATCGCCCGCCACTACCGGGTGGTGCGCTTTGACATGCGGGGCATGGGCCAGTCCTCCGTGCCCCAGCCGGGTTACTCCTGGACCCTGGACAACTTCGCCAAGGACCTGCTGGGGGTGATGGACAAGCTGGAGCTGGAGCGGGTCCACCTCATCGGCGAGACCGTGGGCGGCACCATCTCCATGAACTTCGCCACCAAACACCAGGAGCGGCTGCGCTCCCTGACGGTGTGCACCTCCCCCACCAACTTCCCGCCGGAGGACGGCGACCGCGCGGCCAACGCCCGCCAGCTGGAGACCGAGGGCACCGCGGCCTGGGTGGCCAAGACCATCGGCCGCCGCCTGGACCCCCAGATCGTGGACCCCGCCTACACCCGCTGGTACGCAGGGCAGATGGCGGCCACCACCGCCCACGTGGTGGCGGGGTTCCAGCGCAACGCGCCCGGCGTGGACCTGCGGCCCGCACTCAAGAGCGTGCGGACGCCCGTCCTGGTGCTGGCGGCCTCCAACCTCCAGGGCGAGGTGCTGGGCGACTTCCGGGACGCCTCCAAGATCTTCCCCAACGGCAGACAGGTGGTGTTCCCCGGCGTCTCCGGGTTCATCCAGCACATCCTGCCCGTGCCCTGCGCCCGGGTGTGGTTGGACTTCGCCAAGAGCCTGCCGGCGTAGCCACCGGTGGCGCGCCCGCCGCGGCGGCCGGTTAATCGGTGGCGTCCCTTCGCCCCGGGAGAGGGCGCCGGTCGGGGCCCGCAGCAGTTGCTCACCCGTTACCTCCGCGTCCTGGCGTAACTCCGGGCCGGCAGGGATGAGTGTTAGGTAGCATCAATCTGAGCCGGTAAGGAGCCCCGTCTTCACAGGTCTGGGTCAAGGGCGGTGGGAGTATAGCGACATGGAAAAACAAGAGGCTCTACGCATACTCACTGCACAAATCGCCCTGATACCCAGTCTCACAACAAAGGTCAGAGATTCCGGAGAGTTTACTAAGTGGCGACGGGATACACGGGTCGCCATTCAAAACGTCTTCGATAACGACATTGGCCATGTTCAGGAATTCGAGGCCATCGAATACGGCCCTCGGGTGTTTTTTACACGTGCAACGGCTGAGCGTGCCCTTGACCAAGGATTCCGTGAAGGATTAGATAACGCGGCGTCCATACTGAAGTCTATGGTGGATGAAGTCGAGCAGTATTGGGTGGAGCCTACCGTGCCCTTTATACGATGGGGAGAAGATGTGTTTGTCGTACACGGGCATGATGATGCTGCTAAAGAAATGGTCTCAAGGTTTATAGAGAGACTCGACCTGAAGGCAATAATCCTTCACGAACAGCCTAATGCCGGACGAACGCTCATTGAGAAATTCTTGGCTCACTCGAATGTGGGTTTTGCGGTAGTCCTGCTCACTCCAGATGACGTCGGGGAACAGAAGGACAAAGCCGCCGAGCTTAAGCCCAGGGCGCGTCAGAACGTGATATTTGAACTCGGCTACTTTATCGGCAAGCTCGGACGTGAACGGGTTTGTCCACTTTACGTAGAAGGAGTAGAAATACCGTCAGATTACCCAGTGGTATACGTGCCGCTTGACACGGCCGGTGGATGGCGGCTGGAACTCGCAAAGGAACTCAAAGCCGCTGGACTTCCGATAGACATGAACAAAGTAATTTACGGAGCCTTGCATTGATCCCTAAACCGCTCGTGGTGAGCTTGTCGAACCACACGCTTGCGCCCTTCGACAAGCTCAGGGTGAGCGGGTAGGGTGCCCAGTTTAGCAACCAGTGCAAGGCCCGTTAGGAAGTCGGTGCACTCTCTTGCTGCATAAAGATGCTCCGACCGCAAGACCAGGTTTTTGGTGCCCCCCTTTGCAAAGGGGGGCGAGGGGGGATTTTCCCACACCGCTTGGGGGGGGGGCCAAGACTTTGAAGGATAGCTACCGCTACGAAATCATCATCTACCGGAGTGATGAAGACCAGGCGTTTATCGCGGAGGTGCCGGAGTTGGCGGGCTGCGCCGCCGACGGAGCATCCTATCAAGATGCTCTGTCCAACGCCCAGGTCGTAATCCAGGAGTGGATTGACACGGCCACTGAACTGGGCCGTTCCATCCCGGAACCCAAGGGCCGCCTGATGTTCGCCTAAAGATACAGACCTGCGTGTTCCCTAGAGCCGGCTGGCCCTAATGCTCCCTAGTTGTGGGACGGGGACCGGAATCCCCCCAACCCCCCTTTGCCTTGCCTTAGCCAAGCGTAAGGAAAGGGGGGGCGACGGGGGGATCTCTTCGTAGGTTCGGTGTGCCGGGGTAGTGACATTGGTGTGAGTTGGCCGCGGCCAAGCTGGGGCGCAAGCTGGCCCGGCCGCCCGTCGGCGGGATTTTATGGGGCCTGCAACGTATACTTCTCCGTAGTGGTCAGTCAGTCCGGCGCACCATAAATCACGCCGACGGGAAGTAGAATGCTTTATTTGCGAATGTTCCAGGCCAAGCTCAACGAGGAGAACTTCAACGCCTTCTGGGCCCTCAAGTCGCGGCTCACCGAGCGGTTGCAGCCGCTGCTGCGGCCCGCGCTGCAGGCGCCGGCCAGCGTGCTCAGCGCCGCCCCCGAAGACCTGCGCAAGTCCTACGGGGCCAGACGCAGCCTCTCAACCCCCGACACCCTGGTGCTGGACGGCGAAATCTTCACCGACCGTCGGATGCTGGTGGTCCTAGCCATCACGCCGGGCCGGCAGCGGAAGTCCACCCAATCCCGGCTGGGCACCGTGGTCCAGGAAGAGGAAGGGCAGCTGTCCTACCAGCTCCGCATCTCCGCCATCGGCCAGAGCTGGGAGTCCGAGACCCTGACCTTTGTCTTGGCCGCCACCCAGGAAACCCTGGGGGTCCAGCTGACGCCCTACTGGCTCTCCTCCGAGCGGTTCAACGGGCTTCGGTCCGAAGGCCGGGACTCGGCGCCCGAACCTTCCCGCCAGGAGCTGCGGGCCGCGGAGCTGCTCCAGGACCGGGTGGCCCGCACCCTAACCCTGGCCATCAAGTCCTCGGGCGGACTGTTGGTGCGGGACCTGCTTAGGCAGGTGTCGGCGGATGCCCACGACCGCATCGAAGGGCTGACCACCAGCCTGAAGGAGACCCGCCTCATCGAGTCGGAGATCGTGGTGGTGTGCAGCAAGACCCACGGGCAGATTACCCGCTCGCCCAGCCGCGAGGTCATTAACGAGCTGTCGGAAAAGGGCATCAAGTGCGCCTGCGGCAAGCCGCTGAACGAAGAGCGCATGGAAGAGGCCCTCACCATCACCGAGCTGGGCCGCTCCATGCTGGACAAGTCCCGCTGGCTTTCCATCTTGCTGGTGGAGGAGCTGTGCGCCGTGGGCCTGACCCGGGACGCCGTGCTCCTGGAGTACAACTCCGTGGACGACGCGGTGGACTGCATCGCCAACATCAGCGGCGAGGTCACCCTCTTTGGCCTCATCGAGCGGGAGTTCACCCTGGGCGATGCCTACTCCATGGGTGCTAAAATGGGTGTGGTCCGTCCGCAGCACCCGGTGATTGTCACCACCGAGCGCGTGGGCAGCGACGCCAAGGAGCATTTCGTGCGGGCGCGGCTGACCGGCGCGGCCAAAGAGTTTGACGACCCGCTGATGATCCACCAGGAGGAGCCACGGGAGCGCGGCGAAATTACCTACGTAGAGGGCGTGGAAAACCTGCACTCGGTGGTGGAGCGGGTTGCCAGCGGCATCTACGAAAAGGACGCAATCCAGTGTCTGAACTCGGTCCTGAGCCTGGCGGCCTTCGATGGCGCGGCGCTGCTGCGTGCGTTGGAGGGCGTGGTCAACGCCGAGGAGAGCCGGTCGGTGCACGCCGCCTGACCTCCATAGTCCGTCAGGGTTTTTCAGGCAGGAGAGCGGCCTCGCTCTCCTGCCTTTGCGTGTTGCTGCTGCTCCTGGCCTCCGCCTGCGCTCCGGCGGCGCCCACTGCCACGCCGCTGCCGGCCGGCCCTGAAGTGGGGGTGATCATCATCACCAGCGACCTGTCCCTGGGCGCCCACCGGGTGGTCTTTGGCCTGGTGGACCGGGACGGCTTTCCGGTGCGGCCTCCCGCGGCGCCCGCCGGAGCGGCGCCCCAGGCCCAGGTGCGGGCGTTTTATCTGCCGGCCGGGCAGGCCGCCGGGGAGGCGCGGGCCACCGCCACGGCCCAGTTCCTGCGCTGGCCCGCGGGGGAGCAGGGGATTTACGCCGCGCGGCTGGCGTTCGATCGCGTGGGGTTCTGGGAGCTGGAGGTTACCGCGGCCCGCGCCGACGGCACGCCCGTGGTGGCCCGGGGCGCGCTGCAGGTCAAGGAGAAGACCGCCGCCCCCGACGTGGGCGACCCAGCGCCCCGCAGCATTACCCCCACTGCGGACCAGGTGACGGACCTGTCTACCATCACCTCCGCCATCCCGCCGGACCCAGTCCTCTACCGTCTGTCCATCGCCCAGGCCCTGGACGCGGGGAAACCCCTGGTGGTGGTGTTTGCCACCCCCGCCTTCTGCGTCAGCGCCACCTGTGGCCCCCAGGTGGCAGTGTTGGAGGAATTGAAAACAAGGTACCCGGAGCAGGCCAACTTCATCCACGTGGAGGTCTTCCAGGACCCCCACCTGCTGAAAGGGGGGCGAGCGCAGGGGAAGCCGGTGCCGGCGGTCACCGAATGGGGCCTGCCCACCGAGCCGTGGACCTTCGTCATTGACCGCGCTGGGCGCGTTCACGCCCGGTTCGAGCAGTTCACCACGCTGGAGGAGGTTGAGGCGGCCCTGAAAGAGGTGCTGTGAGGCGGGTCGGTCAGTCCTCGACAGCCTGCGCCACCAGCTGTCCTGGCCCTTCCGTGTAGGTTACCAGCACCGATTGGCCAAAGACCTGGTGCTCGCGCAGGTGGGAGGGGGTGATTCCCACCGGCCCCTGGGTGGTGAAGCTCCACTCCCGGCCCTGGGAGTCCCGCAGGCGCAGTAGCGCCACCTCGGTCAGGTTGCGGGCCGCTACCTCCAGGATCATCCCCCGCACCTGCTGGGGCGCGGCCGGTGTCTCGTTCCGGGGAGCGCCGGGGGTGGCGGGCGCAGGGCCGGTGGGCGGGATGGATGCCGGCGTCAGGGTCGGCGCCGGAGCCGGGCCGGCGCAACCGGTCAGCAGCAGGACCAGCACCGCCAGCGCTAGGCCCAGCAAGTGCGGCCTGCCGCCGAGGCGAACTGGGCGGCTTGGGGATTCTTCTCGAGGGTTCATGATGCCATCCCAAAATGCACCTGGGGGGAGTGCAGAGGGGGCGTAGCCCCTCTCTGCTGGGGGTCTGGGGGTATCCCCCAGATTCAAACTTCTTCCCCCTTCCTGGCCAGGAAGGGGGTCAGGGGGATGGTCGAAAAACTTCTAATAAACACTCTTTAAAGCCGCAGGAAATGCCCGGCGAAGGCGATGCGTACTGAGGCCCAGAGCTGCTGGTCAAGAGGGTTTCGAGCCTTCACTTCGTTAAGCACGTTGTAACCAGAGCTTTTCAAGTCCTCGGCGAGTTGTTTTTCCAGGGCGGAGACGATGTCCCGTCGTTCACAATGCTTCTCCCAGTCGTCCTTGGCTTCAGGAAACAACGGGCCGTGGGCAATCAGGTGGAACGCTTTGCACTCCTCCGCTATGATGCCCTTCTTCTCCAAGTTATTCCGGAGCATATTCTGCATCTTGTTGTGCCCAAGATGCTGCCCCATCCTCTGATACGGTGGTGCAGCCTTGGGCGAGGCGCTGTCTCCCGTTCGGCCAACATACAGATATTCGCCTTTGGGAGTTTCAACCCGCCAAACGTAAAGCCAAAAGCCACGTGTTAACATCGCGCCAGGAAGGGTCAATGTGCAAGTGCCTGCCGCCATGCTAGTCAGCTCCCTTTCCACGCTGTGCAGCTTGGGACGGTGGTCCACGTCTCAGCTAAACCGGAACACCTTCACCGCCACCAGGGCGGTGGCGGCCACCCACGCGCCCAGCGCGGCCAGCTGGGGCCAAGCCTGCCACAGGGGCGCCCCCTGCAGGGCCACTTGGTACATGGCGCTCAGCATGGGCGTTAGGGGCAAGACCTGCGCCACCTGGGGCAGCACCCAGGGCAGGGACGCCGTGGAGAAGAACGCGCCCCCGAAAAACACCAGGGGCAGGGCCACCGCGTTGCCCATGCCCGACGCCGCCGCCGGGGTGTTGGTCCAGGCGGATATGATGAAGCCGATGTTCAGGAACACCAGGCTGCCCAACGCCACCACCGCCAGCGTGGCCGGCAGGCTGCCCGGCAGCCGCGCGCCGAAGGCCAGCACCCCCAGGCCCAGGATGATGGCTGCCTGAACCAGGGCCAGCACCAGGTGGGCGCTGATCTCGGCGGCGAAGTACTTCCATACCGGCAGCGGCGTCACCAGCAGGCGCTTGTAGATGGACAGGTTGCGGTTGGCGGTGATGCGCACTGCGATGGAGATGATGGAGTGGGTCATGGTGCCGAACCCCACCAGCCCCAGCAGCACCACGTCAAAGTAGGACGGCTTCGCCACCACCAGTCCTTCGACTGCCAGGGATGGGGCGGCGCCTGGCTTCGGGACGCCGGTCTGGGCCGCCAGGTCGCGCACCAGCGCCGCCACCATCTCATTGCGTTGGGTCCGGCCGGCGTCGTAAACCAGGGCCAGGGGCGGTGTGGCGCCTCCCTCCGGCGCGGAGCCAAAGCCGGGGGCTATGACCAGCAGGTAGTCCAGCTCCCCCAGGGCCACCCGCCGGCGGGCCGCATCATGTATAGAGAGCGCCTGCTCCTCCAGCTTCAGCGACTCCACCTGGGCCAGCTTCTGGACCAGCAGACTGGAACGGGGCGTGTGGTCCTGGTCAATGACCACCAGGCTGGCGGCGTCCGGACCTCCCCCCACGTCGAACAGCCCAAACACCACCACCAGGAGCAAGGGGAAAAATAAAGCCCAGAAGGTGGTGTGGTAGTTCCGGGACATCATTTTCAGGTTGGCCAGGGTCAGCGCCAGCATCGTCGTCCTTACGCCTTTCTACGAACTGGACCAAATTAACCGCCGAGAGCGCTGAGAACGCAGAGGGTCTTACGATTTAGTTGCAGACTGTCTCAGCGGTCTCTGCGAGCTCAGCGGTGATTCTTGGGAGGGTTCCCATGACCAAGCTCCTAGTCCCTCAGCTCTTGGCCCGTCAGCTCCAGGAACACGTCCTCCAGGCTGACCGGGGTGATCTCCAGGTGCTGCAGGCTGATGTTGCCCCGGACGATGGTGTCCAGGACCTGGTCCAGGGCCCCTGGGGTGTTGTCCACCCGCAGAATATAGGTGTTGCCCTCCAGCGATAGCACCGGCGGCGCGCCGGGGCGGCCGTTCAGGGAAACGAGCTGCGCCTCGGTCAGGGGCTGGGGCAGCACCAGCTTCACCGAGTAGGTGGCCCGCAGCCTGCCGATGAGGTTCTGGGGGGTGCCCACCGCCACCAGCTTCCCCCGGTCCATGATGGCCAGCCGCTGGCACAAGATGTGGGCTTCGTCCATGTAGTGGGTGGTGAGCATCACCGTCACCCCGCGCTGGTGTACCTGGCGGATCAGCTCCCACAGGTGGCGGCGGGCCTGGGGGTCCAGGCCGATGGTCGGTTCGTCCAGCACCAACAGCTCGGGATCGTTGACCAGACTGGCGGCCACGGTGAACCGCTGCTTCTGTCCCCCCGAGAGCTGTTTCACCCGGCTCTTGGCCTTGTCCAGCAGCCCCACCTGCTCCAGGAGCTCCTCGGGGCGCACCCGTTTGCCGAAGAAGCTGCCCATGAGGGTGAGCAGCTCGCGCAACGACAGGTAGTCGAAGTAGGCTGACGATTGAAGCTGGACGCCCATGCGGGCCTTGATCCGCTTGGGCTCCTTGAGGATGTCCATTCCCAGGACGGTGACCTGGCCCTGGGTGGGCTTTTGGAGGCCCTCGATGATCTCCAGGGTGGTGGTCTTGCCTGCCCCGTTGGGGCCGAGGATGCCGAAGATCTCCCCGGCCTGCACGCCGAAGGAGACGTGGTCCACGGCGGTGAAGGAGCCGAACCGTTTGACCAGACCTTCTACACGAACCGCCTCATCCATGATAGTATTGGGAATTATATCACAATCCCCTTTCTGTGAAGCCGATCACGGAGCCGGATGACCAGATTCAGTTTAGGGCAAACTCCATGAGCGCGGGACGCGGGCAGCGTTGGGTCCAGGCCCTCTCCCTGGCGGCGGTGGTGGCCACTCTGGCGCTGGTCGTCCTGGGCGGCGTGGTGCGGGTCACCGGCTCCGGCCTGGGCTGCCCCGACTGGCCCCTGTGCCACGGCCGGGTGCTGCCCCCCTGGGAGCTGACCGCCGTCATTGAATACACCCACCGCCTGGTGGCGTCGGCGGTGGTAAGCCCGCTGGTGCTGGCCACCGTGGGGCTGGTGTGGTGGACCCGTCGCCGGGAGCCGTGGCTGGTGGCGACCGCCAGCCTGGCGGTGGTGCTGCTGGCCGGGCAGGCCCTGCTGGGGGGCGTGACGGTGCTGCGGGAGCTGCCGCCGGCCACCGTGGCGGCCCATCTGGCCCTGGGGCAGGCGCTGCTGGCCTGCCTGGTGGTGCTGGCGGTGTCCGCCCGCCGGGGGCCGCTGGACCTCACGGTTCTCCCCGACGCACCAGGCCGCCAGCCAGGTGGGCCTGCCGGGGAGATTCCGGACCGCTTCCCCCGGCTGGCCCTGGCCGCCGCCGGGTCCCTCTACCTGCTGCTGCTCACCGGGGCATTCGTCACCGCCAGCGGGGCCATGGCCGCCTGCCCCAGCTGGCCGCTGTGCGACGGCACGTCCGTCCTGGGAGCGGCGGGCCGATTGTCCCACCTTCACATGCTCCACCGGCTGGCGGCCCTGGTCATCGGGCTGTTCGTGCTGTATGTCCTGCACCTGGGGATGCGGTGCCGGGCACCGCGGGCCACGCGCCTCCTGTGCTCCACCGCGACCGGCCTCTTTGCGGCCCAGGTGCTGGTGGGGGCGCTGATGATCTGGCAGGGATTCCCGGTGAGCCTGTTGGCCCTTCACTTGGCCTTAGCAAGCGGCACCTGGGCGTGCGTGGTGGCGGTGGCGGCCCTCAGCCTGCCCGGCCGCCAGGCGGCCAGCCTGGGCCCGGCGCCCCAAAGGGGTCCGGCCCATGCCTGAGCCGCCAGCTTGGCCCCGACCAGTCGGGGCGCCGGCCGGACGAGGACTGTCCCTGAGCGTGCTGCGGGCGGTGCTCCGCGACTACCTGTCCCTGACCAAGCCGCCCATTGTGGTGCTGCTGCTGGTCACCGCGGCCGGAGGGATGTTCCTGGCGGCCCAGGCCGTGCCGCCGCTGCTGCTGATGGGCCTGGTAGGGCTGGGGGGAGCGCTGGCTTCGGGCGGGGCCAACGCCCTGAACCACTACCTGGACCGGGACATTGACGAGCAGATGGGCCGCACCCGGCGACGCCCGGTGCCGGGCAGGCGCATCGCCCCCGGCCAGGCCCTGGCCTTTGGAATACTGCTCAACGTGGTGGCCTTCGCGGTGCTGTACTTGTGGGTGCACTGGCTGGCGGCGGCCCTGACCCTGGCGGCCACCCTGTTCTACGCCCTGGTCTACACCCGATGGCTGAAGCGCAGCACGCCCCACAACATCATCATCGGCGGCGCCGCCGGCGCCATCCCCCCGGTGGTGGGGTGGGTGGCCGTGGCCGGCGGGCTGGATCTGCCGGCACTGTACCTGTTCACCATCGTCTTTTTCTGGACGCCGCCCCACTTCTGGGCGCTATCCCTGCTGATCCAGGAGGACTACCGGCGGGCGGGCATCCCCATGCTGCCGGTGGTCACCAGCCGCCGGGATACCGTTTTACACATCCTCTTGTACACGCTGGCCCTGGTGGCCCTCACCCTCATGTTCGCCTTCACTGGGGCGGTGGGGTGGGTGTACGTGGGTGGGGCGACGCTGTTAGGGCTTGGCTTCATCGGGCTGGCCTGGCGCCTCTGGCGGGAGGACTCCCAGCGACGGGCCCGCACCCTGTACCTCTACTCCCTGCTGTACCTGGCCCTGCTCTTTGCCGCCGTGATGGTGGACAGCGTCTTTCATTGGTGAAGGGCCGGAACCGGGTGGGCGGGCCGTCGTCACCCGCTGGCTGCTTCACTGCCCGGCCAATTTGGCCCGCCGCGCCGTTCAGTTATCAACACAGCATTTGGGCAGGCGTTGATTGAGTAGTCCTTCCGCAGAAGGACGTATCGAACTCAGGTCCCCCGTGGTCTCGATACGTCGCACCGATTCCATCGGTGCTCATACTCGACCAACGTTCGCCGGATAATTGAACGACCCTGGATTTGGCCCTCCGCGCCGTTGACAGTCCCATGTCTCCCTGGGATAATATGCCGCTAGTGAAATTTTGCACATTCCATCTGTCGCCGCCGGCGGTGGTTCCTGGGCCAGTTCCGGAAGTCGCCTGGGGTGGTACAGCGCAAAGGGAGTCACCACATGGGGTTTCTGCCCTTCCGTTCACGGAGCGTCAAAGGGGGGGCGGCCGGCATCCCCCCGCAGGGTTTCAGGCCTAGGCTGAGGCGCCGCCCTTCCCTCGCGCTGCTGGCGGCAATGGCGGTGCTGGCCTTGCTGGTGGCGTGCAGCCCCCAGTCCCATATGTCCACGTGGGAGGTCTTTGGCCCGGTGGCCAGGGACCAACTGCAGCTCTTCAATGTGCTCCTGTGGGTGATGGTAGTGGTGTTTGTCCTGGTGGAGGGCATTCTCCTGTACGCCATCATCCGCTTTCGCCGCCGCCCCGGTCAGGCGCTGCCCCACCAGACCCACGGCAACACTCCCCTGGAGATTACCTGGACCATCATCCCTACCATACTGATCCTGGGAGTGGGCGGGTGGTCCGTGGCGACGCTGTTCCGTCTGGACAAGCCCCCCGCATCCGCTGGCACGCCGCTGGAGGTCACCGTCACCGGCCACCAGTGGTGGTGGGAGTTTGAGTACCCCAACGCCGACGGCGCCGGCAAGGTCATCACCACGGCCAACGAGCTGCGGGTGCCGGTGGCCCGGCCCATCAATATCACTCTGCACAGCGATGACGTAATCCATAGCTTCTGGGTGCCCAAGCTGGCCGGTAAGATGGACGTGATTCCCACCCGCACCAACCACATGTGGTTCCAGGCCGATGCGACGGGCACCTACTACGGCCAGTGCGCCGAGCTGTGCGGCGTGATCCACGCCCTAATGAAGTTCCGGGTCCAGGCGCTGAGCCAGGCCGATTATGACGCTTGGGTGGCGGGCTACGGCCAGCCGCCCCAGCTCTCCGCCCAGGCTAACCAGGGCCGGGCGGTGTTCCAGGGGGCCGGCACCTGTACCGTGTGCCACACCGCCACCGGCCCGGACAATCCAGCGGTGGTGGCCGGCCGCGTGGCCGGGTTCAACTCCGGCGGCGCCATCGCGCCGGGGCCCAACCTGACCGACCTGGCCACCCGCAGCAGCTTCGCGGCGGGCACCGTTGACCCGTTGAATCGAGACAACCTGGCCAAATGGTTGCACAATCCCAACGACTTGAAACCGGGCAACCACATGGCCGCCCGGGCCAAGGCGCTCTACCAGGACAGGGGCAGCGTGAAGCTCAGCGATGCCCAGGTCTCCGATTTAATTGAGTATCTGTTGAGCCTGAAGTAAACCGGCTCACGACCGCAGCAGCGGAGGCAGACATGGCAACGATCACTGGCGTATTGGCCCGCCCTACGGCGTACTCCGGGGTGTGGAGTTGGCTCACCACTGTGGACCACAAACGCATTGGGGTCCTGTATGGGTCCACCGCCCTCCTTTTCCTGCTCGTCGCCGGGCTGGAGGCCGGGGTGCTGCGGGCGCAGTTGGCCCGGCCAGACAACACCATGGTGGATGGCAAGACCTTCAACGCCATGTTCACCATGCACGCCACCACCATGATCTTCATGGCCATTATGCCCATGAGCGTGGCCTTCTTCAACTTTGTGGTGCCTTTGGCCATTGGAGCGCGGGACGTGGCCTTCCCCCGCCTTAATGCCTTCAGCTACTGGGTGTTCCTCTTTGGGGCCCTGCTGATGCACGCCAGCTTCGTGGTGGGGCAGGTGCCCGATGCCGGCTGGTTCTCCTACGCCAATCTCACCTCCCGCGCTTTCTCGCCCAACTCCGGTTTGGACTTCTGGTCGGTGGGCCTGCTGGTGATGGGCAGTTCTTCGGTGGCGGGCGCCTTGAACTTCGTGGTCACCATTGTCAACATGCGGGCGCCGGGCATGAGCCTGTGGCGGATGCCCGTGTTTGTTTGGATGACTCTGCTCACCTCTATCCTGCTGGTGCTGGCCTTTCCGGTCATCACCGTGGGGCTGATTGAGTTGACCATGGACCGGAACTTCGGCACCAACTTCTTCAACACCACCGCCGGCGGGGACCCGGTTCTGTGGCAGCACCTGTTCTGGGTCTTTGGCCACCCGGAAGTTTACATCCTGATCCTGCCGGCCATGGGCATCGTGTCGGAGGTGCTGCCCACCTTCTCCAAGAAGCCCCTGTTCGGGTATCCCGTGGTCATCTTCTCCGGCATAGTCATCGCCATCATGGGTTGGGCGGTATGGAGCCATCACATGTTCACCGTGGGCCTGGGGCCGGTGGCCAACTCGGTGTTCACCATCACCACCATGCTCATCGCAGTGCCCACCGGGGTGAAGATCTTCAACTGGATCGGCACCATGTGGGGCGGGTCCCTTGAGTTCAAAACGCCCATGCTGTTCGCTGTTGGGTTCATCGCCCTGTTCATCATCGGCGGGCTGAGCGGCGTATCTCACGCGGTGTCGCCCTCGGACTTCCAGCAGCAGGACACCTACTACATCGTGGCCCACATCCACTACGTGCTGTTCGGCGGCTCCATCTTTGGCGTCTTCGCCGGCATCTACTACTGGTTTCCCAAGCTCACCAATAGGTTGTTGGGCGAGGGTCTGGGCAAACTGCACTTCTGGCTGATGTTCATCGGGATGAACATCACCTTCTTTCCCATGCACTTCGCCGGGCTGGATGGCATGCCGCGGCGGATATACACCTATCCTGCGGGCTACGGCTGGGAAATCTATAACATGATTTCCAGCTTCGGTTACCTGCTCCTTTTCATCGGCTTCCTGGTGTTCGCCCATAACATCTTCCGCAGCCTCAAGAAGGGCCAGGAGGCCGGCCACGACCCCTGGGACGCTCCCACCCTGGAGTGGAGCATCGCGTCGCCGCCGCCGGCCTACAACTTCGCGGAGATACCCCACGTCCGTGGCCGGGACCACTACTGGATCGTCAAGCGGGAGGCCCAGGCGGCGGGGCAGCCGGCGCCCGGCCCCGAGCCCCTGGCGGCGCCGGGTAGCGTGCACATGCCCAGCCCTTCCTACTGGCCGCTGGTCACCGCCGTGGGTGTGGCCTGGATTGGCGGCGGCTTGATGATCCACTTTGACCTGCCCTACATCAAGTTCCCCATCAGCTTCCTGGGCGGCCTCATCGCCTTCATCGGCGTGGTGGGATGGAGCAACGAGCCGACGTCCGCCCCCGACGCCCACCACGGCGGGCATGGGGCCGCGCAGGGCGCACAACACTAGCCAGCGCCTGGGAATCTTAGACTGAGAAACGGTACTACAGGAGTGTAGCTCTTGGCCCACGCAGCAGAAGCGGTCCACCACGCAGAAGCCACCACCACCGGCCTGAACCACCGGAAGCTCCTCATGTGGGTCTTCCTAGGTTCCGACTGCCTGTTCTTCGGCGCCCTGATTGCCACCTATATGGTCTACCGGGGCCAGAGCGTAAACGGCCCATATCCAACGGACATTCTGAACATTCCGGTGACTACCATCAGCACCTTTGTGCTGCTATGCAGTAGCTTCGCCATGGTGCAGGCCCTGGCGGCGACCAACCGCAACGACCAGAAGGGCATCAAGATCTGGCTGCTGGCCACCGCTCTGCTGGGCACCACCTTCCTGCTGTTCCAGGCCTACGAGTTCTACACCTTCAGCATCGGGGAAGGCCTGTACATCTACACCAACCTCTTCGGCAGCACCTTCTTCACCCTCACCGGCTTCCACGGCGCCCACGTGACCCTGGGAGTGGTGTGGCTGATGAGCCTCTTCATCATCGCCTTCAAGGGGCGTTTGGGGCCCAGCACGGCCCTGGACGTGGAGATCGCGGGCCTGTACTGGCACTTCGTGGACATCGTGTGGATTGTCATCTTCACCCTGGTTTACCTGATTGGCGGCTATGATGCCGGGCCGGCGGCCACTGGCGTGTTCATCGGCCCGCTGTCCTCGGTCCTCCCGGTGTAAGGTTGACCTCAGCCGGGGCGTAAGGAGTTAGGTACATGACTACCGGCCACGCCGGGGAACAGATGCGGCACCCCACCTTCAGGCAGTACGTGGTGGTGGCAATCGTCCTGTTCCTCATAACCATGTTAGAGTTCTACATCATCTACCCCCACCAGCGCATCACCGGCATCCCCCTGGTGGTGGTCCTGGTGGGCCTGTCAGCCGTCAAGTTCGCCACCGTCATCTTCTTCTACATGCACCTGAAGTTTGACGCCCGGTTGTTCACCTGGATCTTCCTGGGAGGGCTGGCCCTGGCCTTCACCGTGGGTGTGGCTCTGCTGACGCTGTTCGGGTCGCTGCGGGCGGAGGCCCAGCCGCGGGGGTTTGCTCAGGAGAACGCAGTGCCATACGTCCCAGAGCACGGCGAGGGTGGCGCTATGGAGCCCAAGCCGGGTTCCGGCACCACGACGGGGGGCGACGCCGCCAAGCTGGCCCTGGGCAAGGAGGTTTTCACCGGCAGGGGAACCTGCTTCGCGTGCCACACCATTCAGGGGGTGTCCACCGGGGCCGTGGGCCCGGAGTTGACCCACATCGGCACAACGGGGTCCTCCCGCAGGGCCGGCATGAGTTCGGACGCCTACGTCCGGCAGTCTATAGAGGAGCCCGGCGCCTTCACCGTTCCAGGGTTCCCGCCGGGGGGCATGCCCGCCGGCCTCAAGGACAACCTGGCCAAGGGCGAATTTGAGGCGCTGGTGGCCTTCCTGCTGGCCCAGAAGTAGCCCCTCAAGAGCACCGTATGTAGGCGCCTCCATCCGCAGGGTGGGGGCGCTTGTTTATTTGAGGGCCTCGGGACAGGTGCGCCGACGAGGCAACCGGGACCGAACCCTACTCCGGCTCGCCCAGGTAAAACCGCCCCTGGGCGTCCTGCAGCAGGGGGCGCACCCCCGCCACCGCGGCGGTGTTCAACGGCCCGTAGATGTGGGGGTACAGCTCCCCGGACCGGCTGGGCTCCCGCTTCACCGGGGCGGCAAGCCGGGCGGTGTCCACCTCCAGGGCCAGCAGGTCTTGGCGGCCTGGGTAGAGGCGTTGAGCCACGCGGAGCATCTGGGCCTCATCCTGAGAGCAGTGGATGAATCCCTCGGCGGCCAGGCTCTCAGCCCGGTGCTCTCCGGCGGCCTGGGCGGCCTCCCAGTCGGCGCGACTGATAAGATGCAGAATGATAGCCACGCCGCATTTTACCACGAGGGCGTACTCCGGCGTTCAGGATTTGTCCCAGCGGCCCGTTGGTGGTAGGATTGGTGGACTCTTTCCAGCTACGAAATCGGGGGCATTCACGATGAAAGGCAAACAGTACCAGGGCCAGGGGTTGCGCTACGTCACCCTGCTGCCCGACGACTATGACCCGGCGGTGAGCTACCCCCTGGTGATCATGCTCCACGGGTTTGGCGCCAACATGATGGACCTGTCGGGTTTGGCGCCGGCAATCAACGACACCGGCTACCTCTACGCCTTTCCCAACGCCCCCATGACCTTCAACCTGGGCATGGGACACATGGGCTACGGGTGGTATACGCCCCGAGGTCAGGGCAGCCCCCTGCAAGTCCAGCAGGAGGTGCAGCAGTCGGAGGCCCTGCTGGCCGGCTTCTTTGACGAGGTGTTCCAGGAGCTGCACGCCCCGCCGGGGCGGGTGGTGCTAATGGGCTTCTCCCAGGGCGGCGGCATGACCTACCGGTGCGGCCTGGGCCGCCCGGACACCTTTGCCGGGCTGGCGGCACTCAGCGCCTCGGTGCCCAACCCCCAGGAGCTGGAGCCCAAGTTGCCCGCGGGACGGGAGCAGCCCATCTTTGTGGCCCACGGCCGCGCCGACTCCCTGGTCTCCCTGGAGAGCGCCCGGGCCACCCGCCGGTTCCTGGAGGGCGCGGGTTACCAGCCCGAGTACCACGAGTATGAGATGGCCCACCAGATCTCCGACCAGGTCATCGCCGACCTGACGCCCTGGCTGGCCAAGGTGTTGCCGCCCCTGGTGTAACGCGTTCTCTCCCCCTTACCAAGGGGGAGATCAAGAGGGGGTGGTCCGCATCCTGCGACTGGAAGGCGTCAAGTAGGGGGGACGGGGTGGAGGCCGCCCTTCTCCCCCTTGCCAATGGGGAGAGATAGAGTGCGGGTCTAGTTGCAACCTCAAGGAGGCGTTCCGTGGAGTTCAACATCGCGGTCCTGGGCGGCGACGGCATTGGGCCGGAGGTCACTGCCGAAGGCGTGAAGGTGCTGGAGGGCGTGGGCCGCGCCTTCGGCCATCGCTTCCAGGCCCAGTATGGCGACGTGGGCGGCATCTCCATAGACAAACACCGGGTGGCTCTGACCCCCCAGGTCCGGGACCTGGCCGGCGCTGCCGACGCGGTGCTCTTCGGCGCAGTGGGCGGCCCCAAGTGGGACGACCCCACGGCGCCCACCCGGCCCGAGGACGGACTGTTGCAGCTCCGCGCCCACCTGGGCGTGTTTGCCAACCTGCGGCCGGTGAAGGTGTTCCCCCAGCTGGCGGACTCCAGCGTGCTCAAGCCCTCGGTGCTGGCCGGCGTGGACCTGATGGTGGTGCGGGAGCTCACCGGCGGCCTGTACTACGGGAAGCCCAAAGGGCGGCGGCAGACGCGTCACGGCTGGACCGCCGTGGACACCATGCGCTACACCGAGGCGGAGATTGAGCGGGTGCTGCGGGTGGGATTCGAGCTGGCGCGCCAGCGCCGGGGCAAGCTGGCGTCGGTGGACAAGGCCAACGTGCTGGACTGCTCCCGCCTGTGGCGGCAGGTGGCCACCCGCCTGGGCCAGGAGTACCCCGAGGTGACCCTGGAGCACATCCTGGTGGACGCCTGCGCCATGCAGTTGGTGCAGCGCCCGGCCCGCTTTGACGTCATCGTCACGGAGAACACCTTTGGCGACATCCTCACCGACGAGGCGGCGGTGCTGGCGGCGTCCATGGGCCTGCTGCCCTCCGCCAGCTTGCCGGCGGCGCCGGTTCCCGGCCAAAGGGTGCGGGGCTTCTACGAGCCCATCCACGGCACGGCGCCGGATATTGCGGGCAAGGGCATCGCCAACCCCATCGGCGCCATCCTCAGCGTGGCCCTGCTGCTGCGCTACTCCCTGGGGCTGACGGAGGAAGCGGCCAGCGTGGAGGGGGCGGTGGACCAGGTGCTGGGCCAGGGCTGCCGCACTCCCGACATCGCCACCCCCGGCGGCACCCGCGTGGGCACCAAGGAGATGGGCGACCGGATTGTGGCGGCTTTGGGGTAGGTTCACCCTCACCCCAACCCTCTCCCATCAAGGGAAAGGGAGCAACGATTGTGTCAGGTGTCCTAAATCGCCGCGCCCCGGTACCGGGCGAGCTCCACGAAGTCGCCCGCCGCGTCGGACCAGGCAAACAGCGCCGCTTCCACCACCCGCTGGGGGTCAATGCCCACCACCAGCTGCTGCACCGGGTAGGCGGGGCCGTCGCCCCAGGGGCTGCGGGCCACCTGCCGGTCGGTGGGGGAGAAGTAGGCCCGGCCGTTGGGGTGGGAGTGGTAGATGATCCGCGCGGGTTGGGCGCCTTCCAGGGAGTGGTTCAGGGCCAGCAGGTCCGGCCCGCTGAGCACGTAGGCCGACTCGGCGCCGCGCTGGGCCACGGTGGGGTGCCCGCCCGACTCCTGGGCGTTGACGCAGGGCCGCGCCCGGTCCACCTCCGGGCCGTCCCGCGGCCCGGCCAGCCAGCCGCAGCACTCGTGGGGGAAGGCCCGCCGCGCCTCCCGGTAGACCTGCTCCAGCAGGACAGGAGGCACCTGGATGGGCGCCGGCGGCGTAGCCACTACGTGCCTGGCCCTTGGGGCGGCGACTTTAGAAAGTCGGCGTAGTCATGCACCGCCGCTTCCTGGGGCCGCGTCTGGATGGACCCCGGTCGCAACCCCCGCACCAGCTGGATGGCCTCCTTGGGCGCGTAGCCGGTGCTCACCAGGTAGCAGGCCAGCACCGTGCCGGTGCGGCCGATGCCGGCGGCGCAGGTGACCACCACCGGCCGCCCCCAAGTCTCAATTTGCGCCTGTATAAACGCCACCAGGCGCTGGATTTGGTGCAGCGTTGGGGGCATGAAATCGGGCACTGGCTCAAACAGCTCCACCAGGTCCCAGGGCTCGCCGGAGATGGTGCGCTCCTCCATCCGGATCAAGGCCATGATGTCGTTGCGCTTGAAAAACAGCAGGTCCCTAGGGTCGGTGGGTCCCTGGGCGCCGGCCAGCGACCCCTCAAGGATCCAGCCAAAGTTCAGGTGGTTCTGCACGGTGCCGTCACCTTCACCACGCCCGCCGACCCAATCAGATGGTAGTCGACGTATAAGTATGCTAATTATACCGGGCGGCCGGGATGCCAGCCAGTCCCAGGAGTGCGAGGCCCGCGCTTATCGGGCCTCCAGGCGGCGGGCCGCCTCCGCTTGGGTGAGGGACTCCACCAACACCACCTTGTTCCGGGCCGCGTGCCCCCGGAGGATGCGTATCCGGCTCCGGGGCACGCCCAGGGCCTCGGCCAGCAGGGCCACCACCGCGTCGTTGGCCCGGCCAGCCTCCGGCGGCGCGGTTACCCGCACCCTCAGCACCGGGCCGTTGAAGCCCAAGACTTCGTTGCGGGAGGCCCGGGGTTGCACCCGTACGTGGAGGATGGCAGCGGGCTGATGGTGTTGGGACATGAGTCGGGTTCTCCCACCGGTGCAGGGGCGAGGCATGCCTCGCCCCTGCGTGGCACGCACTCGTCCGATTCGGTCTGCTATAGTAGCGACGGTTAGGAGGGGCCGTACCACCCCCTCTAACTCCCCCTTGGTAGGGGGGAGAAACTCCCTTCTCTTCGACACGCTCACAAGTGAGGTGCCCGGTGGAGTATACCAACATCAAGCTGGCCAAGGAAAACGCCATCGCCACCCTGCGGCTGGACCGGCCCGGCGCCCTCAACGCCCTGAGCCCGGAGCTGCTGGCGGAGTTTTCCCATGCCCGTGGCCGACGTGGCCGGCGACCAGGCCCTCAAGGCCCTGGTGGTGCGCGGCGAGGGCCGGGCCTTCTGCGCCGGCGCCGACCTTCTTTACTTTGAGTCGGCGTTCCGCCAGCCGGACCAGCTCAGCGCATATCTCCAGCGCCTCAACGGCTGCCTGTTCCAACTGGAGGGGCTGCCCTTCCCCACCATCGCAGTTGTGCACGGTTACGCCTTAGCCGGTGGCCTGGAGCTGATGCTGGCCTGCGACCTGTCCCTGGCCGCCGAGGACGCCCGCCTGGGCGACCAGCACGCCAACTTTGGCCTGATGCCCGGCGGCGGCTCCACTCAGCGCCTGCCCCGGCGCATCGGCATGATGCGGGCCATGGAGCTGCTGACCACCGGGCGCTGGCTCTCCGGCGCCGAGGCCGCGGCCTGGGGGCTGGTGCTGCGGGCCGTGCCGGCCGCGGCCCTGGACGCCGAGCTGGAGAGGCTGGTGGCGCCCTTGCGGGATAAGAGCCGCCCCGGATTGGGCTGGATCAAGTCGGTGGCGCGGCGGGGCCAGGACCTGCCCCTGCGGGACGGCATCGCCCTGGAGCGCCAGGCCTTCGCCCAGTACGTGGCCACGTCACCCCATCCGGCTGAGGGCATCCAGGCGTTCAAGGAGAAACGACAGCCCCGCTTCTGACGGCGACGGCCCTGCGGCGGATGTCGCGGCAGACCTCCTGCCTTGCGGTGTGGCGCCAATTTGGCCAATTTGGATTGATGATCGCCGCTGGGTGGTTGTTCATCGGCATCTACGGCGGGCCAGGAGAACAGACTTGCTGGGCAGCTCAATAAGTTCCGACCCGGCGGAACGCAGCGCATTCATGCGGCTGTTTTACCGCGATTGGCGTCCGACGCGCTTTGGCCGCTGGTACAACCGATTTCAAGGCTGGTGGTCCGGTCTTGGGCTGCCGCCGAAGTACGCGGCCGCCCTGGAAGTTCGTGGCCGCGCCTCCGGCCGCAGGCGCGCGAACCCAGTGGTGATCGCCACCGTGGCAGGCCAGCGCTACCTCGTGTCGATGCTCGGCCCGCGGTCTGAGTGGGTGAGGAACGTGGAGGCCGCGCGTGGCGACGCCGTGCTTCGCCATGGGCGCCGGCGCCGCGTTCACCTGGTGCTGGTGCCGCCGGAGCAGAGGGCGCCCGTCCTCCGGGAGTACGTGCGCATCGCGTACAGCGGCCGCCGGCACTTCCCGCTCCCGGCCGGCGCACCGCTGTCCGATTTCGAGGCGATCGCTGAGCGATATCCGGTGTACCTCATCGACCCCGTGTGACGTGCCTTGGCGACGCGGCACATATATATACAGCCCAGCGACTCCACTATCTTGACCGGGACCCGGCCCCACGCTATGTTGGATTGGCCCGCCGGAGCCATGGATCAGGAAATGTCGTTGAAGATTACGGACATCCTACAGCAGCGCCGCACCATCTCCTTTGAGTTCTTCCCGCCCCGGGCGGCGGAGGGCATCCCGGAGGTGCTGCAGGTCATCGGCCAGCTCCGCGCCTTCCGGCCCGACTTCGTCTCGGTGACCTACGGGGCCGGCGGCGCCACCCGCCGGTTCACCGAGGAGATTACCATCCAGGTTAAAGGCCAGGTCAAACCCACCACCGACATGGAGGTGATGGCCCATCTGACGTGCGTGGGGCAGACCCGGGAGGAGGTGCACGACGTGCTGGTGCGGCTGGACCAGGCGGGCATCGAGAACGTGATCGCCCTGCGCGGCGACCCGCCCCGCGGCCAGACCAATTTCGTGCCCGCGGCGGGCGGCTTCAGCCACGCCAGCGAGCTGATCCAGCACATCCGCAGCCGCTTCCATTTCAGTGTGGCCGCCGCCTGCTACCCCGAAGGGCATCCCCAGTCTCCGGACCTGCAGTCGGATATGAAGCACACCCGCCGCAAGGTGGACCTGGGCGCGGAGTTCCTGATTACCCAGCTCTTCTACGACAACGCCCATTTCTTCCGGTTCATGGAGCGGGCGCGCCAGGCCGGCATCACTGTGCCGATACTGCCCGGCGTGCTGCCCATCCTCAACGCAGCGCAGGTGCGGCGGTTCACTTCCCTGTGCGGCGCCACGATCCCCCCGGCCCTGGACCGGCAGCTGAACCGCCTGGGCGGCGACGACTCCGCCGTGCGGGAGCTGGGCGTGGAGTACGCCACCCGTCAGGTGGAGGAGCTGCAGCAGTGGGGAGTGCCCGGCGTCCACTTCTACGTGCTCAACCGCAGCTACTCGGTATCGCGCATCCTGGAAAACCTGGGCCTGCCGGGGCATGCGGGCCAAGCCCTTTGAGCCAGATGTGATGCTGTCCACCGGCGTTGACATCGTGGAGATCCCTCGCATCCGCCGGGTGGTGGAGCGGTACGGCCCGCGGTTCCTGGAGCGCATCTACACCCCCGGCGAGATCGCCTACTGCCGGGGCCGGGCGCCCAACCTGGCGGCCCGCTTCGCCGCCAAAGAGGCGGTTATGAAGGCCCTGGGCACCGGTGTCCGGGGCGTGGGCTGGAAGGATATCGAGGTAGTGCGCGCGGCCAGCGGCGCTCCCGGCATCCTGCTCCACGGCCGGGCGGAGGCCCGCGCCCAGCGCCTGGGCGTGCTGGAGATGTCCCTCAGCCTGTCCCACTCCCGGGAGTACGCGGTGGCCTTTGTGGTGGCCCAAAGCCGTCGGGCTGGGCCATGAAGATCGTCACCGCGGCCCAGATGGCGGCCCTGGAGCGGGCGGCCCAGCGCCGGGGGGTGAGCGCAGACGCCCTCATGGAGCAGGCGGGCCTGGCGGTGGCCCAAGCGGCGCGCCGGGAGTTGGGCCCTGTGGCGGGCGCGCGAGTGGTGGTGCTGGTGGGCCCCGGCAACAACGGCGCCGACGGCCTGGTGGCGGCCCGGCACCTGTCCCGCTGGGGCGCGCAGGTCACCGCTTACGTGGTCACCCGCCGGCCCGACCCCGACCCCAAGCAGGCGCTGGCCCGGCAGTTTGGCGTGATGGTCCAGTGGGCTGCTCAGGACCCCGGTCTGGCCGCGCTGGACCGGCTGCTGGGCCCCGGCTGCCGACTGGTGATTGACGCTGTGCTGGGCACCGGACGCTCCCGGCCCCTGGAGGGCGCGATGCGGGAGGTCATGTCTCGGCTGGAGGCCCGGCGGGGGGACCCCAGGCGTCCCCTGGTGCTGGCGCTGGACCTGCCCACCGGCCTGGACGCCGATACCGGCCAGGCGGACCCGGCCTGCCCCGCCGCCGACGTGACGGTGTCGCTGGGGTTTCCCAAGGCGGGCCTCCTGACCTTCCCCGGCGCGGCCCAAGTGGGACGGCTGGAGGTGGCGGACATCGGGTTGCCTGCCGGGATGGAGGAGGAGGCGGAGATACCCCTGGAGCTGCTGACCCGCCCTTGGGCCAGCAGCGCCCTGCCCCAGCGGCCCCTCAACTCCCACAAGGGCACCTTTGGCCACGTGCTGGCGGTGGTTGGCTCCCGGAATTACGTGGGGGCGGCCTACCTGGCCTGCCAGGCGGCCATCCGGTCGGGCGCGGGGCTGGTAACCCTGGCCGCCCCCGAAAGCACCGACGCCATTGCCGCGGTCAAGCTCACCGAGGTGATCCACCTGCCCCTGCCCGAGGACCGGGAGGGCTGCGTCCATCCCGATGCCGCGCCGCTGCTCCGCGAACAGATCAGCCGCTACACTGTGCTGCTAACGGGCTGCGGCCTGGGCTGCACCGACGGCACCGCCCAGTTCATCCAGCGCCTGCTGCTGGCCGGCCCGCCGCTGGCCCTGCCCACCGTGGTGGACGCCGACGGCCTGAACAACCTGGCCCGTCTGCCCCAGTGGTGGCAACGTCTGGGCGGTCCGGTGGTGCTGACGCCCCATCCGGGGGAGATGGCCACGCTGACGGGGCTGACCACGGCCCAGGTGCAGCAGGACCGGGTGGCGGTGGCGCGCCAGTGGGCGGCCCGCTGGAACGTGGTGCTGGTGCTGAAAGGCGCCCACACGGTCATCGCCCAGCCCGACGGCCTGGTGCGCGTATCGCCCTTTGCCAACCCTGGCCTGGCTTCCGGGGGCACCGGCGATGTGCTGACCGGCGTCATCGCCGCACTGCTAGCCCAGGGGTTGCCCGCCGCCGGCGCCGCGTGCCTGGGGGTCTACGTTCACGGGCTGGCCGCGGAGGCGGTAACCCGGCGCCTGGGCGACACCGGCGCCATCGCTTCCGACCTGCTGGAGGAGCTGCCGCGCGCCATTCTATCGCTGCGGCGCCCTGCGCCCGGCGCCGCGGACCGCCACGGTAGTAGGTCTGTATAATTTATAATTATGGTAGGGAACGGGGACTTTATGCGTCTCACCGGCGAAGGCCGGTGTCCAGGTACCCCGATGGTATCGGGGTGGTCGAGATGCGCTGATGGATTCCGGCTTGCGCCGGAATGACGAGGTCCTATCTGACCCACTACCTCCGCCCCAGGTTTGTTGACGCCGGGTGGCCCGGGTGAAGTCAACTTGGCCTGCCCCTGCCGTGGGGGGAACCAAAAGGCCCTGCGCAGGTGCCCGAGATATGGTTGTGTACCTGTAAGGTTATGCTATACTCTACCTGCTCACAAATTGCCCGACGGGTGGATCCCAGGTGGACACGCCACCGGCGGCGCCTTGGCGGCCCCTGGAAAGCAGACTGGTCAACCATCCCCGAGCTGCATACTAAGTCCAAGTAGCCAATGCTACCCAAACCTTAGAGGAGCAGCCCATGCCGTTACAGTATTTCCTCGACATCCTGGCTAATCCCTCCGGCGAGTTCACCAACTCGGACTTCGCCGAGCTCTCGGACCTTTCCCCCTCGGAATTGGGGGCGTTCGCCAAGGTATGGTTTGGCCTCCCGGCCAGCCGCCAGTCCCAGTTCACCGACTCCCTGCTGAGGCTGGCCGAGGACAGTCCGGAGTTGGACTTTTTCGCCGTCTTCAAGTTGTGCTTGAAGAGCAGCTGCGAAGAGGTGCTGGCCAAAGCCATCGAGGGCCTGTGGGAGTATGAGGACCGCTCCACCATCCCGGCGCTGGTGCAGGTCCTGCACTCCCAGAAAGGCCCGGAGGTGCGCGCCGCCGCCGCCAACGCCCTGGGCAAGTTTGCTTCCCTGGCCCAGGATGGGAAGCTCCTGGCCAAGGACTGCAATCTGGTGCGCGACAGCCTGATGAAGGTGCTCCAGGACGCCAACGAACACCTGGACGTGCGGCGGCGCAGCCTGGAGGCGGTGGCGCCTTTCAACAGCAGAGAGGTGCACAAGTTCGTCCAGTGGGCCTACAAGAGCCCGGAGCCCAAGCTCAAGTCCAGCGCCATCTTCGCCATGGGACGCACCGGCGACACCGCCTGGCTCTCCGTGCTGATCAAAGAGCTGCAGAGCCGGGAGCCGGTGGTCCGCTACGAGACCGCCCAGGCGTGTGGCGAGTTGGGCGACGAGGCCGTGGTGCCCCACCTCCTCTCCCTGCTGCGCGACGACGACTACCAGGTGCAGCTGGCGGGCATTGGCGCCCTGGGCCAGATCGGCGGCAGCCTGGCCAAGCGGGCGTTGCTGCGCTGCATCAAGGACGGCGACGCCACCCTGGAAGAGGCCGCCCGTGCCGCCCTGGAGGACATCGAGTTCCTGGAAGACCCTATGGCCTTCCCCGCGTAGTGGTGGCCGCCTGCCGCACGTTCAATTGACCCCCGCCCAGGTCCAGCGGCTGGCCGCCAGTCCCATCGCCCACCTGGCCACCGCCAATGCCAACGGCCGGCCCCACGTGATGCCCGTCTGCCACGCCTGCGACGGCCGGTTCATTTACTCGGCCCTGGACCAGAAGCCCAAGCGCATCCCGGTGGCGCGCCTGCGGAGGGTGCGCAACATTCAAGCCAACCCCCAAGTGGCCCTGGTGGTGGACGGGTACGACCAAGACTGGCGCGGCCTGTGGTACCTGCTGGTCACCGGCGCGGCGGAGCTGCTGGAGACGGGTGAAGAGCAGGCCCGAGCCGTCGCGCTGTTGCGAGCCAAGTACCCCCAGTACCGGCAGATGGACCTCCAGGCCAGCCCGGTGATCAAGGTCACCCCTGAGAGTGCGGTGGCCTGGGGCGACTGGCGTTGACCCACCGTCCGCACTCTCCTGAACTGCGCTAGGTATGGGGCCAGGGACCATCGCCAGGGCCTTCCGGCGGCGCACCCGCGGCGTCTACTACGGCTGGCGCATCACCGCCGCCAGCTTTCTGATTAACGCCCTGGCCGACGGCACCTACTTCCTGGGTTTCACAGTGCTGCTGCTGCCCATCAGCCGCGACCTGGAGGTCAGCCGCACCGCCGTCTCAGTCCCCTTTTCCCTGGCCCGCATCATCGGCGGCGCGCTGGGGCTGATCGTCGGCCCGCTGATTGACCGGTTCGGCCCCAGCCGGGTGCTGACCTTTGCGGCGCTGCTGGGCGGCCTGGGGTTCGTTCTGCTGTACTGGACCAGCAGCTACACCTGGTTCCTGGTGGTGTACCTGGGCCTGGTGAGTGTGGGGATGCAGAGCGGCTTCGGTGCGGCCACCGCCACCGCCATCACCCAGTGGTTCCTGCGGCGACGCAGCCTGGCCATGGCGGTGGCGCAGACGGGCTACTCCTTTGGCGGCGCCATTATCCCGCCTCTCTTTGCCCTGGGAGTGCAGACCGTGGGGTGGCAAACCACGGCGCTCATTGCTGGACTGGGCATGTGGACCATTGTCCTGCCCCTGTCCACCCAACTCCGCCGGTCGCCCGAGAGCATGGGGCTACGACCCGACGGTGACCCGCCGCTCCCCGCCGGCGCGGCGCCGCCGGCGGCGGGGCGGGCGCCCCGACTTGTCGGGGCCGCCGGAGAGGTGCCGCTGCGGCGGGCGCTGCATACTCCCACCTACTGGATGCTGGCCTGGTGCTTTGGCCTGCGCAGCATGGTGTGGGGGGCCATGGGGATTCACCTGGTGGCCATCATGGTGTGGAAGGGGATCAGCGAGCCCACCGGCGGCTACCTCATGGGGTTCTGGGCGCTGGCCTGGGCGCCGGCGGTGCTGCTCATGGGCTGGCTGGGCGACCGGTGGTCCAAGCAGAAGATCGCCGCCCTGGGGAGCTTCGTTGCCGCCGGGGGAGTGCTGCTGCTGGCCCTGCTGGACCAAGTGGCGGTGTGGCAGATGCTGGTGGTGATGCTGCTGCTGGCGCCCAACGAGGCCGGCTGGGGCCTGGGCTGGGCCATGCTGGGCGACCTGTTTGGCCGCAGGCATTTTGCCACCCTGCGGGGCGGGGTCATCGCGGTGCAGTCCTTGATGGGCGTGAGCGCGCCGGTGTACTCCGGCTGGGTCTACGACCGCACTGGCGGCTACACCTGGGTGCTGTGGCCGGCCCTGGCCCTGGTGGTCATCAGCGGGCTGGGGTTCTGGCTGCTGCCCCGGCCGCGGGCGAGGGAGGGGTGAGGGTGGGAGCGCCCCGACCAGCCGGGGCGCCCCTGCTTGCCGCCGAGGGTATAATGGGGCCTAAAGGGGGGCTGGAAGATTAGGATGCGACAACCTGACAGTTCTTTATTGCCTGTCTCGCGCAATTTCATGCCGAAAGACTTGGACCGGCTCGTGGGCCATGGGAAGAAGGCGAACTTGGGGCCGCTAGTCCATCGGGTCATCGCTGAGGTCCACTCCGCCTCCGGGTCGGAAAACTGGCCTCTAAACCGGATCGAGCTAAATCTTTATCAAGACCCTGAGGTTGCCGGCTGGGAGTATCTGGTGGTGCTGTCGGTTTTTGACAGCTCATTCCAGGCGGCTAACCAATGCCTGAGCAAGTTCTACCGCCGGCTGGATGAGTTCAGCAGTGGGCTGAAATCAGGAGAGAGGACCTTATTCCGGAGGCTGATCTACTTCGATGTCGTCGCCACCCAGACCGCTTGAGTCCATTGACCCGCGCTCCTACGCTTACGACCCCCTCTGACTCCCCCTTGGTAAAGGG